>NZ_VCKW01000185.1 GCF_005889715.1 Actinomadura soli
CAACTTCGTCGTCCAGGCCACGGCCGCAGACTGGGCGCTCGCGCTCCTCGGCTCACTGCGCCGCCGCCTCACCCCGCTCGGACCGTCCTCCAGCCCCCACCCACCACCAATCACTCGACGAGCTTCGCTCGGCGCCCCCCGGCTGGTGTTCTTCCAGCACGATGAGGTCATCGTGCACACGCCCGCAGGGCTCGCCGGGGACGTCGTCGCGGCCGTCCACGCCTCGGCGGACGAGGCGCGGCGGCTGCTGTTCGGCGACACGGCGGTCGTGTTCCCGATGGAGATCGCGGTCGTGGACCGCTACGCCGACGCGAAGTAGGCCGCCATGGCGCGGACGGTGTTCGCGGCGGCGAAGGCGTGCCCGCGGGCGTTGAGGTGCAGCTGGTCGCCGCTGTAGATGCCGGGGTCGGCGGCGACCGGATGGCCGTAGGGGTTGGCGGCGTGGCAGGCGCCGTGCCCGGCCGCGACCTCGGCCGCCACCTCGTTCAGCCGCCGCGTCCGGGCCGACATGACCTCCCGGTAGCGGGCGGGGCCGAGCCCCGCGGCGGTGATGTCGAGGAGCCCGATCGTGACGACGTCGGCCCCGGCCGCCCGCAGCGCGGACACGATCCCGGTCAGCTCCCGCCGCACCTCGACCTCGTCGAAGTGCGGGCGGAGCATGTCGTTGCCGCCGGCCGCCACCAGCGCGAGGTCGGGGCCGAACGCCAGCGCGGGTTCGAGCTGCTCCGCCGCCACCTGCGCGGCGACGAGGTCGCGGCGGCCCAGGTTGAGGGCGGTGAACCCGGGCCTGACCTCGCCGAGGGCCTCCTCGACCCGGTCGGCCCACGACAGGTCGCGGTAGCCGGGCACGGGCTCGCGGACGCCCTCGGCGACGCTGTCGCCGATCGTCACCATCCGCGTCCAGGACGCGCCGGCCAGCAGCGCGGCGGCCTCGGCGGCCGGCAGGACGGCCGGGTCCGTCCACTCGGAAAGGGTCGTCTCGGTCATCTTCTCTCCCATCAGGACGCGGGGCGCCGGACGGTCAGCAGCAGCCCCGCGAGGGCCGCGCCGCCCGCGGCGAACGTGCAGAACAGGTAGACGTCGGTGTAGTCGCCGTGCACCGCCCCGGCGGGCAGCAGCGCGGCGAGGACGGCGATGCCGAACGCGCCGCCGAGCTGCCGCGCGGTCGTGTTGAGGCCGGTGGCCCCGGCGAACCGCAGCGGGTTCACGGCGAGCGCGGCGGCGGAGGAGGTGCCGGTCGTGACCATCCCCATCCCGGTGCCGACCAGCAGGCCGATCGGGAGCCAGAAGGTCGTGAAGTGCGGGTCGGACGGCATCGAGAGGACCGCCCAGAGCCCGCACCCGACCATGATCAGCGCGCCTCCGGTGACCGCCGGGCGGACGCCGATGCGGCCGGTGAGGCGGCCCATGAGGATCGCGGCGGCCGTGGCGGTGAACGCGCCCGGCGTCGAGGCGAAGCCCGCCTTCAGGATCGAGTAGTCCCACTGCGCGGTGAGGTAGAGCACGCCGACCAGCAGCCACGTGTACAGGGCCGTCCCGTACAGGAACGAGGCGGCGTTGGCGACGGCGAACTGGCGGCTGCGCCACAGCGAGATCTCCAGCGCGGGCACCGGGTGCCGGGCCGACCGCCACAGCGCCAAGGCGACGAGGAGGGCGCCGCCGATCATCAGGGCGAGGGTGCGGGCGTCCGTCCAGGCCCAGTCCTGGGTCTGGGTGACACCGAGCGCGACCGCGCCGACGCCGCCGCCGAGCAGGACCGTCCCGAGGAGGTCGGGCAGCCGCCCCGCGCCGTGCTCGGTGCGGGGGAGACGCAGCCCGGCCAGCAGCAGCGCGAGCCCGACCGGCACGTTGATGACGAACAGCGACCGCCAGCCGAACTGGTCGACCAGGACCCCGCCGAGGCTGGGGCCGATCGCGGCGGCGAACGCGCCCGCGGCGCTCCACAGCCCGATCGCGCCCGCGCGCCGCTCGGGCGGCGTGTCGCGCAGCAGCAAGGCCAGCGACGCGGGGATCATCGCGGCCGCGGCGGCGCCCTGGAACGCGCGCGTCGCCAGCAGGACGGGCACGTTCGGCGCGAGCGCGCAGGCCAGCGACGCCAGCGTGAACAGCCCGATGCCCCACAGGTACAGCGTCCGCCGCCCGACCAGGTCGGCGAGCCGCCCGGCGGGGGCGAGCAGCGCCGCGAACAGCACCGCGTACAGGGTGATCACCCAGGTCAGCCCGGACAGCGAGGCGCCCTGGAAGTCGGCGTGCAGGTCGGGGACGGCCAGGTTGGCGACGGTGGCGTCGAGCATGGCCAGGAACGTCGCCCCGGCGGCGAGCCAGGGCACGTCCCGCCGTGCGCGGGACGCGGCGTCCGGCGCCGCGGCGGTCTCAACGGACATGAGGTGCCCTCCCAGAAAAATAAACGACCGTTCGTACAATCTTCTGTGGAGGCCCCTCCCGTCAAGGGGGTGGCGGCATTGACTTTGCACGAACGGTCGTGCAGATTAGGCCGCGTGAGCACCGACGGACGGCTTCTCAAAGGCGAGCAGACACGCAGGACGATCCTCGACCGCGCCGCCGACATCGCCTCGGCCGAGGGCCTGGAGGGGCTGTCGATCGGCCGGCTCGCCACCGAGCTGCGGATCAGCAAGAGCGGCGTGTTCACGCACTTCGGATCCAAGGAGGAGCTGCAGCTCGCGACCGTCCGCCGGGCCGTCGAGGTGTTCCGCGAGCACGTGATCCAGCCCGCCCTCGCCGTCCCCCGGGGGCTCGGCCGCCTCCGTGCGCTGCTGGACGCGTGGCGCCGCTACCAGCGCGAACCCGTGTTCCCCGGCGGCTGCTTCTTCGACTCGACGATGGCCGAGTTCGACGCCCGGCCGGGACGCGTCCGCGACGCCATCGCGTCCTCGCAGCGCGACTGGCGCGACTTCTTCGAGCGCTGCATCCGCGAGGCCCGCGACCTCGGCGAGATCGACGCGTCCGCCGACGTCGCCCAGCTCGCCTTCGAGCTGGACGCCCTCTGCCGCACCGGAGCCACGTACGCGCTCCTGCACGACGACCCGTCCCTCCACGACCGCGCCGCCCACGCCGTGGACACCCGCCTCGCCGCGGTGACGACCTGAGTCAGCCCCTGGAGACCGAGTAGGACGGGCGCGTGTTGAGGGCCTCGACGTCGTCGAAGGACGTCCGGCGGTAGGCGCCCGTGATGGTCTCCAGCTCCTCGGGGGTCAGGACGTCCTCGATGGCGTCGAAGCCGTCCGGGGCGCGCTCGCCGACCGCGTGCAGGATCCGGTCGGCGGGCATGTCGCGGCAGGCCAGCACGATCGCGTTGACCGTCTCGCGGCGCGCCCGCTCGTAGCCGAGCAGCCCCTCGGCGGGGTCGGCGGCGCGGGCGAGCTCGTGCGCCAGGACGCGCGCGTCCAGGACGGCCTGCGACCCCCCGTTGGAGCCGATCGGGTACATCGGGTGGGCGGCGTCGCCGAGCAGCGTCACCCGGCCGGACGTCCAGCGGTCGAGGGGGTCCCGGTCGACCATCGGGTACTCCAGGATCTCCGCCGAGCCCGCCAGCATCGCCGGGACGTCCAGCCAGTCGAACGTCCAGCCGGCGTAGTAGGGGAGGACGTCCTCCAGCCTGCCCTTCCGGTTCCAGTCGGCGGTGGTGTCGAGCCGGTCATCGGGGAGCCTCACCTCCGCGACCCAGTTCAGCAGGGCCCGGCCCCGGCGCTCGGCGCGCCTGGAGATCGGGTAGACGACCATCTTGGACGCGGTGTTGCTGCCCGCGACGGCCAGCGTCCGCCCGGTCAGGAACGGGTCGCCCTCGGTGACGCCGCGCCACATCCTGATGCCGTTCCACAGCGGTGCCGGCTCGTCCGGGTTGAGCTGCGCGCGGACGGCGGAGTGCAGCCCGTCCGCCCCGATCAGCACGTCGGCCGCGGCGGTCCCGGCGGTCCCGGACGCCCGGTCGAGCAGCCGCGCCCGCACCCGCGTCCCGTCCTGCTCGAAGCCCTCGAAGAGGGTGCCGGCGCGGACGGCGTCCTTCCCGAGCCGCGCCCGGACGGCGTCGAGCAGCGCCATCTGCAGGTCGCCGCGGTGGATCGAGTACTGCGGCCAGTCGTAGCCGAGCGCGCGGCCCCGCGGCTCGCCCCAGATCCGGCCGCCGTGCCGGTCGAAGTGCACCATCTCGCCGGTCGGGATGCCGAGGTCCGCCAGTTCGCCGCCCAGCCCCAGCTCGGTCAGCTCACGCACGGCGTGCGGCAGCAGGTTGATCCCGACGCCGAGCGGCCGCAGCCGGGCGGAGGCGTCGACGACGAGCGTCTCCACACCGGCCTTGTGCAGGCTCAGCGCGCAGGTCAGCCCGCCGATCCCCGCCCCCACGATGAGTACGCGCATGGAATGCGTTCCCCCTATTCGTCCGTCACGATGTCCGATGCGGTTCCGGTGTCCGCGGGCTCGGCGCCGGGCGACCTCCCGCCGCCGCGGACCAGCCGCCCGACCTCGGCCCGCAGCCGGACGAACTCGGGCAGCCCCCGCGTCTCGATCTGGTCGCGGGACGCGGGCAGGTCGACGTCCAGGTCGGCGTGCACGCGGGCGGGCGAGCGGTTCAGCACGACGACCCGGTCGCCCACGTAGACGCTCTCGTCGATGTCGTGGGTGACCAGCAGGATCGTCATCTTCTGCGTCCGGTGCACCTGGAGGAGCAGATCCTCCAGATCCTCCCGGGTCTGCGCGTCCACGGACCCGAACGGCTCGTCCATCAGCATCAGCGACGGCCGGTACGCCAGGGCCCGCGCGATCGACACGCGCTGCTGCATGCCGCCCGACAGCTGCCACGGGTACCTGCGGCCCGCGTCCGGGAGGCCGACCGACTCCAGGGCCTCCTGCGCCGCCGCCCGCCGCTCCGGACGGGACATCCCCCGCCTGCGCAGCGGCAGCGCCACGTTGTCGCGGACGGTCAGCCACGGGAACAGCGACCGGCTGTAGTCCTGGAACACCACGGCGAGGTCGTCGGGCACGCCGTCGATCGGCGATCCGTCCAGGGTGAGCGTCCCTCCGGTCGGCCGGATCAGCCCGGCGATGCAGCGCAGCAGCGTGGACTTCCCGCAGCCGGACGGGCCGACGATGCTGACGAGCCGGCCGTCCGGGACGGTGAGGTCGATCCCGCCGAGGACCCCGTGGTCGCCGCCGTAGGAGTGCGTCAGGCCGGTGATCTGGAGCATGGCCATGCCTTTTCTCTAGGACGCCTTATCTCTTTGGACGTCATGTGAGCCGCCGCGCGCCCGCGTGCCAGGCCAGCAGGCGGCGTTCCAGGACCATGAACAGCGTGTTGAACAGCAGGCCGAGGACGCCCAGCATCACGATCGCGGCCCACATCGGGTTCGCCTCGAACGCCCGCTGGGCGCCCACCAGCCGCGACCCGATCCCGGCGGTGCTGCCGAACAGCTCGGAGATGACCATCAGGATCAGCGCGAACGACAGCGCCACCCGCAGCCCCGCGAAGATCTTCGGCGCCGCCGCGGGAAGGATGACGACCGCGAGGCGGCGGAACCGCCCGACGCCGAACACGCGGGCCGTGTCGAGCTGCAGGGTGTCCACGGCGCGGACTCCGTCGCAGGTGTTGAGCAGGACGGGCCACACCACGCCGAACGCGATCGTCACCACCTGCATCGTCGCGCCGAGGTGGAACACGATGATGAAGAACGGCACCAGCGTGGGCGGCGGCACCGCGCGCATGAACTCCAGGACCGGGTTCAGCAGGTCGTACAGGATCCGCGACCGTCCCATCACCGTGCCCACCGCCACCCCGGCGACGCCCGCTGCGGTCCACCCCATGAACAGGTGCGCGAGGCTGGTTGAGAAGTCGTCGACGGCCTGGCCGGTGAGGAACGCGTGGGACGCGGGCCCGGAGAACCACAGCTCGTGCAGCGCCGCCGCGATGGTCGTGGGAGGCGGGTAGTAGACGTCGTTCACCGCGCGGGTCACGAGCTCCCACAGCACGACGACGGCCGCGACGAGCCACGCCCGCTCCGCGAACCCCCGCAATGACCTCATGCGAGGCCCTCCACCCGGGCGGTGTGCCAGCGGAACGCGATCCGTTCCAGCCCGCGAAGCCCTGTGGCGACGACCAGCCCGAGCACGCCGCTCCAGACGGCGCCCGCCAGCAGCAGGTCGGTCCGCCCGCCCGCCGTCTGGGTGTCGCTGAGATAGATGCCCACGCCGTCGACGCCGCCCGCGTACAGCTCGGTGCTGATCACCACGACGAGGGCGACGGACGCGGCGATCCGGACACCGGTCGCGATGAACGGCGCCGCGCTCGGCAGCGAGACGTGCCACAGCACCGACGGCGTCCCGAAGCCGAAGGCGCGCAGGCTGTCCTTGGCCACCGGGTCGACGTCGCGGAGCGCGTACAGGGTGTTGATGAGGATCGGCCACAGGCAGGCGTAGAAGATCAGCGACATCTTCATCCGCGTGGGCTCGGCGAACAGGATGATCGCCAGCGGGATCAGCGCGACCGACGGGATCGGGCGGAGCAGCTCCACCAGCGCGCGGGCGGCGGTGCCGAGGAACGGGACGGAGCCGAGCAGCACCCCCAGCGGGACCGCGACCAGCACCGCCAGCGCGAGCCCGCCGAACCACGCGCCGAGCGTCGCGCCGACGTCCACGAGGAACTCCCCGTCGACGGCCAGCTTGGCGGCCTCCCCGAGGACGGTCGACGCCGGGGGCAGGGCGGTGCCGTCGACGAGCCCGGCGCGGCTCACGACCTCCATGGCGGCCACGACCCCCGCGACGCCGGCGGCGCCGAGAGCGATGCGGCGGTACCTCATGAAGGCGTCGCGACGAAGTTCTTGACGTCGATGGGCTTGTCCACATACCCGAACCGCTGCATCAGGTCGGACACGCGCCCCAGGTGGGAGGGGTCCAGCGTGGTCGGGTACTCGCCGAAGCTCATGCTGGAGGCGACCTTGGCGTCGATGCCCTTGGCGTAGGTCGGCAGGACGTCCCGGACGACCTTGCGGTCGGCGCACATGCCCTGCGCCTTCACCAGCGCGCGCTGGAACGCCGCGACCGTCTTCGGGTTCTTCGCCACGAACTTCTCGGTGGCGGCGTACCCGGCGATCGGGAGGTTCGCGGTCTGGCCGCTGGACAGGTCGGCGACCATGCGGGCGCCCATCGTCTGCCGCATCTGGGTGCCGAACGGCTCGATGGCCTGGACGGCCTCGACGCTCTTCGACTTCAGCGCGTGCTCCATCGCGGGCGGGGGCACCTCGACGAAGCTCTTGTCGTCGTCGAAGCCGACGCCCTGGGCCTGGGCGACGGAGCGGATCAGCAGGGTGCTGATGTTGCGCTTGGTGTTGACGGCGATCCTCTTCCCGGCCAGGTCCTTGATCGTCTTGTGGGGGGAGTCCCCGCGGACCATCACGACGTGGGTCCCGGCGGCGCTGTTGAACCCCTCGGCGATGATCTTCGGTTTGAAGCGGGGGTCCTTCACCCCGGCGGTGAACAAGGAGACGTAATTGCCGAAGCTGATGTCCAGCCGGCCGCTCCGCAGCAACGGGATTCCGGCCGCTCCGCCCTGGATGACCTGCGTCTTGACAGTCAGGCCCTCGGCCCTGAACAGGCCCTTGGAAAGGGCGAGCTGAACGGACGCGGTGTCGGCGATGGTCATCGTGCCGAGCCTGATCTCGGACTTCTCCAGGCCGTTGGCCGAGGCGCCGTCCTCGGCGCCGCCGCAGGCGGTGGCGGCGAGGGCGACCGCGACGGCGAACGCGCCTGCGGCGGCCGCGCGGCGGTGGGAAGCAGTCATGAGCAGTGCTCCAACCGATCGGGGGAAGCCCGTCAAATGCTGATTTTCAATGAGCCGGGAGCGTAGCGCAATGTATGCACGATCTGAGCGAGGCGCGAGGTTCATTCCTGCCTATTGGGAATTGCTCGTCCCGCGCCGCCAGGAGAGGACGCGGCGCTCCACCGCCAGCAGAATCGAGTTGAACAGATAGCCGAGAACGCCGAGCAGGACGATCACCGCCCAGATCGTGGGCACGTCGGACGCGCTCTGCGCGTAGGTCAGCTGGAACCCGAGCCCGTCGGACGTGCCGGGGAGCAGCTCGGAGAAGACCATCAGGATGAGCGACAGCGACAGCGCCAGCCGCAGCCCCGCGAAGATCTTCGGCAGCGCGGACGGGACGATGACGAAGCGGATCCGCTCGGCGGCGGAGAGCCGGAACGCGTTCGCCGTGTCCATCTGGAGCGCGTCCACGCTCCGCACCCCGTCCGCCGTGTTGAGCAGGATGGGCCAGACGGCCCCGAACACGATCGACGCGACCTGCATCTGCGTCCCGAGCTGGAACAGCACGACGAAGACCGGGACCATCGTGGGCGGCGGGATCACGCGCGCGAACTGCAGGAGCGGCTCCAGGTAGGCCAGCGCCCGCTCCGAGCGGCCGAGCGCGAGGCCGAGGACGACGCCGGCCGCGACCGACAGCAGCAGCGCGAGGCCCATCCGGGCGAGGCTCGGCGCGATGGAGTCGCCGGCCTCCGCGCTGAGGAACAGCCGGCTCGCGGGGCCGGAGAACCACAGGTCCCGCATCCGCGCCGCGATGGCGGACGGCGGCGGGAAGAACGGGCTCTCGGCGGCGCGCGTCGCCGCCTCCCAGCCCGCGACGAGGACCGCCGGCGGGAGCCAGCGGTGCAGGAGCCCGCCGGCCACCCGTCCGGCCAGGTCCCGGGGGCGGGCGGCGGCCGTCACGACGCGCCGCTCCGCTGCGCCCGGTGCCACCGGAAGGCGCGGTTCTCGGTCCGCACCAGGACGGTGTCGATGACCAGCCCGATGCAGCCCGCCCACACGGTGCCGGCGAGGACGTCGCGCGTCCCGTCCGGGACCGTGCCGGCCTGGGCGATGAACATGCCGAGGCCGTCGCCGAACCCCGACAGGATCTCGGTGCCGACGGCCAGGATGAGGGCGACCGACGCGGCCAGCCGCACGCCGGTCGCGATGAACGGCGCGGCGCTGGGCAGCGAGACCCGTAACAGGACCTGCGCCCGGCCGAAGCCGAAAGCGCGCAGCGTCTCCTTGGCCGTGGGGTCGGCGTCGTGCAGCCCGTACATCGTGTTGAAGAGGATGGGCCAGGTGGAGGCGTACACGATGAGCGGCACCTCCATGGCGAGGCCGGAGCCGAGCAGCAGCCCGGCCAGCGGGATGAGCGCGACCGAGGGGATCGGCCGCAGGAACTCCACGATGGCCCGGACGGCGGTGTTCACCGCGGGGACGCTGCCGAGCAGCAGCCCGAGCGGGACCGCGATCGCGATGGCGATGGCGAGGCCGAGCGCCCACGCGGTGAGCGTGACGCGCACGTTGAACAGGAACTCCCGGTCGCCGGCCAGCTCGACGGCGCGTGCGGTGACGCTGGAGGCGGGCGGCAGGTACGAGCGGTCCACGATGCCGGCCCTGCCGAGGATCTCGCTCGCCAGGAACAGCGCCGCGACACCGGCGGCCCCCCGCGCCCACCTGCCGGGACGGGAGAGGCCGCGGGGCGGCGCCGTCGAGTCGGCCATGCGGTGCCCGCGCTCCGCCTCTTAGGACGGCGGCCGCGCCTGGAACAGCACCGTCTTCAGGTCGGTCTTCTGCTTGAGCAGGCCGGCGACGGTCATGAGGTCCACGACGCGCTGCATGCGGTTGGTCGTCAGCGTGCTGGGGTAGCCCGGCAGCGTGATCACCGCGGCGACCCTTCCGTCGATCTTGGTGTAGCTGGGCAGGACCTTCTCGACCGGCTCGCGGTCGGCGCCGGCCAGCTGCTGGGCGGCGAAGATCGCGCGCTGGAACGCCGCGGCCGTCTTCGGGTTCTTCTGGGTGAAGTCCCGCGTGGTGACGAAGCCGGAGATCGGCAGGTTCGTCACCGGCTCGGCGCCGCCGTCGACGGCCACGCGGGCCCCGAGCTTCTTCTGGATGTCGGTCGTGAAGGGCTCGACGGCGTGGATGGCGTCGACCTGCCCCCGCTCCAGCGCCGCCGCCATCTGCGGGAACGGCACCTGGACGTAGTCGACCTTCGAGGCGTCGACGTTGTTGGCCTTGAGGATCGCGTTCAGCGTCAGCGCCTGGACGTTGTTCAGGAGGTTGACCGCGACCTTCTTGCCCTCCAGGTCCCTGGGGGTCTTGATCTCGGAGTCGGGCAGGACGAGGACGTCCATGAAGTGCGAGGTCAGCGAGGCGGCCTCGGCCAGGACGCTCAGCTTGACCGTGCCCTTGTCGTTGGCCTGCAGGAAGGACACGTAGTTGGCGCCGGCGATCGCGTTCACGTCGCCCTTGACGAGCGCGGGGATGGCCTGCGTGCTCTGCTGCACCTGCTTGATCTGGACCTTGAGCCCCTCCTTCTCGAAGAGCCCTTCCCTCTGCGCGAGGTAGACGGCCACGTTGTCCGCCAGGGGGAGCGCCACGACCGTCATGGTGTCCATCTCCAGGCCGCCCTTGCCGCCTGAGGACTCACCGGAGTCGCTGCAGCCCGCGAGCGCGACGGCGAGGGTGACGGCGCTGAGAAGCGCCGACAGACGCAGAGGTTTCCGCATGGGCTCTCCTTAACCTGCGGGGAGTTCCGTGCGCAGGGCTTAGGGTCGGGACGTGTGGGCCAGGGGAGCGACTCTGACCACCGCTGGCTGACCAGGTGTGCCCGGAGATTATCGCGGACTGGCGGCTTGAGTGGATTCGCTCCGAATTGCGTGACTTTCTTGTGTCCTCCACGGGCTACAGTGACTGCTCATCGCCGAGCCGAATCGGAGAGTGATCGGTCGTGCCCTGTCGGTCGCGGCCGCGCACCCGCCCGGCGTCCGCTCGTTGGCAAGGTGATGAGGTAGACAACACGGTATTACCGTCCGCGCTTGCGCGATCACGGAACGTCCGTGTGCGGTGAGTGACCATTCGTGCTCGATAAAACGGACATACGGGCATGAAGTCGCAATCACGGCATTGGTGCATATCGAGTGGCCTAGGGTCCTTTGCGGCCTATCCGTGGATGTGCTGCAATGTCGTGCGCCGAGGGTGGAGGTGATGTCGCTTAACCCTTTGCGCCGGTGAGGCCACGGAGCGTGCGACATCGTGTGGAGAGGGTGTTAACGGCGGATGCAACCTAGCGACGAAGGTCGCGACCGTCCTCGACCCGGCAACGTCGAGGTGCAGTCGGACCGTTCGAGACGTTCGGGCAGCAGACTGAGCCTGCGGAACTGGCGCGTGCCGCAGCGGCTCATCGTCCTGATCCTGGTTCCGACGGTCGCCGCCGTCGTGCTCGCCGGCGTGCGCATCGCCGACTCCGTGAGCGAGGCGGAGACCTACGGGCGCGTGGAGCGCATGGCGGAGCTGGGCGCGAGCATCACGCAGTTCGTCACCGAGTTCGCCTCGGAGCGCGACCTCGCCGTCGACTACACGGCCGCGGGCCGCCCCGACCCCCTGCTCCCCGGCGTCCAGTCCTCGCAGTTCAGCACCGACTCCCAGCTCCAGCTCGTGCGCGACACCG
Organism: Actinomadura soli; assembly: GCF_005889715.1. Taxonomy (GTDB): domain Bacteria; phylum Actinomycetota; class Actinomycetes; order Streptosporangiales; family Streptosporangiaceae; genus Spirillospora; species Spirillospora soli. The sequence continues at coordinate 11,481 of NZ_VCKW01000185.1, forward strand.
CGACCGTCATCGACTCCTCCTACGGCGCCGAGGCCGTCCGCGGCGCCGGCGCGGTCCTGAACCGCCTGGACTCCGTCAAGGCCCTGCGCTCCCTCGTCATCGGCGGCAAGGTGCCGGCCACCGTCGTCCTGCAGAAGTACACCCAGGCCATCCAGGACCTCATCGCCGTCCTCGACAGCATCTCCTCGAACGTCGTCGACACCCGCCTCACCCAGACCACCCGGGCACTCGGCGCGCTCGTCCGCGCCAAGGAGGCCGTCTCCCGCGAGCGCGCCCTGCTCCTCCTCGGCGCGCGCCTCCGGGGCCTCGCGCCCGACCAGATGAGCGCCCTCAACGCCGCGCGCGCGCAAGAGGACAGCGAGATCGCGACCTTCCGCAACTCGGTGACCCTGGAGCAGGCCCAGGTGTTCGAGGACTTCGTCGTCGGCGGCCAGGTCGACCTGGCGCTCGAACTCCGGCAGCGGATCATCACCGCGGTCGCCGCGACCGGCGGGCGGCTGCCCCGCTCGCTCGGCAACCCCGGCTCGGCCGAGGCGATCAAGAACGCCATGTCCGACATGATCAACAAGATGCGGCTCACCGAGCTGGACCTGACCCAGGACATCCTCGACGTGAGCGCCGAGCGGCGGTCGGACGCCCGCACCTCGACGATCATCGACTCGATCATCGTCGCGCTGCTGCTCGCCATCGTCCTGCTGATCACGGTCGTGATGGCCCGGTCGCTGGTGCGGCCGCTGCACCGGCTGCAGTCCGGCGCGCTCGACGTGGCCAGCACCCGGCTGCCGGGCCTGGTCGACCGGCTCCGAGATCCGGAGGCCGCGGCCGGCGGCATCGAGGTGGAGCCGATCGACGTCGAGTCCACCGACGAGATCGGCCAGGTCGCGCGGGCCTTCGACGAGGTCCACCGGGAGGCGGTCCGGCTGGCCGCCGACGAGGCCGTCCTGCGCGGCAACATCAACGCGATGTTCGTCAACCTCTCGCGCCGCAGCCAGTCCCTGATCGAGCGGCAGCTGCGCCTGATCGAGACGCTGGAGCAGAGCGAGCGCGACGAGGAGCAGCTCGGCAACCTCTTCCGCCTGGACCACCTCGCCACCCGCATGCGCCGCAACTGCGAGAACCTCCTCGTCCTCGGCGGCCAGGAGCAGGTGCGCCGGTGGAACCGGCCCGTCCCGCTGATCGACGTCATCCGCGCCTCGCTGTCGGAGGTCGAGCAGTACGAGCGGGTCGCGCTGCGGGTGCAGGGCGACATGACGGTCGCCGGCCCCGTCGTCAACGACCTCGTCCACCTGCTGGCCGAGCTGGTGGAGAACGCGACGGTGTTCTCGTCCGAGCACACCAAGGTGACCGTGTCCGGGCAGCTGCTGAGCGGCGGCGGCGCCATGCTGCAGATCACCGACAACGGCGTCGGGATGTCGTCCGACGAGCTGGAGCAGGCCAACTGGCGGCTCGCGAACCCGCCCGTCATCGACTTCTCCGCGGCCCGCCGCATGGGCCTGTTCGTGGTCGGCCGCCTCGCCGTCCGGCACGGCATCCGCGTGGAGCTGCGGGCCGCGCAGGGCGGCGGGCTCACCGCGTTCGTGGTGCTGCCCGACGCGGTGATCACGCCCGGCGAGGCCGGCGGGATCGGCAGCCGCGGCGGCCTCGGCCCGCGCGAGAGCGACGGCCAGGGCCAGCTCGCCGCGCTCACCACCACGCCCGAGCCGCCCGCGCTCGGCACCGGTGGCGCGTTCCGTCCGGACGCCCGCGGCCCGGCCGAGCTGCCCGCGACGCCCATGGCCGGTTCGACCGGCTCGCACCCGATGGTCGGCGGCACCGGGCCGCTGCGGCCCGTCCGCGGCGTCACCGGCCCCCAGCCGGCCATGAACGAGACGGGCCCGATCCCCGCGGGCGGGTCCGGCCAGCACCCCGCGTTCCCCCCCGGCCAGCAGCCCCCGGCCCCCTACGGCGAGCAGAGCCCGTACGGCGAGCAGGGCCCGGCCGGCGACCAGCGGCCCCCGCGCAGGCCCGGCGAGCTGCCGGTCCGCATGCCGGGCGCGCAGCTCCCGAGACGCCCGTCCGACGACGGACCGAACGGCCTGTTCCAGCCGCGCAACGAGCGGCCCCGCAACGAGCGGCCGCAGGACACCGGCAACGGCGTCTACCGGCAGGAGCCGTGGCAGACCGGCCCGCACTCCGTCGTTCCCGAGGCCCAGCCGATGCTGCCGGAGTCCAGCTCGTCCCGTCCGATCCCGTGGGAGACCGGGCCGCTCGGGCAGATCTCCGGCGAGCCAGGCCAGCAGCCGCCCGACCCGTACGCCGACGCCTCGCAGCCCGAGGCCCGATGGACGGAGCCCGCCACGCGCGAAACCGAGCGATCCACCCCGACACCGCGGCGCCCGCCGGAGGACGCCGCCCCGGAACCGGCCGCCGTGCGGCACGAACCACCACCGCAGCCTCCTGCGCCACCAGTCCCGGCGCAGCCCGCGCCGCCGCGGCTCCCGGAGCGCTCGCCGATCTTCGACGCGATGCAGTCGGAGTGGTTCCAGCGCAGGTCGGGCGCCGCCGCGGGCGAGGACCCCGTCCGCGGCTGGGAGTCACCGGCGGACGCCGGCTTCCGCGCCGCCGAGGCCGCGCGCGAGCCCGTCGCGGCGTCCCGCACCAGCGTCGGGCTGCCCAAGCGGGTGCCCGGCAAGAACCGCGTGCCGGGCGCGGTCGCCCGCGCCGCGGCCCCCGCCGCGACCGAGCAGGCCCCCGCGGCTCCGGCGCAGGCCGCGCCGTTGCCGGGCGGCCCCGGAGAAGGGCAGGCTGTGCAGGGCCAGGGACAGGGCCAGGCGGCCGATGTCGTACGCAACCGGTTCGCGAGTCTCCAGCGGGGCGTCCATCGGGGACGTCACGAGATTCGCGGCGAGGGCACGTCAGGTGAGGCGTCGTCAGAGGGCGACGGCGAGACAGGAGGCACCCGGTGAGCGGGCAGGATCTCAACTGGTTGGTGACGAACTTCGCGGACCGTGTCGCGAAGGTCGCGCACGCCGTCGTGGTCTCCTCGGACGGATTGCCGATGGCGTACTCGTCGGGCTTCCCGCCCGAGCGGGCGGACCAGCTGTCGGCGATCGCCTCCGGGCTGATGAGCCTGACGCAGGGCGCGGCGAAGATCTTCGACGCGGGCGGGGTGAACCAGACCGTCGTCGAGATGGACCGCGGGCTGCTGTTCGTCATGTCGATCACGAACGGGTCGGTGTTCGCGGTGCTGGCCGCGCCCGACTGCGACCTCGGTCTCGTCGCGTACGAGATGACGCTGCTGGTGGAGCGGGTGGGCCGGGTGCTGACCCCCGCGCTGCGCGCCCAGGACCAGCAGCAGCCTCCGCACTCGGGCCCCTCGGTGACCGAGATGGGCGCCGGGCCCGCCCGCTTTTGATCGTGACTGACTGACGGAGGTCGGCGACATGGATCGAGGCAGTCCCTACGGAGGCGGCCCCGGTGGGCCGGGGCGCTGGCCTGGTGAACCTGTCCGCCATGAGGGTGGGCGGTCTCCGGCGCAGGGACGCCCCCCCGAGGGACAGGAGGGCGACTCCAGCTCGCTGGTGCGTCCTTACGCCGTGACCGGAGGACGGACGAAGCCGCGCTACGACCTGGCCATCGAGGCCCTGGTCACCGCCGCGCCGTACCCGCCGCGGGACGTGGCCGCGCTGACCCCGGAGTACCGGGCGATCATGGACCTGTGCCGGTCCGCCCGCTCGGTGGCGGAGGTCTCCGCCCTCCTGCGCCTGCCGCTCGGGGTCGCGCGCGTGCTCGTCGCCGACATGGCCGTCGAAGGACTGCTGCGGCTCCACCAGTCGCAGCCCGCCACCACCACCGGCGGACAGCCGGACCTCCGCCTGCTAGAAAGGGTGCTCAGTGGCCTTCGGAAGCTCTGACCAGGTCCCGGGGCCGCCCGGTGGGGAAGCAGCCGAGCTGACCTCGGTCAAGATCGTCGTCGGCGGCGGCTTCGGCGTCGGCAAGACCACCTTCGTCGGGTCGGTCTCGGAGATCATGCCGCTCACCACCGAGGCGGTGATGACCGCGGCCAGCGCCGACGTGGACGACCTGTCGGCCGTGCCCGACAAGACGACCACCACGGTCGCGATGGACTTCGGCCGTGTGTCGCTCGACAGCGAGCTGATCCTCTACCTGTTCGGCACGCCGGGGCAGCACCGGTTCTGGTTCATGTGGGACGACCTCGTCCGCGGCGCGATCGGCGCCGTCGTCCTGGTCGACACCCGCCGGCTGGAGGACTGCTTCGCCGCCGTCGACTACTTCGAGGAGCTCGGGCTGCCGTTCGTCGTGGGCGTCAACGGGTTCCACGGCGAGTTCCAGTACGCCGTGGAGGACATCCGCGAGGCCCTGTCGATCAGCCCGCACGTGCCGATCGCGCAGTGCGACGCGCGGAGCCGCGAGTCCACCAAGCAGGTGCTGATCACGCTCGTCCAGCACGCGATGACGGTGCACACCGCGCCCGCGGGCGCGGCGGCGCCGCCCGCCCGGCCCCCGGCCGGGCCGGGCGTCCAGCCGGGCACCACGTCCCCCAGCTGGACCTGACGCCCCGGCCGCACCTCCTGACGTCGCGTTCCCCACATCCGGGCGGCCTACGGTCGCGTAGACGAAGTGCACGATGCATCATTCATCTACGTGATCGACCATGAACCGGTGATGGGGGTTGCGATGCGGGAAATGGAGCGGATTCGGACGTACGTGGCCATCGGCGACAGCTTCACCGAGGGCCTGAACGACCCCTACCCCGGCGAGGAGGGCCGCTTCCGCGGCTGGGCGGACCGGCTCGCCGAGCACCTCGCCGAGCGCAGCCCCGGATTGCGCTACGCGAACCTCGCCGTGCGCGGCAAGCTCGTCCGGCAGATCGTGGACGACCAGGTGCCGCGCGCGGTCGAGCTCGCGCCGGACCTCGTCACGTTCTGCGGCGGCGGGAACGACATGATCCGTCCCGGGGCCGACCCGGACGCGCTCGCGGTCGTGTTCGACGACGCCGTCCGGCGGCTCCGCGCCACCGGCGCCCGCGTCGTCGTCTTCACCGGCTTCGACACCCGCGGGCTGCGCACCGGCAGCCGCATCCGCGGGAAGGCCGCCACCTACAACATGCACCTGCGCGCCATCGCCGACCGGCGCGGCTGCACGGTCGTCGACCTGTGGCCCTTGCGCGTGTTCCACGACCCGCGCGCCTGGTACGAGGACCGCCTCCATCTGTCGCCCGAGGGACACCGCCGGATGGCGCTGTTCGTCGCGGACGTCATCGGCGTCCCCGTCACGGGCGACTGGCGCGAGCCCTGGCCGCCGCTCGACCGCGCGCACTGGCTCGCGATGCGCCGCGAGGACGTCCGCTGGGCCCGCACCTACCTGCTGCCCTGGATCGGCCGCCGCGCCACCGGACGCTCCTCCGGTGACGGCCGCGAGCCGAAGCGCCCCACCCCCCTCCCGCTCTAGGCGCTTCAGGCTCCGGGCCTTCACGTGTTCAGGCTGGGTCGGGTTCGCTCAGGGCCTCGTCCAGGGTGTCCTTGACGGGGATGCGGCGGTGCAGGCCGGTGATCTCCAGCGCCCGCCGGACGATGGAGCGCGGCGCCGCGAGGACGAGGCTCCCGCCCGCGGCCGAAGTGGCCTTGTAGCAGGCGACGATGACCGAGAGGCCGCCGGAGTCCATGAACTCCAGGTCGGCGAGGTCGAGGACGACGTCCTCGCCGTGCTCGCGGCGGGCGTCGTTCAGGTGCCTGCGCAGGTCGTCCGCGGAGGCGATGTCGAGCTCTCCGCGGAGCCGCACGACGGCGCGCCCGCCGTGTGGCCGTATGGTCACTTCCAAAGGCGGCACGGGGGGTTCCCCTCCTGTCAACGCGCATCCGCCCGGCGGATGCTTTCCGTCCGACAACTATTGCCGAGGACGGGCCCGCCTGCCAACCCGCCGCGCTACAAGGGTGTGCGCGGTGGTGCCTGGCCGTAGGGTGCTGTCCGACGTCACCGTCCTCCAGCCCCCACCCAC
>NZ_VCKW01000186.1 GCF_005889715.1 Actinomadura soli
CCACCCCGCCGAAGACCCCCGACAAGCCCAGGGAACCCGCGCCCGGCTCAGGGAACAAGGGCGCCCCGCCGCCGGAGAAGGCGCCGCGCAAGGCCCCTTCGGCACCACGCGGCCAGGCGCCGCCCATGGTGACCGAGTTCGAGGGGCTCGCGCCGTACGCGGACGGTCCGCCGCCAGAGTCGTCCCTGGCGCCCGGCGCGCTCCCAGCGCCCGAACTCGCCACCGCCCCGTACGCCCAAGGGCCGCCCGGGACGGCCGCCCAGCCGCAGACGCGCCTCGTCTCCCCCGTCGCGGCGTCCGGGAACGGCAGCGGCCAGATGCTGTGGGTCGCCGCCGCGGCCGGAGCCGCGGGCGCCGTGGCCGCCCTCAACCTCAACGTCGCCGCCCGCACCCTCCGCCGCCGCACCTAGCGGGGCGCACCTGCCCAAGCCACCGCCGCGTCCACGCGACGGCCAACGCTATGAGTTCAGCCAGCGGCGCCGATGGAGTGCAGACCGCCGTCGACGTGGACGATCTCGCCCGTCGTCGCCGGGAACCAGTCCGACAGCAGCGCCGCGCACGCCCGCGCGGTCGGCTCGCTGTCCTTGATGTCCCAGCCGAGCGGCGCGGCCTTCGGCCACATCTCCGTCATGCCCTCGAACCCGGGAATGCTCTTGGCCGCCATCGTCGAGAGCGGGCCCGCCGCGACGAGGTTGACCCGGATGCCCTGCGGCCCCAGGTACTTGGCCAGGTAGCGGGCGCACGACTCCAGGCCCGCCTTCGCCACGCCCATCCAGTCGTACACCGGCCACGCCTTGGTGGCGTCGAAGTCCAGGCCGACGACGGAGCCGCCGTCCTTCATCAGCGGCAGGCACGCCATCGTCAGCGACTTCAGCGAGAACGTCGAGGCGTGGACGGCGGTCGCGACGTCCTCCCACGGCGTCTCCAGGAAGGTGCCGCCGAGCGCGGTCTGCGGCGCGAACGCGATCGCGTGGACGACGCCGTCCAGGTGGTCGAAGCCGTGGTCGCGCAGGTTCCCGGCGAGGGCGTCGAGCTGCGCGGTGTCCGTCACGTCCAGCTCGATCACCGGGGGCGGCGAGTCGGGCCCGGACGGGAGCCGCTTCGCGGTCCGCGCCGTGAGCGTCGGGCGCGGGTAGGCGGTCAGCGCCACCTCGGCGCCCTGCTCCTGCGCGATCCGCGCGATGTGGAAGCCGATCGACGCGTCGGTGAGGACGCCGGTGACCAGGATCCGCTTGCCTTCGAGAATGCCCATGACCGTCAGTGCCCCATTCCCAGTCCGCCGTCGACCGGGATCACGGCCCCGGTGATGTAGGCGGCGTCCTCGCTCGCCACGAACCGCACCGCCTTCGCGACCTCCTCCGGCCTCGCGATCCGGCCGAGCGGGATCGAGGCGGTGATGGCCTTCTGCTGGTCCTCGGTCAGCACCGCCGTCATGTCGGTGTCGACGAACCCCGGCGCGACGACGTTCACGGTCACGCCGCGGGAGCCGAGCTCGCGGGCGAGCGACCGGGCGAACCCGACCATGCCCGCCTTGGACGCGGCGTAGTTCGACTGCCCCGCCGAGCCCGTCAGGCCCACCACGGACGAGACCAGCACGATCCGCCCGGTGCGCTTGCGCATCATGCTCTTCACCGCGCGCTTGGCGACCCGGAACGAGCCCGTCAGGTTCGTGTCGAGGACGGACGTGAACGTCTCCTCGCTCATGATCGCCAGCAGGGTGTCCTTGGTGATCCCGGCGTTGGCGACGACCACCTCGACCGGGCCCTGCTCCGCCTCGACCTTGCCGAACGCGGCGTCGACGTCCTCGGCGCTCGTCACGTCGCACCGGACGCCGAACAGGCCGTCCGGGGGCTCACCGGACCGGTACGTCACCGCCACGGCGTCGCCCGCCGCGGCGAGCTCGCGGGCGATGGCCAGGCCGATGCCCCGGTTACCCCCGGTCACGAGGACAGAGCGACTCATCAGGACCCTCTCGTTCAGGCTGCGCGTTCCCGTTCACGCTGCGCGGTGGCTGCGGCACGACACTAGCGGCCGGGCGCCGCCCTGCGGATGTGCCGAACCGACAAGTTCCGCCGACCCCGGTTTGTTCACGCGCGCGTTCGTTCCCGCCAGGGACGCGGGCCGCGCCCGGGGGTAGGTTGCGGAGGGTGCATGACATCGATCCCTCCTTCACCGCCCTGCCGCTCCGCGCGCTGGCCGACGCGGCCCTCACCCGGGCCCGGGAGCTGGGCGCCGAGCACGCCGACTTCCGCCTCGAACGCATCCGCAGCCAGACGCTGAACCTCCGCGACGCCGCGCTGGAGACCGCGCTGGACGCCGACGACGTGGGCCTGTCCGTCCGCGTCGTCAAGGACGGCACGTGGGGCTTCGCCGCCGGCATCGACCTCACCCCGGACGGCGCCGCCCGCGTCGCCGCCCAGGCCGTCGAGGTCGCCGCCGTCGCCAGGCCCGTCAACCGCGAACCCATCGAGCTGGCCCCCGAGCCCGTCCACGGAGAGCGCACCTGGGTCTCCGCGTACGAGATCGACCCGTTCGACGTCCCGACCGGCGAGAAGGTCGCGCTGCTGGCCGGGTGGAGCCGCCGCCTCCTGGACGACGACCGCGTCGACCACGTCGACGCCACGCTGATGCAGGTCAAGGAGAACAAGTTCTTCGCCGACCTCGCGGGCACCGTCACCACCCAGCAGCGCGTCCGGCTGTATCCCGCGCTGGACGCCGTCGGCATCTCCGGCCCGCTGTTCGACACGATGCGGACGCTCGCGCCGCCCGCCGGGTACGGGTGGGAGTGGCTGTCCGGCGACCACTGGGACTGGGACGGCGAGCTGGCCCGCATCCCCGAGCTGCTCGCGGAGAAGCTCGCGGCGCCGTCGGTCGACCCGGGCGTGTACGACGTCGTCGTCGACCCGTCCAACCTGTGGCTGACGATCCACGAGTCGATCGGGCACGCCACCGAGCTGGACCGGGCGCTCGGCTACGAGGCCGCCTACGCGGGCACCTCCTTCGCCACGCCCGACAAGCTCGGCGAGCTGCAGTACGGGTCGAAGGTCATGAACGTCACCGGGGACCGCACCGCCGAGCACGGGCTCGCCACCATCGGCTACGACGACGAGGGCGTCCGGACCCAGGCGTTCGACATCATCGCCGAGGGGCGCTTCACCGGCTACCAGACCGACCGGCGCATCGCCCGCCTCACCGGCGCCGGACGCTCCAACGGGTGCGCGTTCGCGGACGCGGCGTCCAGCATGCCGATCCAGCGGATGGCGAACGTGTCGCTCCAGCCCGCCGAGGACGGCCCGTCCACCGACGAGCTCATCTCCGGCGTCGACCGCGGCGTCTACATCGTCGGCAACAAGAGCTGGTCGATCGACATGCAGCGCTACAACTTCCAGTTCACCGGGCAGCGGTTCTACCGCATCGAGAACGGGCGGCTCGCCGGGCAGCTCCGCGACGTCGCCTACCAGGCCACCACCACCGACTTCTGGAACTCCATGGAGGCCGTCGGCGGCCCGCAGACGTACGTGCTCGGCGGCGCGTTCAACTGCGGGAAGGGCCAGCCGGGGCAGATCGCGCCGGTCAGCCACGGCTGCCCGTCGGCGCTGTTCCGCGGCGTCAACATCCTCAACGCGCTGAAGGAGGCCGGCCAGTGACCGGGATCGGGCCGAGCGAGGCCGTCGAGCGGGCGCTGGAGCTGTCCAGCGCGGACGACTGCGTCGTCATCGCCGACGAGACGAGCACCGCGAACCTGCGGTGGGCGGGCAACACCCTCACCACCAACGGCGTGACCCGCTCCAGCCGCCTCACCGTCATCGCGCTGCGGAACACCGCGGACGGCGTCGCCGCGGGCGTGGTGTCGCGGTCGGCGGTGGGCGCCGGCGGCATCGAGGAGCTGGTCCGCGCCGCCGAGGCCGACGCCGCGGGGAACGAGCCCGCCGAGGACGCCCGGCCGCTCGTCGCCGAGGGCCCGGCCGGCGCGTCGGCGGGATGGGGCGACGACCCGGCCGAGACCGGCATCGGCGTGTTCGAGGGCTTCGCGCCCGCGCTGGGCGAGGCGTTCGCGGCCGCCGAGTCCGCCGACCGTCGCCTGTACGGGTTCGCCAACCACGTCGTGACCTCGACGTTCGTCGGCAACTCGGCCGGGCTGCGGGTGCGGCACGTCCAGCCGACCGGGCTGCTGGAGCTGAACGCCAAGGGCGCGGGCGGCTCGGCGTGGGCGGGCGTCGCCACCCGCGACTTCACCGACGTGGACGTCCCCGCCCTGACCGCCGGGCTCGACCGGCGTCTGGAGTGGGGCGAGCGGCGCGTGGACCTGCCCGCCGGGCGGTACGAGACGATCCTGCCGCCGTCCGCCGTCGCCGACCTGATGATCTACCTGTACTGGTCGGCGGGCGCGCAGGACGCGCAGGACGGCCGCACCGTCTTCAGCGCGCCCGGCGGCGGCACCCGCGTGGGCGAGCGGCTCGCGAGCCTGCCGGTCAGCCTGTCCAGCGACCCGGCCGCCGCGGGCCTGCAGTGCGCGCCGTTCGTGATCGCGCACGCGTCGAGCCGCGAGTCGTCGGTGTTCGACAACGGCCTCCCCCTCGGCGCCACCGACTGGATCCGCGACGGCGAGCTCGCCTCGCTCACCCAGACGCGGCACTCGGCCGAGCGCACCGGGCTGCCGCTCACCCCGGCCATCGACAACCTCGCGATGGCGGGCCCGGACGGCGGCGCGTCCCTGGAGGACATGGTCGCCCGCACCGAGCGCGGGCTGCTGCTGACGTGCCTGTGGTACATCCGGGCGGTCGACCCGCAGAGCCTGCTGCTGACCGGCCTCACCCGCGACGGCGTCTACCTCGTCGAGGACGGCGAGGTCGTCGGGGCCGTGAACAACTTCCGGTTCAACGAGAGCCCCGTCGACCTGCTGTCGCGCCTCACCGAGGTCGGCGGGACCGTCCCGACGCTGCCGCGCGAGTGGTCCGACTACTTCACCCGCACCGCCATGCCCGCCCTGCGCGTGCCCGATTTCAACATGTCGACGGTGTCGAAGGCGTCCTGAGACCGGCTTTCCCGCGCATCGCCGCCCCGCCCGCCCCGGCTCGCCTCGCGCGCGCCGGGGCCGGCGAGGCGGCGCGGTTCAGGCGTCTTCCAGGCGGAAGCCGACCTTCATGGTGACCTGGATGTGGGCGACCTCTCCGTCCTCGATCTGGCCGCGGACCTCGGTCACCTCGAACCAGTCCAGGTGACGCAGCGTCTGCGCGGCGCGCCTGACGCCATTGCGGATCGCGCTCTCGACCGACTCCGGCGAGGTCCCGACGATCTCCGTCACCCGGTACGTGCGATCGGTCATCTCGTTCCTCCCGTGCTTTTGGCCAGTACCGCCTTTTGACCCGTACTGGTGTCGCCTGCCGGACCCCATGGGCTTACCGTGGAAACGTGAGGGTCAATCACCATCGGGCGCCGGCGGTCCACACGATCACCGACGCGCCGCTCCCGATGTCGGAGGACATCGGCCACCGGCAGCGGCGTTACCTGATGTCCATGGGCGTCAGGACGCTGTGCTTCGTGGGCGCCGTGCTGGCCGCGGTGGCCGGCGCGCCCGTGTGGTTGGTGATCCTTCTCATCGTCGGGGCGCTGTTCCTGCCCTACATCGCGGTCGTCTTCGCCAACGGCGGACGGGAGCCGACCCCCTCCGCGACCTTTGGCGATCCCATGGGGCGCGAACAGAAGCCGGTTTCCGGACAGCGACCGGAAATCGGGTCGTGACATTCTCTTGACTAACCGCGGGGGGTTTCGGTGTACGATTTGTACCGGCGCTCTGGTCCCCCGTCGGAGCGCCCGTGCCGGTGTTCCGGGCCCCCGTCGGAACACCGATGATGCGGCGCCGGGTGGATTGCCCCCGTATCCACCCGGCGCCGCTTTTCAATGTCCGGGGTTTCTCCTGGCACTTCCCGGCCGCGCGGATGACCTGCCCGTGAACCGTCCTTGAACGCCGTGCTCCCTCGCGCATAAGCGCGTCCGAGGGAGAACGCAAGCCCGGGCGGTGGCCTGGTCCGGCCAAGGCCGAAATCTCGGCGCCGTCCGCCGGGACGGGTGATCATGGACCGATCCGATCCGATCCGATCCGCGGTGCGTACTGCTGTGCGCCGGCACCCGCCGTCCCCGCCCGAGGGGAGCTCTCGTGGACCCAGGATTCCGGCTGGACGGCCGCTACCGCCTGGAGCGCCGCGTCCAGCGGCACGGCACGGCCGAGGTGTGGGCCGCCCGCGACGAACTGCTCGCCCGCCGCGTCGCCGTGACGCTCGTCGGCGTCCGGCGGACCAGGCGGGACCTGCGACGGGCGCTCCGGGACGCCGCCCGCGCCGCCGCCGCGCTCGCCCACCCGAACATCGTGACCACCTACGACTACGGCGAGGCCGAGGGCTCCGGCGGGGAGGCGCTGACGTACGCGGTCACGGAGTACCTCGGCGGCGAGTCCCTGGCGGCGCGCCTCACGCGGGGGCTGCCGGGCGCTCAGGAGGCCGTGGGCTTGTGCGCACAGCTCGCCGACGCCCTTGCCGCCGTCCACGCCTCCGGGATCGTGCACGGCGATCTGAGGCCCGCGCAGGTGTTCCTCACCGCGGACGGCGTGAAGCTCCTCGGGCTCGGCATCTCCGGCGCTCTGGCCGTCCCTGGCGGCGACGGCGACGGCAACGACAGGGGTGAGGCGGACGCGTCGGGTCAGGCCGAGGACGTGCTGGCGTTCGGCCGGATCCTCGCCGAATGCCTCATCGGCGACCCGGAGGCCGCACCGCGCTCCGGCGACGACGACGAAACCCGCGCCGCCCTGGCCGACCTGGCCGCCCGCTGCCGCGCGGACGACCCCGCCGAGCGGCCCGGCGCCGCCGGCATCGCCCGGATCCTCGCGGCCGAGGCGACGGAGACGGCGGCCCTGCCCGTGGTGGAGGAGCCCGGCTCCCCCGCCGCCGGACGGGACGGGCCACGGCGGCGCAGGCTCGGACGGGCCGGGCGGGCGGTACTGCTCGGCGGCGCGGCCGCGGCGGTCCTCGCGCTGGTCCTCGCCCCGCTCGGGGTGATCACCGCGTCGCTGTCGGACGCGCCGCGCGGCGTGGCGCTGCCGCCGCTGCCGAGCCGGTCCGGCGCGGCGCCGCCGTCCGGGCCCGCGGACGATCCGGGCGACGGCCCGCCGGTGCCGTCCGCGACGGCGGCCCCGCCGGGCCCGGCCGTCCCGGCGGCCAGGACGCGCGCGGTGACGGTCGGCGCGCTCGCGCGGATGCGGCGCGCGATCGACGTGGGCATCGCGACCGGCGAGGTCGGGGCGCGGTTCGGCACCGAGCTCGCCCGCGAGGTCAGCACGCTGCTGAACCAGGTGGACGGCGGTGAGCCCGTCGATCTCGGCCGGCGGGTGGAGCGGCTGCGCGCGGCCATCGCGGACCGGGACCCCGGCGAGGTGTCGCCCGGACGGGCGGCGGGCCTCACCGCGCTGCTCGCCGAAGTGCCCGTCCAGTCCTGAGCCCCCGTCCAGGTCCCATCCACGCCGCGATTGGTTCTAGAATGCGATTCGAGTTAGGTTGTGCGTTCTGACAGGCCAGGGAGCGAAAGGGGACCCGCGTGCGCCGCACCCTGTTCAACGAGGACCACGAGGCGTTCCGGGAGACGATCCGGGCGTTCATCGAGGCCGAGGTCGTGCCGGTCTTCGGCGAGTGGGAGGACGCGGGCCACCCGCCGCGCGACTTCTACCGCAAGCTCGGCGAACTCGGCGTGCTCGGCATCGAGGTCCCCGAGGAGTACGGCGGCGCGGGCGAGACGAGCTTCAAGTACCAGGCGGTGGTCTCGGAGGAGTGCGCCCGTGCCGGGGTGAGCTTCGGCGGCTACTCCGTCCACGTCAACCTCGTCCTGCCCTACCTGCTGAAGTACGGCTCGGACGAGCAGAAGAAGCGGTGGCTGCCGCCGTTCGCGTCCGGCGAGATGATGACGGCCATCGCGATGACCGAGCCCGGCACCGGATCCGACCTCGCCGGCATGCGGACGACCGCGCGCCGCGACGGCGACCACTACGTCCTGAACGGCGCCAAGACCTTCATCACCGGCGGCGTCCTCGCCGACCGGGTGCTCGTCGTCGCCCGCACCTCCCCCGCCGCGCCGGAGAACCGCCGCACGGGCCTGTCGATCCTGGCGGTGGACACCGCGAGCGAGGGCTACACCGTCGGCCGCAAGCTGGAGAAGATCGGGCTGCGCAGCTCCGACACCGCCGAGCTGTCGTTCAGCGACGTCCGGGTCCCGGCCGAGGACCTCCTCGGCGAGGAGGGCCGCGGGTTCGAGTACCTGACGCACAACCTGGCCGAGGAGCGGCTCGGCATCGCCACCAGCTCCTACGCGTCGGCGGCGGCGGCCGTGGAGTTCGCCCGCCAGTACGTGCAGGACCGGACGGTCTTCGGCAAGACCGTCTCCTCGTTCCAGAACACCAAGTTCGTCCTCGCCGAGTGCGCCACCGAGGTGGAGGCCGCCCGCTCGCTGGTGGACCGCTGCATCGAGGCCCTCGACGCCGGGGAGCTGACGGCCGCCGACGCCGCCGTCGCCAAGCTGTTCTGCACCGAGGTGCAGGGCCGCGTCGTCGACAAGTGCCTGCAGCTGCACGGCGGCTACGGCTACATCCTGGAGTACCCGATCGCGCGGCTGTACGCGGACGCCCGCGTCACCCGCATCTACGGCGGCACCAGCGAGGTCCTCAAGACGATCATCGCCAAGGACCTCCAGGTCTGACGGGAGGCCGCGGCGGGAGCGCCGGCGCGGTCAGTAGGTCCGGGCCGCGGCGAGTTCGCGGGCCAGGGCGGCCGGTGCTCCGACGAGGGACGGGCCGTACCAGGTCAGGTGCCTGCCGTTGACGAGCGCGACGTCGATGCCCGGGAACGACTCCGGGCCGTCGTCCTCGGTGAACCGGTAGGGCTCGTCCGGCAGGACGGCCAGGTCGGCGCCGGACGCGTTCAGCTCGCCGAGCGGGATCTTCGGGTAGCGGTCGGGGTGGCCCGCGTAGACGTTGGAGACGCCCAGGCGGGACAGGACGTCCCCGGTGAAGGTGTCCCGTCCGACGACCATCCACGGCCGCCGCCAGATCGGGACGACGGCCGCGCGCGGCGTGCCGGGCGTGACGTCCGACCAGGCGCGGGACGCGTCGTCCAGCCAGCCCGGCACCGGGACGCGGCACGCCTCGGCGAGCATGCGGCGCAGCGACGCCAGCGCCTCGTCCACGGTGCGGATCTCCGTCATCCAGACCGGGATCCCGGCGGCGCGCATCGCCTCGACGTCGCCGGGACGGTTCTCCTCGGTGTTGCCGAGGACGACGTCCGGCCGCAGCTCCGCGATCTTCTCCAGGTCGGGGTTCTTGGTGCCCCGGACGCGCGGCACGTCCAGGTCGGCGGGGTGAGTGCACCAGTCGGTGGCGCCCACCAGCAGGCCCGGCGCAGTGACCGCGACCGTCTCCGTCAACGACGGGACGATCGACACGACCCGGCGCACCCGATCCGGAACCGGAACCGGGGCCTCGGTGTCGTCCACGACTCTCATGCGTCTCCCCCGTGGGGGGCGACCCCCCACACCCCCCGGTTCGCTCCGCTCATATGTTGCGGCGGTACTGGCCGCCGACCTCGAAGAACGCGTCGGTGATCTGCTGGAGGCTGCAGACGCGGGCCGCGTCCATGAGGACCGCGAACACGTTCTCGCCGGCCTGCGCCGCGTCCTTGAGCGCGGCCAGCGCCTCCCGTGCCTCGGCGCGGTGCGTGTCCTGGTAGCCGCGCACGCGGTCGAGCTGGGACCGCTTCTCGTCCTCGGTGGCACGGGCCAGTTCGATCGTGTCGGGCGTCCCGTCGCCGGAGCCGGGGCTGCGGAACGTGTTGACGCCGATGATCGGCAGCGAGCCGTCGTGCTTGCGCTGCTCGTACAGCATCGACTCGTCCTGGATGCGGCCGCGCTGGTAACCGGTCTCCATCGCGCCGAGGACGCCGCCGCGCTCGCTGATGCGGTCGAACTCCGCCAGCACCGCCTCCTCGACCAGGTCGGTCAGGTCGTCGATGACGAACGACCCCTGCAGCGGGTTCTCGTTCATCGCCAGGCCCCACTCGCGGTTGATGATGAGCTGGATCGCCAGCGCGCGCCGCACCGATTCGGCCGTCGGGGTCGTGACGGCTTCGTCGTAGGCGTTGGTGTGGAGGCTGTTGCAGTTGTCGTAGATGGCGATGAGGGCCTGCAGCGTCGTGCGGATGTCGTTGAAGTCCATCTCCTGCGCGTGCAGGGAGCGCCCGGACGTCTGCACGTGGTACTTCAGTTTCTGGCTGCGCTCGTTGGCGCCGTACCGGTCGCGCATGGCGACGGCCCAGATGCGGCGGGCCACGCGTCCAAGGACGCTGTACTCCGGGTCCATGCCGTTGGAGAAGAAGAACGACAGGTTGGGCGCGAAGTCGTCGATGTCCATGCCGCGCGCCAGGTACGACTCGACGTAGGTGAACCCGTTGGCGAGGGTGAACGCGAGCTGGCTGATGGGGTTCGCGCCGGCCTCGGCGATGTGGTAGCCGGAGATGGACACCGAGTAGAAGTTGCGGACCTTGTTGGCGATGAACCATTCCTGGATGTCGCCCATCATCCGCAGCGAGAACTCGGTGGAGAAGATGCAGGTGTTCTGCCCCTGGTCCTCCTTGAGGATGTCGGCCTGGACGGTGCCGCGCACGGTGGACAGCACGCGCGCGCGGATCGCGGCGGCCTCGTCCTCGGACGGCCCGCGCCCGTGCTCCTCGTAGAAGGCGTCCAGGCCCTGGTCGATGGCGGTGTTGAGGAAGAACGCCAGGATCGTCGGCGCGGGGCCGTTGATGGTCATCGACACCGACGTCGTCGGCGACGACAGGTCGAACCCGTCGTAGAGGGCCTTCATGTCGTCCAGCGTGGCGATGGACACGCCGGACGTGCCGACCTTGCCGTACACGTCGGGACGCTCGTCCGGGTCGCGCCCGTACAGGGTGACCGAGTCGAACGCGGTGGACAGGCGGGTCGCGGGCTGCCCTTCCGACAGCAGCTTGAAGCGGCGGTTGGTGCGGAACGGGTCGCCCTCACCCGCGAACATGCGGGCCGGGTCCTCGTTGTCGCGCTTGAAGGGGAACACTCCGGCGGTGAACGGGAACCGTCCGGGCAGGTTCTCGTTCCGCAGGAACCGCAGCAGTTCGCCGTGGTCGGTGAAGCGCGGCAGCGCGACGCGCGGGATCCGGCTGCCCGACAGCGACTCGCGGGTCAGCTTGGTGTGCAGCTCCTTGTCGCGGATCTTCACGACCTGCTCGTCGCCCGAGTACGACTCGACGACCGCGGGCCAGCCCTCGATCAGGCCGGCGTTCTCGGGCGCCACGTCCTGGCGCGCCTGGGCCAGGAGCTCTTCGACCTCGGACGCGTCCGTCAGCTCGGCACGGACCGCCTCCAGCCGCTGGACGCGCCGCACCGCCTCGATCTGCTTCACCGTCCCGGCGTGGTAGCCGCGCACGGTGTCGGCGATGTCGGACAGGTACCTGACCCGGCCGGGCGGGATGACGGTCGCGGCGCCGGTCGGCACCTTCGTCGTGATCTCGGGGAGGACGCCGTCCTCCAGCCGCAGCCCGTGCTCGCCGAGCAGGCCGCCAAGGTGCTGGTAGAGCGCGGTGACGCCGTCGTCGTTGAACGTGGCGGCGCTGGTGCCGAACACGGGCATGTCCTCGGGCCGCTGCCCGAACGCCTCCCGGTTGCGGACGAGCTGCCGCGACACGTCCCGCAGCGCGTCGGCCGCGCCGCGCCGCTCGAACTTGTTGATCGCCACGACGTCCGCGAAGTCGAGCATGTCGATCTTCTCGAGCTGGGTCGCGGCGCCGAACTCGGGCGTCATCACGTACAGCGACACGTCGACCAGCGGGACGATCGCGGCGTCGCCCTGGCCGATGCCGGGCGTCTCCAGGATGACGAGGTCGTATCCGGCGGCCTTGCAGGCGCCGATGATGTCCTCGATGTTCTCGGGCAGCTCGCGCGCGCCGCGGGTCGCCAGCGAGCGGAAGAAGACGTGGTCGCGGTCCAGCGCGTTCATCCGGATGCGGTCGCCGAGCAGCGCGCCGCCGCCGCGGCGCCGCGTCGGGTCGACGGCCAGGACCGCGACGCGCAGCTTGTCCTGCTGGTCGACGCGCAGCCGCCGCACCAGCTCGTCGGTGAGGGACGACTTTCCGGAGCCGCCCGTCCCGGTGATCCCCAGCACGGGGACGGGACGCTTGCCCGCCGCCTCGGCGAGCAGCGCCCGGTCGTCGCCGGGGAGCTTCCCGGCCTGCAGGCAGGTGATGGCCCGGGCGAGCGCGTGCCGCTCCCCCGCCACCACGGCCTCCGCCGGGACGGGTTCGGCGGCGAGGTCGACGTCGCAGTCGCGCACCAGCTCGTTGATCATCCCCGGCAGGCCGAGCCGCTGCCCGTCCTCCGGCGAGAAGATCCGCACCCCGGCGCCGGACAGCCGCGCGATCTCCTCGTGGACGATCACCCCGCCGCCCCCGCCGAACACCTTCACGTGCTCGGCGCCCGCCTCCTTCAGGCTGCGCGACAGGAACTCGAAGTACTCGACGTGGCCGCCCTGGTAGGAGCTGATCGCGACGCCCTGCGCGTCCTCCTCCAGGACGGCGTCGACGACCTCGCGGACCGAGCGGTCGTGCCCGAGGTGCACCACCTCGGCGCCCTGCGACTGCAGGATGCGCCGCATGATGTTGATCGCCGCGTCGTGGCCGTCGAACAGGGCCGCCGCCGTCACGAACCGCACCGGGTGCTCCGGCTTGTGCAGGTCCCCCGTCACCGCTCTCACCTCAACCCTTGGACATCCAATATTTGGAAGTTAAAATAGTTTCCATGCGCGAGCCAGTCAAGACCACGTACGGTAGGCCGATGCCCGACATGACCGACCCGATCGCGGAGGCCCACCGCCAGTGGAGCCTCCGGTGGCCCGAGCACGCCGACCACATGGCGGCCGTCACGTCGGTGATGCGGGCGCAGCAGCTCCTGCTGAGCCGGATCGAGGCCGTCCTCAAGCCGTACGCGCTGACGTTCGCCGCCTACGAGGCACTGCGGCTGCTCGCCTTCACGCGGGCGGGCACGCTCCCCATGGGCAAGATGGGCGCCCGCCTGATGGTCCACCCCGCCTCGGTCACCAACGTGATCGGACGCCTGGAGCAGCGCGGCCTCGTCGGCCGCGGACCCTCCCCCGACGACCGACGCGTCGTCCTCGCCACCATCACGCCCGCCGGCCGCGAGCTCGCGGAGGAGGCGACCCTCGCGCTCAACGAGTCCGGCTTCGGCATCGCCGCGCTCCCCGCCGGGCAGGCCGCCGGGATCACCGCCGCGCTCCGCCCCGTCCGGCACGCCGCCGGCGACCTCGACTAACAGGGCGTCCCATATGCTGCGGTTCTGTATCCGGTGTGCCGCGAGGAGGCGTGATGACCGATTCGCCGACGATGACGTACGGCGGCTATCTCCGGCTCGATGATCTCCTGTCCTGCCAGGAGCCCAGGACGACCGCCCACGACGAGCTGCTGTTCGTGATCATCCATCAGGTGTACGAGCTGTGGTTCAAGCAGATCCTGCACGAGTCGGCGCTGCTGCAGCGCAGGCTGGAGGAGGGCAACAGCGCGGGCTCGCTGCACACGGCGCGGCGCATCGCCAAGATCCTCAAGACGGTGGTCGGGCAGCTGGACGTCCTGGAGACGATGACGCCCCGCCAGTTCGCCGCGTTCCGCGACGAGCTCGGCACCTCCAGCGGGTTCCAGAGCGGGCAGTTCCGCGAGATCGAGGCCGTCCTCGGGCGGCGCGCGTTCCCGGCCTCGGACCTGCGCGACGACGCGCGGCTCCAGGCGGCGGTCGCGCGGCCGTCGATGTTCGACTCGCTGCTGCGCTACCTGGACGGGCTCGGGTTCCCCGTCCCGCGCGAGGCGCTCGGCCGCGACACGTCCCGTCCGTGGGAGCCGGACGCGGGAGTGCAGAAGGCGCTGGTCGCCGTGTACGCGGACGAGTCCGGGCCCGGCGCGGAGGTCTGCGAGGCGCTCGTCGACGTGGACGAGGGCATCCAGGAATGGCGCTACCGCCACCTGAAGATGGTCGAGCGGACGATCGGCGCGAAGATCGGCACCGGCGGGTCGGCCGGTGCCGACTACCTGCGCAAGACCCTGTTCGCCCCCGCGTTCCCCGACCTCTGGGAGGTCAGGTCCCAGACGGAGCCGGCAAGTACGGGGGAGGTCTCCGCCCATGGGGCGTGACGAAGGCGGCGAGCAGGTCGCGATCGTCGGCGCGGGGCTGGCGGGCTGCCTGCTGGCGGTGCTCCTCGGCCGCCGGGGCGTCCCGGTGACGGTGTACGAGCGGCGTCCCGACCCGCGGGTGGCGGGCGCCGAACGCGGCCGCTCGATCAACCTGGCGATCTCGGCGCGCGGCCTGGCGGCGCTGGAGCAGCTCGGGCTGCGGGACCAGTCCCTCAAGCAGGCCCTGCCCATGCACGGCCGGATGGTGCATCCCCTGCCGGGCGGGCAGAACTTCCAGCCGTACAGCGCGGACGGCGAGCGCGCGATCAACTCCATCAGCCGGGCCGAGCTGAACCGGTCGCTGCTGGACACGGCCGAGGCCACCCCGGGCGTCACGCTGCGGTTCTCCCAGCGCGTGACCGGTGTGGACGCCGACGCCGGGACGATCCTCCTGGACGACGCCGGCTCCGAGCCCGCCGACGTCGTCCTCGCCGGGGACGGCGCCTACAGCGCGGTCCGCGAGTCCCTCGCGCTGGACGCCGACGCCGACTTCCTGGAGCACGGCTACAAGGAGCTGACCGTCCCGCCGAAGGGCGGTGAGTTCGCGCTCGACCCGGACGCGCTGCACATCTGGCCGCGCGGCACGTCGATGATGATCGCGCTGCCGAACCTCGACCGGTCGTTCACGTGCACGCTGTTCTGGCCCAAGGACGACTTCGCCGCGCTCGATACGCCGGAGAAGGTGACCGCCTACTTCGAGCGGCACTATCCGGACGTCGCGGGCCTCATGCCCGACCTGGCCGACGACTACGCGCACAACCCGGTCGGGTCGCTGGTGACCGTCCGGTGCTGGCCGTGGACGCGGTACGGGGACGGCGCGATCGTGGCGCTGCTCGGCGACGCCGCGCACGCGATCGTCCCGTTCTTCGGGCAGGGCGCCAACTGCGCGTTCGAGGACTGCATCGAGATCGACCGGTGCCTGACCGAGGCCGGCGGCGACTGGGCCCGCGCGCTGTCGCTCTACCAGGAGCGGCGCAAGGCCAACACCGACGCGATCGCCGAGATGGCCCTCGACAACTTCATCGAGATGCGCGACCGCGTGTCGTCCCCGGCCTACCAGGCGAAGCAGGCGGCGACGCACGCGCTGGAGCGGCGCCTGGCGGGACGCTACGTGTCCCGCTACGAGCTGGTGTCCTTCTCGACGATGCCGTACGCGGAGATCCCGGCCCGGATCAGGCGGCAGAACCGCGTCCTCGCGGCGTCCGTGCTCGGCTGCCTGGCCGCCGCCGCCCTGGCCGCCCGCGCCCTCCGCCGCGGGTAGATCAGCCGCCGCGGGCGGCGCGGACGGCGCGGCGACCCGCGTACAGGTCGGCGACGGCCGCGCCCAGCGCCGCCAGGACGAACACCAGGATGACGATCAGCCCGTGCCGGAACGCGGCGGCCCAGTCCCCGCCCTTTCCAGCGACGGTGGCGAAGAACACCGACCCGACCGCGGCGATGCCCGTCGCGGTGCCGACCCGCTGGCCCGTCTGCAGGACGCCCGCCGCGCTGCCGCCCTCGGTGAAGTGCACCTCCGACAGGGTGATCGTCTGGTTGGGCGCGATGACCAGGCCGCTGCCGAGGCCCGCGACCAGCAGCGGCGCCGCCGTCCACCAGACCACGCCGGAGCCCGGGTGCACCTCGACCGCCACCCACGCCGCGCCGAGGCCCACCAGCACCACGCCGAGCCCGGCGGCGACGAGCGGGCGCCCGTACCGCGCCACGACCTGGCCGCCCGCGGCGGACGCGATGCCGGAGCCGACCGCGAACGGGGTGATCGCGAGTCCCGCGCCGAGCGCGCTGTAGCCGAGGCCGTTCTGCAGGTAGAGCGTGAAGATGAAGAAGATCGCGGTGAACCCGGCGAAGTACAGCAGCGCGATCGCCGAGCCCAGCGCGTACGAGCGGAGCCGGAACAGGCCGAGGTCCACCATCGGCGTCCGCGCGCGGCGCTCCCACACGGCGAACAGCGCGATCAGGACCGCGCCCGCGAGCACGAGCAGCCATTTCAGGTCGCTCTTCCACTGCTGTTCCTGGACGAGCGGCAGCAGCACGCAGACGACGCCCGCGCCGAGGAGGAGGACGCCGAGCGGGTCCAGGCCCTGCCGTTCCCCGTAGACGGGCGCGGGCAGGAGCCGCCAGGCCAGCACCAGCGCCGCCACGCCGACCGGGACGTTGACGTAGAACACCCAGCGCCAGCCCTCATCGGGCCCGGCGATGGCGATCAGCCCGCCGCCGAGCAGCGGCCCGACCGCCGTGGCGATCCCGATGACGGCGCCGAGCGCGCCGAACGCGCGGCCCCGCTCAGCGCCCTGGAACAGCTGCTGGATCAGCCCGGCGACCTGCGGGTTCAGGATGCCGCCCGCGACGCCCTGCACGAGCCGCGCCAGGACGAGGAGCAGGATCGTCGGCGCGATCCCCGCGGCGGCGCTCGCCAATGTGAACAGCGCGAGCCCGGACAGGAACACGGCGCGGCGGCTGCGGGCGTCGCCGAGCCGCCCGGCCGGGACGAGGACGAGCCCGAACGTCAGCGCGTACCCCGACAGGATCCACTGCAGTTCCGCCGCGGAGGCGTGCAGCCCCTCCCGGATCGACGGGAGCGCCACGTTGACGATGCTGACGTCCAGCAGCGTCATGAACGCCGCGACAAGGCAGACGGAGAGCGCCTTCCAGCGGCGCCGCCGCTCCGCCGCCCGGTCCCCGGCGTCCGTGGCCTCCGTCCGCACGGCAGGGTCCTATCCGGAGATCACCGGGTGAAACGCGGCTCACCCGCCGGGAGGGCGAGGCGGGCGCGCCGCGTCCGGCACGCTGTGCCAGAGTTGCCGGATGACCGACTCCGCTCCGGAATCCGGCCCCGACGACCTGCAGTGCTCCGCCAAGGGCTGCCGCGCCGACGCCGTGTGGGCGCTGCGGTGGAACAACCCGAAGATCCACGCCCCGGACCGGCGGAAGATCTGGTTCGCGTGCGACGAGCACCGCGAGAGCCTGTCGGCGTTCCTGGACCGCCGCGACTTCCTGAAGGACGTCGTCCCCGTCGATGACCGCGACGCGCCCCCGGAGGACGCCGGCTAGACGAGTAGTTCCGAAGTGATCAGTGGTCGAACGCGGTCAGTGACCGGGTGATGGGCTGGCCGGTGCGGTGGTTGTGCCAGATCGCTGCGGCCATGGCCAAGATGCGCTGGGCGACCCGTACCG
>NZ_VCKW01000187.1 GCF_005889715.1 Actinomadura soli
GGGCAGGGGGCCGTGGTCACGCTGCACGACTCCGGCGGCGACCGGGCCGACACCGTCGCGGCCGTCGAGCAGATCATCCAGCGCCTCCAGCCGCAGGGATACCGCTTCACCACGCTCACGGAGGCGCTGAACATGCCCTCCGCGGTCGTGCCGCTGCCCGCGCGGGAGAAGGCCGTGGGCTGGACGCTCGTCGCCGCGCAGCGCTCCGCGTCCGCCCTCACCGGGACGATGGGCGTGCTGTTCGCGGTGGCCGGGATCGCGTACGTGCTGAGGCTCGTGGCGCTGCTGCTGTTCGCGCACGTCCACATGCGCCGCGTCCGGGGGCTGTCGCGCCGGGGACGGCACGCCGCCCCCGGGACCGCCCCGGAAGAGTTCCCGCTCGGCGGGGAGATGCCGGACATACGGGACGACGGGCTGCCGCCCGATCCGTTCCCGCCCGTCTCCGTGATCGTCCCCGCCTACAACGAGGAGGCGAACATCGCGGCGACGGTCGCCTCGCTCCTCGACACCGACTATCCGGGCACGGTCGAGGTGATCGTCGTGGACGACGGCTCCACCGACCGCACCGCGCTGATCGTCGAGTCGATCGCGCTGCCCACCGTCCACCTGATCCGCAAGCCGAACGGCGGCAAGCCGAGCGCGCTCAACGCGGGCATCGGGGTCGCCCGCGCCGAGATCCTCGTGCTCGTGGACGGCGACACGGTCTTCCAGCGCGACACCGTCCGCCATCTCGTGGCGCCCTTCGCCGACACGCGGGTCGGGGCGGTCAGCGGCAACACCAAGGTCGCCAACCGCGGCGGCATCCTCGGACGCTGGCAGCACATCGAGTACGTGATCGGGTTCAACCTCGACCGGCGGATGTTCGACGTCCTGCAGTGCATGCCGACCGTCCCCGGCGCGATCGGGGCGTTCCGCCGGTCGGTGCTGGCGCGGCTGGGCGGCGTCCCGGGTGACACCCTCGCCGAGGACACCGACCTCACCATGGCTATCTGCCGCACGGGGCTGCGCGTCGTCTACGAGGAGAAGGCCCTCGCGTGGACGGAGGCGCCGTCCACCCTGCGGCAACTGTGGAGGCAGCGCTACCGCTGGTGCTACGGCACGATGCAGGCGATGTGGAAGCACCGCCGCTCCGTCGTCGAGAGCGGCGGCTCGGGACGGTTCGGCCGCCGCTGCCTCCCCTACCTGACGCTGTTCCAGATCCTGCTGCCGCTGTTCGCGCCCGCCATCGACCTGTTCGCGCTGTTCGGCGTGCTGTTCCTCGATCCCGCCGGGCCCGTCCTGACATGGCTGGTCTTCGTCGCCGCGCAGGCCGCCGCCGGCGCCTACGCGCTCTGGCTGGACGGCGAACGGATCCGCCCGCTCTGGACGCTGCCGCTCCAGCAGTTCGTCTACCGGCAGCTGATGTACCTGGTCGTCGTCCAGTCCGTCGCCACCGCGCTGCTGGGGGCGCGGCTGGGCTGGCACACCGTCCGCCGGACGGGGACGTTCACGGACCTGCGGGGCCGGGAACAATCCCAGGGTCCTGTCGGTTAGACATGACAGCCGGTGTGCCTGGTGTCCCCGGGCCTCACCTTTTGCCTTCACGGAATACCGTCCGGCTGGAGCCGTGTTGTGCCTTTCGCCGAGAGGCGACCCCACACACCGGTGCAGGATCAGAGCCCCGCCGGGTCGCACGACTCGGCGGGGTCTGATCGTTTCCGGGCTCCCCGCGGATGCGAGACTGCGGCCATGAGTCTCGCGGCGCATCTGGAGGAGCTCGGCCGCCCGCTGGTGGACGAACAGCTCAAGCACCCCACCGTCGAGGGCATCGCCCAAGGAACCCTGGACGACGCGACCTTCCGCTCCTGGCTGGAGCAGGACTACCTCTTCCTCCACGACTACGTCCGCGTGTTCTCCCGTCTCGCCTGGCAGGCGCCCGCCGCCCATCTCGGCGACCTCGTCGACCTCGCCCACGCGACGTTCCACGACGAGCTCGACCTGCACCGATCGCTCTCCGCGAGCTTCGCCGCCGACCTGGACGGCGCGCGGAAGGGCCCGGCCTGCGCCGCGTACACGTCGTTCCTCCTGGACAGCGCCGCCACGTACGCCGACGGCCTCGCGGCCCTCTACCCCTGCATGTGGGGATACTCCACGCTCGGACGGCGGCTCGCCGAGAACCCGCCGTCCGACCCCCGCTACCGCCGCTGGGTCGACACCTACGCCGACCCCGGCTTCGCCGACCTGACCGCCCGCATCGCCCAGATGATCAACGAGTCCGGCGCCGACCCGGAATCCGCCGAACGTCTCTTCCTGGAAGGCATGCACCACGAACTGGCCTTCTGGGACGTGCCGCGTTCATAGCGTTGCTGCATCGCTCCGGCTTGCCTGGCGGCTCGCTGCGCGATCAGGTTCCTCGCAGGCTCGAAACCTGCCTTCGGTCGCGATCGCGGGCGGTTCAGGTTGTCGCGTGGTTGCGGTGGTGGTCGGGGTGGGAGCGTCCGCCTTGGTGCGGTGGGTAGTCGGTGTAGCCCTCGGCACCGCCGCCGTAGACCAGGTGGCGGATGTGCGGGGTCAGTGGGGCGCCTGTTGCGAAGCGGGCGGGGAGGTCGGGGTTGGAGATGAACAGGCGGCCGAAGGAGAACACGTCGGCCAGGCCCGCCGCGACGGCCTCCTCTCCGGCCCGCTGGGACGTCGGCTCGGGGCCGTTGAAGTTCCCGATCAGCGTGCCGGACCAGCGTGGACGCAGGTCGGCGAGTGCCTCGTACGCGCCGCGCTCGATGATGTGCAGGTAGGCGAGGCCGAGCGGGTCGAGGGCGTCCACGAGCGCGCGGTAGGTGCCCTTCGGGTCCTGTTCGGCGATCTCGTTCTCGGGGTTGTCGGGGGAGATCCGCAGGCCGACGCGTCCGGGGCCTACCTCGGCGGCCACGGCGTTCACCACGTCGAGTGCGAAGCGGAGCCGCCCGTCGCGCGAGCCGCCGAAGCGGTCGGTGCGCCGGTTGGTGTTCTCGGCGAGGAACTGCTGGATGAGGTAGCCGTTCGCGCCGTGCACCTCCACCCCGTCGAACCCCGCCTCGACGGCGTTGCGGGCCGCGGTCGCGAAGTCCGCGACCGTCGCCTCCACCTCGGCCGTCGTCAGCGGACGCGGCGTCACATGCGGGACGCGGCCCTCCTCCGTGCGGATCTTCTCCGACTCGATCCGGACCGCCGAGGGTGCGACGGGCGTCGCGCGGCCCGGCAGGGTGAGCGGGTGCGACATGCGGCCGACGTGCCAGAGCTGGGCGAAGATCGTCCCGCCGGCGGCGTGCACGGCCTCGGTCACCGCGCGCCACCCGGCGACCTGCGCGCCGGTCGTGAGGCCGGGGACGCAGGGCTCGCCCTTGCCGAGCACCCCCGGCCAGATCCCCTCGGTGACGATCAGCCCGGCCGTCGCGCGCTGCGCGTAGTACTCGGCGGTCAGGGGGTTCGGGACGCCGGTCGCGTCGTCCGCCCGGTTGCGCGTCATCGGCGCCATCGCGATCCGGTTGCGGAGCGTCAGGTGCGGACCCTCGTAGGGGAGCAGCAGCGGACTGGTCATCGTCGAACCCCTTCACTGAGATTTGCATGTACATGCATGCCTTGTATGTGCATGCAGATATTCGCATTGCATGTATGCTGGCGTCAAGAGAGAGGGGCGCGAGATGGGCGCTGACGCGAAGACCACGACGGCGGACGGCCTGCTCTGGGACGGTGTCGTCACCCTGCACGGACGCGTCGAGCATCAGCTGGCCAAGGCACTCCAGCGCAGCCACGGAATCGGCCTGTCGGAGTACCGGGCGCTGTGCCGCCTGTCCCGCGCCGAGGACGGCGAGCTGCGGATGCAGGAGCTCGCCGACCTCATCGGCCTCAACCAGAGCTCGGTCAGCCGTCTCGTCGCGCGGCTGGAGAGCGCCGGTCTCACCCGCCGCGCCATGTGCCCCAAGGACCGCCGCGGCGTCTACACCGTCATCACCGACGAGGGACGGGCCGTCCAGGAGAAGGCCGCCCCTACCTACGCCGAAACCCTGACCGAGGCCCTGGACGCGGCCGCCGCCGAACCGTCACTCGCGCCCGTCCTCACAGCGCTGCGCCGCATGCCCCAGCTCGCCTGACGCCCGGGGCCGGCGTCCGAAACGAGCAACGTCCGTGTGAACTCCGGTGGAGATCACACGGACGAAGGTTCGGGCGGGCGCCAGCCTCAGCGGGTCGCGGAGACCTCCTGCCGCGCCGGTTCGGTGGCCGGCGGGACGGCCGCGCCCGGCTCGGTGCCGAACGGCTTGAAGCGCCGCAGCCGGAGGCTGTTGCTGACCACGAAGACCGACGAGAACGCCATCGCGCCGCCCGCGATCATCGGGACCAGCAGTCCTGACGCCGCCAGCGGCAGCGCCATTACGTTGTAGGCGAACGCCCAGAACAGGTTCCCCTTGATCGTGCCGAGCGTGCTGCGGGACAGCCGGATCGCGTCCGCCGCGGCCCGCAGGTCCCCGCGGACGAGGGTCAGGTCGGACGCCTCGATCGCCGCGTCCGTCCCGGTGCCCATCGCGAGGCCGAGGTCGGCCTGCGCGAGCGCGGCGGCGTCGTTGACGCCGTCCCCGACCATCGCGACCGTCCGGCCCTCGGACTGGAGGCGCTTGACGACGTCCACCTTGTCCTGCGGCAGGACCTCGGCGATGACCTCGTCGATCCCGACCGCGTCCGCGACCGTGCGGGCCACTGTCTCGTTGTCGCCCGTCAGCAGGACGGGACGCAGCCCGAGCGCACGCAGCCGGTCGACCGCCTCCCGCGAGGTCGGCTTGACCTGGTCGGCGACGGTGATGACCGCGCGGGCCTCGCCGTCCCAGCCGACCGCGACGGCCGTGTGCCCGAGCGCGTGCGCGTCCGCCATGGCGCGTTCGAGGCCGGGCGTGAGGTGCTGCGACCATTCGGCGAGGAGCTGCGGACGGCCCGCGAGGACGCCGTGGCCGTCCACGATCCCCTGGACGCCCAGGCCCTCGACGTTCGCGAAGTCCTCGACGGTGCCGAGTTCCCCGACACGCTCCACCGCGCCCTTGGCGAGCGCCTGGGCGATGGGGTGCTCGGACGCGTTCTCCAGCGCCCCCGCCAGCCGCAGCACGTCGGCCTCGTCGACCCCGTCGGCGGTGACGACGTCGACCAGGGCCATCCGCCCGGTGGTGACGGTGCCCGTCTTGTCCAGGACGACCGTGTCGATCCTCCGGGTGGACTCCAGCACCTCCGGGCCCTTGATCAGGATGCCGAGCTGCGCGCCGCGTCCCGTCCCGACCATGAGGGCGGTCGGGGTGGCGAGGCCGAGCGCGCACGGGCAGGCGATGATCAGCACGGCGACCGCGGCGGTGAACGCTCCGGCAAGGGGCTCGCCGGTGCCGATCCAGAACCCGAGCGTGCCGAGCGCCAGCGCGATCACGACCGGGACGAACACGCCGGAGATCCGGTCGGCGAGCCGCTGGACCTGCGCCTTCCCCGTCTGCGCGTCCTCCACGAGCCGCGCCATCTGCGCGAGCCGGGTGTCGGAGCCGATCCGCGTCGCGCGGACGAGCAGGCGCCCGCCCGCGTTCACGGTCGCGCCGACGACGGTGTCGCCCGGGCCGACCTCGACCGGGACCGACTCGCCGGTCAGCATGGACGCGTCCACCGCGGACGAGCCCTCCTCGACCGTCCCGTCCGTGGCGATCTTCTCGCCGGGGCGGACGACGAACACGTCCCCCACGGCGAGCCGGTCGACCGGCACCCGCTCCTCGCGGCCGTCCCGGACGACCGAGACCTCCTTCGCGCCCAGTTCGAGCAGGGCGCGGAGCGCGGCTCCGGCGCGGCGCTTGGACCGCGTTTCGAAATAGCGCCCCGCGAGGATGAACGCGATCACGCCGGACGCGGCCTCAAGGTAGATGTTCATCGACCCGTCGGACCGCGTCATCGAGAACTCGAACCCGTGCTTGATGCCCAGCTCGCCGGCGGTGCCGAAGAACAGCGCCCACAGCGACCAGGCGAACGCGGCCAGCGTGCCGAGCGAGATCAGCGTGTCCATGGTGGCCGCGCCGTGCCGGAGGTTGGTGTACGCGGCCTTGTGGAACGGCCAGCCCGCGTACACGACGACCGGGGCGGCCAGCGTCAGCGACAGCCACTGCCACGCCTCGAACTGCAGCGCCGGGATCATCGCCATCGCGATGACCGGGACCGACAGGACGACCGCGGTGAGCAGCCGCTGCCGCAGCGCCCGGAGATCGTCGTCCGGCTCCGGTGCGTCTCCGGCCTCGCCCCGCTCGGGCTTGCGCGGCGCCGGGAGCCGGGCGCTGTAGCCGGCCTTCTCGACCGTCGCGATCAGCTCGTCCGGGGAGACGGCCCCGGAATATTCGACCTTCGCCTTCTCGGTGGCGTAGTTGACCGTCGCGGTCACGCCGTCGAGCTTGTTGAGCTTGCGCTCGATGCGGTTGGCGCACGACGCGCACGTCATGCCGCCGATCGCCAGCTCGACCTGCCCGGACGCGGTGTCCGTGCTCATCGTCGCTCCTCCTCTGCGCTCTGCGTCGGTCGTTCGGGATGGGTCAGTGGGTGTGCGGCGTGTCGTCGTGACCGCCGCCCCCGGTCTGCTGGACGGGCACCTGCGCGTCCCCGGCGTGCACGGTGAACTCGGCCGTGCGGACCTTGCCGTCGTGCTTGAAGTCCAGGTAGAGACGGTACGCGCCGGAACTCGGCGCCTCGGCGGAGAACGTGATGCCGGGGCCCGGCTTCGTCTCGCCGTCGCCCGGCTCCCCGTCCGGGTGGACGTGCAGGTAGGCGAGGTCGCCCTGGCGCAGCGCCACCAGGTGGCCGTACGCCTCCAGGTACGGCTGCAGATCGGTGACCGGCTTGCCGCCCTTGCTCACCGAGAGGGTGAGTTCGGTGGACTTGCCGGGAGTGAGCCCGCCGGACAGCGTCACCTCGTAGCCGTCCACCTTCGCGACGCGCTCGGGCTTCGGCAGCGGCGCCGTCCGCAGGTCGCCCTGGACGAACACGTCGGTGCCGAGCGTGAGCTGCCGCGTCGCGCCGTCCGGCTGGATGTCGGTGAAGAACCGGTACACGCCGGACTTCGGGATCGTGATCGACACCGTCCAGACGCCGCCGCCCGCCTCGGACGGGTGCAGGTGCTGGAAGCCCGACAGGTCGCGGCTCGCGACGATCAGGTGCAGGCGCTTGCCGTGCAGGGGCTTGAACCCGGTGACGGGCTTGCCGTCGGGGCCGTTGATGGTGAACCGGAAGTCGGACCGCTTGCCGGGGGCCAGCGTCGTCCTGCGCGGGACGAGCGTGTAGCCGTCCTCGGAGACCTGGAGGCCGCCGGGCGCGTGCGCCGCCGCGCCACCGGCATCGCCGCCGTGGCCGCCGCCTCCGTGCCCGCCACCGCTGCCGCTTCCGCCGTGGCCGCCGCCGTGGGACGCGGTCTCGGCCGAGGCGCCCACGGGTCCGACGACCTTGCCGATTCCGGCGGCGCCGCCGAAGACGACCGCCAGCCCGGCGGCGTAGGCTCCCAGCTTGATCGCGCTGTTCATTCCGATCACTCCAACCCGGTGCCCGAAGGCACGGAACTCAAGGGGCGCACCCCGCCGCGTGCGGGATGCGCGCCGGTCATGGCTTCAGTTCGTAACCGGCCTCTTCGACGGCGTCCTTGACCAGGGCGTCGTCGATCGGCGCGGCGCTCGTCACGGTGACCCGGCCGGTCGGCAGGTCGACCTCGACGTCGGTCACCCCGGTGATCTGCTCGACCTCCTCGGTGACCGAGCTGACGCAGTGGCCGCAGGTCATCCCGGTGACGGTGTAGGTGGCGGTGCTCATCTGGCGACTCCCTCGTTCCCTTGGCCTTGTACCCCTGGGGGGTATCTTGCGGTCCTCATGCTGCCA
Source organism: Actinomadura soli (assembly GCF_005889715.1). Lineage (GTDB taxonomy): Bacteria > Actinomycetota > Actinomycetes > Streptosporangiales > Streptosporangiaceae > Spirillospora > Spirillospora soli. The sequence goes on from NZ_VCKW01000187.1 coordinate 7,882, forward strand.
TAACGGCGCACCCGTGGCAACCCGTACCCCCTAGGGGTTATTTCGAGATCCCGGTCACATGCCCGCCGAGTCCGGTCATGGGGCCGCTCGGGGCGATTACCGGCGGGTTGTTACGCGGAAGTTATCCACACCCTCGGTGACGGCCCGTCCCCGCTCTCGTCCGCCGGTTTGCGGGGATTCATTGAGGTATTGACCCCGCGAACGCCGCACGCCCCGCCGCATCCGGAGTTGTGCACAGGCTTTTCCACAGGCTTCCACAGCCCTGTGGACACCGGCATCGCCCCTCTTCGCCGATACTGGGACCATGCCCGAGCTACCTGAGGTGGAGGCGCTGGCGGGGTTCCTGCGGGAGCGCGTCGTCGGACACGTCATCGCGCGCGTGGACGTTCTCGCCATCTCCGCGCTGAAGACCTACGACCCGCCGGTGACCTCGCTCGGCGGGCTGACCGTCACCGGCGTCGCCCGGCGCGGCAAGTTCCTCGACCTCGACGTGGACGGCCCGCACCTGGTGATCCATCTGGCGCGGGCCGGGTGGCTGCGCTGGCGCGAGGAGATCCCGGCGCGGCCCGTCCGGCCGGGCGGCAAGAACCCGCTGGCGATGCGCGTCCATCTGGACGACGGCTCCGGTTTCGACCTGACGGAGGCCGGCACGAAGAAGGGCCTCGCCGTCTACGTCGTCCGGGATCCTTCGGACGTCCCGGGCGTCGCCTCGCTCGGCCCCGATCCGCTGGACGCCGCGTTCACCCCGGCGGCGCTCGGCGCGATCCTCGACGGCAAGCGCACCCAGATCAAGGGCCTGCTGCGCGACCAGAAGGTGATCGCCGGGATCGGCAACGCCTATTCCGACGAGGTGCTGCACGTCGCGAAGATGTCGCCCTTCAAGATCGCCGCCTCGCTGACCGAGGACGACGTCGCGATCCTGCACGACGCCATCGTCACCACCCTGCGCGACGCCGTGGAGCGTTCGCGCGGGCTGGAGGCCCAGGATCTCAAGGGCGAGAAGAAGACCGGCCTGCGCGTCCATGGCAAGGCCGGGCAGAAATGCCCCGTCTGCGGCGACACGGTCCGCGAGGTCTCCTTCGCGGACTCGTCCCTCCAGTACTGCGCGACCTGCCAGACGGGCGGCAAGCCCCTGGCCGACCGACGGATGTCCCGCCTCCTGAAGTGACCCGCTCGCTCACGCGGGCGACGTGGACGGACGGCCGCGGGGCACGATCAGGGCGCCGGCGACCGCGGTGGGGACGGCGACGAGCAGCGTCCAGCCGAGGCGCTGGATGCGCGCCTGGTCGCAGGCCCCGTGGATCGCGTTCCGCTCCGTGTTGTCCAGAGGGATGTCGAGGGTCTCCTTGCCGCTCCTGGCATTGAGGACGGACGAGCACGACAGCGTCCTGGCCTTCTCGATCGTCGCGTGGGGGGTCGTGGTGATCGAGGCGTTCAGGAGGTAGAGGACGGCGATGGCGCCGGCGGCGGCGAGGGCCATCGCGATGTAGTTCATGAGCCGCATGGTGTATCCGTGAGCCGATCTTCACACAGGTGACCCCGCCCGGGTGACCGGGCGGGGCCGATGATGTGGTCGTGGTTTCCGGTTTCTGGTCGCTGGACGGAGCCGGAACGGGGATGGCTCGTTCAGCGGACCTTCGGCACGGGGCCGAAGAGCGGGCCGACCTGCTCCCAGCGATGCAGCTGGCAGCCGTCGTCACGGGAGAACTGGGCGTCGATCTCCTTCCCCTTCCAGGTCCCCTTGACCGTGGCGAGCTCGGGGCCGCCGTAGATCAAGGTGCATTGCTGATCCTTGGGGACGGGTTTGAACGGGTCCTTGGCCTTGGCGAGGGCCGCGCAGGCGTCGGCGGCCTTGGGATGGTCGCCGCCGGGCGGCTCGCAGTTCAGGGTCCAGGTCTTGGCGGGGGCCTCCTTGGAGGCCTTGACGTTGATGGTGAGGGAGTCCGCCGGCGTGCCGGAGGGTTGCACGGACGTCGTGCCCGAAGGCTTGTCGGCGGGGGTCCCCTTGGCTTGTTCGTCGCCGCAGGCAGCCAGAGACAAGACCATGGCCAGCCCGGGCGTTGCGAAAAGGAGCGTCCGGTACCGCATGGGTGATTCGACGCAGGGGGGCTTCGCGCGGTTCCATGGGGGTGTGATGAATTTCGGGGACGACGTGCCGGCGGTGGCAGCCGCCGACGTCCCGCAGGACGGCTACCTGCTGGACGTCCGGGAACAGGACGAGTGGGACGCGGGTCACGCGCCCACGGCCGTCCACATTCCCATGGGCCAGCTGGGTGATCGTGCCGGAGAGGTCCCCCGCGACCGGGAGGTCTACGTGATCTGCCGGTCCGGGGCGCGGTCCGCGCAGGTGACGGTGGCGCTCAACCAGGCGGGCTGGCTGGCCAGGAACGTCGACGGCGGGATGAAGGGCTGGGTCGAGGCGGGCCGTCCGATGGAGGGCGGTGGCGACGGGGCCCCGTACGTGGCCTGAAGCGGCCCGGCCGGATGTGGCCGGGACGAGGTCACGCATGATCGGTTGACTCTGGGGTGATCTGCGCCCTTTTGACGATCCGTGCCCTTATGGGGGAAGTCGGGCGGGTTGTACGATCGGGCCCGACCGATGACCGCGGGAGCTCGGGCCGCACCGCACCGGGATGAGGCACGTCGCGTGCCGGCCGGATGCGTGCAAGCCGGGCTGAGAGGGCGGCCTTAGAGGCGTCGCCGACCGCATGAACCTGTCCGGGTAATGCCGGCGTAGGGAGTGTGTTCCGTGACGTCCGAGGTTGATGCGCAGGCCGGTGCGGCGCGTCCGAACAACGAGGCCCCGTTCACGCTCGACGAGCCCGCGCCGAGGGTCCTCGGCTTCTGGGACCAGAGCGCCTTCTGGGCGAACCTCGGGGTCAGCCTGCTGGCCTTCTCCGGCGCCTACACCGTCCTGGCGCCGGGCGCCGACGGCCGGCCCACCCTGTCGATCATGGCGGGCATCGTGGCGATGGCCGTTGGAACGATCCTGGGCGGGCTGATGCTGGGCCTTGCCGCGGTGCCCGGCGCACGCACCGGCCAGCCCGCGATGGTGCTGCTCCGCGGCCTGTTCGGCGCCCGCCTGTCGTACGCGCCGACCGTGCTGAACATCGCGCAGCTCGTCGGCTGGGGGACGTTCGAGCTGATCGTCATCGCGGACGCGGCGCGCGAGCTGTGGGACGGTGTGCCGCGCTGGGGCTACGTGGTCGCCGCCGGGGCGATCACGACGGTGCTGACCATCTGGCCGCTCGGCTCCGTCAGGATCCTGCGCCGCTATGTCACGGTCGCCGTGGGGATAGCGCTGGTCTACTTCTACGTCCAGCTCCTCCGCGAGCCGCTCCCCGACCTGACGCAGGGCTCGTGGGGCGGCTTCTGGATCGGGGCCGACGCGGCGCTGGCGGTGTCGATCTCCTGGGTCCCGGTCGCCGCCGACTACACCCGGCATTCCCGGACGGAACGGGCCGCGTTCGGCGCCGCCGCCGTCGGGTACTCGGTCACGCAGATCGTCGCCTACGTCCTCGGCCTGCTGGCGCTGGCGCTCGTCGCGGGCGACTCGGCAAAGGTCTTCGATCCGTTCCTGAACGTCACGCTCGGCGTCGTGTTCTTCGCGGTGTTCGTGCTGCGGGAGGCGGACCAGTCGTTCGCCGACACCTACTCCACGGCCGTGTCGATCCAGAACCTCGTCCCGCGCGCCGACCGCCGCGTGCTGAGCGTCGCGCTCGGCGTCATCGTCACGGTGCTCGCGCTGGTCCTGGACATCGGCGACTACGCGGGGTTCCTGTCGCTGATCGGCTCGGTGTTCGTGCCGATGCTCGGCGTCCTCGCCGCCGACTTCTTCCTCGGGCGGCGGGGCCGGCGCGGCTGGGACGCCTCGCGGACGGCGCCGTCCCGCTGGGGCATGATCGTCGCCTGGGCCGCCGGGTTCGTCGTGTACCAGCTCATCAACCCCGGCACCGTCAGCCGGTGGGCGGGCTTCTGGCAGGACGTCCGGGACGCGCTGCACTTCGGCGCGCAGAGCTGGATGAGCGCCTCGCTGCTGTCGTTCCTGGTCGCGGGGGCCGCCGCGCTCCTCATCGGCAGGCTTACCAAACAGTAAGGTTCTTGTTCGTACGGTGCCGGCACAGAAAGTTTCGGCGTAAGTTACCCGGCGCCGTGCCGGAGTCCGGTGGCACGATGACAGACGTGCACCACCACGTCCATGACCCGATCGCGCGGGCGGTCATCGAGAGCGCCGCCGACGCGATCGTGGCCGTGGACCAGCGGCATCGGGTCACGGTGTGGAACCCGGCCGCCGAGCGCATGTTCGGCTGGACGGCCGAGGAGATGGTCGGACGGGTGCCGCCGATCGTCCCGCACGAGCTGAAGGCCGAGCACAACGCCGTCCAGGAACGGCTCCTCACCCGCCGCGCCGCCGGCGGGGAGGGCCCCGCCGGAGCCGGCACCGAGGGCGAGGGCGAGGGCGGGCAGATCTCGATCGCGACCCGCCGGTTCCACCGGGACGGCCGCCTCATCGACGTCCGGATCGACACGAGCCTGCTGAAGGACCCGTCCGGCACCCCGCTCGGCTGGGTCGGCGTGTACCACCCGGTCGACGAGGACGAGATCGTCCAGCACCACATCACCGAGCGGGCCCGGCTCGTCCGCCGGCTGAACGACATCGTCGCCGACCTGAACGCCGAGCTGGACCTCGCCGTCGTCCTCGACCGGATCACCGCCGCGCTGATCGAGCTGACCGGCGCGGACGCGGGCGGCTTCGCGCGGATCGAGGGCGACCGGCTGCGGCTGGTGAACATGTCCGGGCTGCCGGAGCACATGCGCGGCGCGTCCGCCGACCTGAGGACGAGCCTGGTCGGGGAGCTGCTGCGGTCGGGCAAGACGGTCAAGCTCGCGACCGGCGAGCAGCGCCTCGGCGATCTGATCTGGTCCGAGCTGTCCGGGCTGCACACGATCGCGCTCGGCCTGTCCTACCTGCAGAACCGCCCGTACGGCGCGCTGTACGCCCTGTTCTCCGGCCACAAGGTCGGGCACACCGAGCTGGAGCTGCTGGAGCTCCTCGCCGGGCACGCGGGCGTCGCGGTCGGCAACGCCGTCGCGTACGCGGAGGTCGTCCGGCAGCGGGCGCACGAGCGCGCCGTGATCGACTCCAGCGCGGACGGGATCGCCGTCCTCGACCACCATCTCGTCGTCCGGCAGTGGAACCCCGCCGCGCACACCCTCACCGGCATCCCGCCGGAGGACGCGATCGGACGGCCGCTGCCGTTCGGCATGCCCGCGCTCGGCGAGATGCTGACGATCCGGCTGGAGTCCGGGACGTGGCTGAACGTCCTCGCCGCCGAGATCGAGGAGACCGGCGAGCTGGTCGTCGACTTCCGCGACGTGTCGGAGGCGAAGGCGCTGGAGGAGGCCAAGGACCTGTTCCTCGCCACCACCAGCCACGAGCTGCGCACCCCGATCACCGTCGTGCAGGGGTTCGCGTCCACGCTGGTCAACCGGTGGGACGAGCTGTCGGACGGCGACCGCCGCGCCGCCGTCGCCACCATCGCCGAACGCGCCCAGTCGCTCGGCCGGCTCGTCGAGCACCTGCTGCTCGGCTCCCGCGCGGGCGCCGACGAGCTGACCGTGACGATCGAGTCGTTCGACCTGACGCGGGTGCTGGAGGGCGTGGTCGCCGGGTTCCGGTCGCTGTCGCCGCTGCACCGGGTCGAGCTGGAGATCGAGCCCGCGCTGCCGCCCTGCCGCGGGGACGCGATGGCGACCGACATCGTCCTCGGGCAGCTGCTGGAGAACGCGTTCAAGTACTCCCCGGACGGCGGGACGGTCAGCGTCCGGGCCGTCCGCGCGGGCGGCGAGATCGTGGTGACCGTGACGGACGAGGGGATCGGCATCCCGGCCGGCGACCATGAGCGGATCTTCGAGCGGTTCGTCCAGGGGGACGCGGGGGACCGGCGGCGGTTCGGCGGCATCGGGCTCGGCCTGTACATCGTCAAACGCCTCACGGAGGCGCAAGGCGGAATGATCTCCGCGCATCCGGCCCAGCACGACAAAAGTGAGGGATCTCACATAGGCCGGGACCGGCCCGACGAGACCCTCCGATCGGACGGTTCGGCACCCCATCCGAACGTTCTTCTGCACGAGACGGAAGGCCGCGGACCCGCAGGTGGCGCGCATGCCGGTGACGGAACGTGCATGCGGCTCGTCCTCCGGGCAGCGCCCTGACCGGCCGCCGGGCCCTTGCGTCAACCTGTCCGGTCAGTGACCGGAGGGGACGTCCTGTGGCTACTCAGCGTAACCAAACCCGAACCGTCCCGCCACGATAAGACGGCCGTGACCAGGGCATTCATGTGGTCTCAACGGTCGTCGTAGCCGCCCTCCTGCGGGAAAGTGCGGCGACCGGGGGGTGTGATGGACGAAACGAGCGCGCGAGGAGTAAATCCACCGTTGGCTGGATAGATCCTTGGATGGTTGCCGTTCGTGACGGGATTCCGATGCGGGGGTGATCACCGTGACCGGATGGCCGGTGACTCGTTGTGCAGGTGGCGAATGAACCGTTCGGGTTTCCGGTCCCGGCCATCAGGGCATTTCGGTCGTACTGGAAGATCGGTGACGGGACTCATCCGAGCACACGAAACCACGGGGAGGTGAGGGCGTCGAGCGTCGTACTGCTGCCACACGCACCGTCCAGCGTCGCGGTCGCCCGGAGGCGCCTCAGCTCGGAGCTGGTCGACTCGGGCGTCTACGAGTCCGTCGTGGACGACGCCAGCGTCATCGTCAGCGAGCTGCTCAGCAACGCCCTCCGCCATGCGCGTCCGCTGCCGTCCGGCCAGGTCAGGGTCTGCTGGCTGCGCCGCGGCGACGTCCTCGAACTGGAGGTCAGCGACGGCGGCGCCATGACCGAGCCGCGCCGCGGCCCCGGCACCCTGTCCTCGCTCGGCGGGCGCGGCCTCGGCATCGTCGAGGCGCTCTCCGAAGGCTGGGGCGTCCGCCACGAGGAGGGCGCCACCACGGTCTGGGCCGTCCTGCGGGCCCCGAGATCGTCCAGCGGCCAGAACGGGAGGGCCGCTCCCGCCGGAGCCCACACCGTCGTCCCCGATCTCGCCGACTTCCCCGATCTGACGGACGAACCGGACGATCTGCACGATGGACGTAGAAACGGGACCGCCGCGAGCAGGGCATACCCGGCCTAACCCGGACCCCATCTAGAGAATCCCGCGCCGACCTTGTAGTGTCCTCCTCAAGCTCGGGCGTTGTCGTGCCCCCGTCGACATCGCCCGAGCTGTACGCGTTTTTTTGTATTTCTCTCCTCTTTCGGCCCTGGCGGGCCTCCATCGTCGAGAAACACGGCGCGATCGCTGCATCGCTTCGGCTCGCCTGGCGGCTCGCTGCGCGATCAGGTTTCTCGCAGGCTCGAAACCTGCCTTCGGACGCGATCGCGGGAGTGGGGGTTGTTGCGTGGTTGCGGTGGTGGCTGGGGTTGTTGCGTCCGACCGTTGCGCATTGCGTGCGTGTTTTGGGTCGCTTCGCGACCGGGTCCTTATGGCCTGGCTGGGGGGTCTCTGAGGATTGGGCAGGACATGCAGCGGGGGCCGCCTCTGCCGGTGCCTAGTTCGCTGCCGGTGATTCTTATGACCTCTATGCCGGATGCCTCTAGTTGGGCGTTCGTCTCTATGTTGCGTTCGTAGGCGACGCAGAGGCGGGGGGCTACGGCGAGGGTGTTGTTGCCGTCGTCCCATTGTTCGCGTTCCGCGGTGACTGGGTCGAGGCCGGTGTCGATCACCTTGAGGCGGTCCAAGTCCATCGCCTCGGCGGCTGCTTCCAGGAAGGGGCGGGGGTCGCTGACGTGGAGGTCGCCGTTGTGGAGTGAGACCGTGTGCGCGGTGAGGGAGTGGGCGACCGGGGGGTACATGACGACGGTGTCCACGTCGACCATCGTGCAGACGGTGTCCAGGTGCATGGTGGCGCGTTCCTGCGCAATGGGGACGGCCAGGACGGTGTGTGCGAGTCCTGCTCCTATGACCTGGCGGGCCAGGCGTTCTACGCCTGCGGGTGTGGTTCGTTCGCCGGTGCCTACGGCGATGACGCCTGGGGTCAGTAGGAGGACGTCGCCACCTTCCAGGTGTTCTAGGGATGGGGTGTAGATCGGCTGGACGTCCGCGAAGCGTGGGTGGTGGGTGTAGATCAGGCCCGTCAGTGCTGACTCTCGGCGGCGGGCCTCCATGGCGAGGCTCGTCACCGCCACCTGGTCGCCGATCCACGTGCTGTTGTCGCGGGTGAACAGCAGGCCGGGGAGCGGGTCGACGATGAAGTCCATGCGGTTCATCAGCCGGTAGACGAGGCCGTGGCCCGCCTTCAGCTCCTCGTGTGCCAGGCCCGCGATCAGCGTGTGCGCGAGGTTCTCGGGGTCGAGGTCGCGGAGGTATCCCTCGACGACGCGGCGGAGCTGATCGCCCAGGCGGAGGTCGATGATGGCGTCCGCGATGGCCTGCTCGCGGGCGGCCTCGTACTCCAGGGCGTCCTGGAGGAGTTCTGTGACGTACAGGACCTCCACGCCGCGTGAGCGGAGGGCCTCGGCGAACGCGTCGTGCTCTTCTTGGGCCCGGCCCACCCAGGGGATCGCGTCGAACAGCAGCTTGTCGCTGTTGCGTGGGGTGAGCCGCTTCAACTCCGCGCCCGGGCGGTGCAGGAGGACGGTCCGGAGCCGTCCGACCTCGCTGGTGACCCGGTGCTCGTGCGCCTTCGCTGCCGTCACACTCCGCAGTCTAGGCGGCCGGATCTTCTGTCCCACCGCTGTGTCACCATGCGGAGGATGATCGGCAGATCGGCGGCGCTGCCGCTGCACCTCACGTCGGCGACGCTGCTGCGGGTGTCCGCCGAAGGGGTCGCCACGGCGCTGGTGCTGACCGTCCAGGCGCGCACCGGGAACGCGGCCACTGCCGGGTACCTGCAGACCGCGATGACGCTGCCGTACGTGCTGAGCGGGCCGTTGCTCGGGATCGTCGTCGACAGGGTCGCACGGCCGCGTGGTGTCGCCGTCGTCCTTGCGGCCGGGTATGCCGTCGCGACGGCGGTGCTGCTTGGGATGGCGGGGCGGTCGCCGCTTGTGCTGGCGTTGCTCGTTGCGGCGGTGATCGGGTGCACCGAGCCGGTGGTGGTGGCGTTGACCAGCCTGCTGCCGCGGTTCGTGCCGCCTGCGCGGCTTTCGCGGGCGTATGGGCTTGAGGCGTCCAGCTACAACCTGGCCGGTATCGCGGGGCCGGGTCTGGCCGCAGGGCTCGCGGCCTTGGCGGGTGGGCAGTATGCCGGGGTCGCCATTGTGGTTGCCGGTGTTCTGGGGTTCTTGACGCTTCCGCTTTTGCCCTTTCCCGGGCCGCCTGCCGATGGGAAAGCGGAGGTGAGCGGGTGGTTCTCGATGGTCACGGGCGGGCTGGTGGTGTCTCTTATACTCATCTG
>NZ_VCKW01000188.1 GCF_005889715.1 Actinomadura soli
GGGCAGGGCGGCGCGTCCGGCGAGCCGGTCGACCGTCGCGGGAGCGAGCGGCAGGCCCGCGTGGGCGGCGGCAGCGGCGACGCGTAGGACGAGGGCCGGGTCGTTCAGGTCGGCGTTCCGCGCGAGGACGACCTCGCCGTCGTGCTCGACGGCGCCGTTCCCGACGGGACGCCGCTCGACCACGCCTCGCCGGGAGCCGCCCCGGGACTTGGTGAAGCGGTCGGCGCGCCGCCACGCGTGCGAGGACGCGTAGGTGATCGTCCGGGCGGCCTCCGAGATCGAGCGTTGCAGGACGTTCGCGTCCGCCAGGCCGAGGGCGCGGGCGACCGCGTCGTGGTCCTGCAGGACGAGGCGGTCGGCGGACCGGCCCGTGACCTCGTGCAGCGCGTGCCGGGCGTCGAGCAGCAGAGCGTGGGCCGCCCGGACCCGGCCATCGGGGCCGGACGCCACCCAGGACGCGGCGACGGCGTGCAGGATGTGGACGTCGCGCAGCCCGCCGCGCGCCTCCTTGAGGTCGGGCTCCAGGAGGAAGGCCAGCTCGCCGTGGGCCTCCCACCGTTCGCGGCAAAGCTCCGACAGCTCGGCCAGCCGGACGGGGGCGTCCGCCCGCCAGTCGGTGAGGACGGCAGCGCGCAGGTCGTCCACGAGTGCGGTGTCGCCCGCGATCCGGCGCGCCGACAGGAGCCCAAGGGCCGCCTTCAGGTCGCCGCGCGCCACCGTCCGGGCCTCGTGGACGGTCCGGACGGAGTGGTCGAGCCGCAGCCCGGAGTCCCAGACCGGGTACCAGACGCGGTCGGCGACCTCGGCGATCCGGGCGCGGCCGCGATGCAGGAGGACCAGGTCGAGGTCGCCGCCGGGCGTCAGCTCACGTCGTGCGTGGCTGCCGACCGCGATGAGGGCGACGTCCTCGGGAACCGGCGCGGCGGGGGCGGCGGTCAGCAGGGACTGCAGCCATCGGTCCAGGTCAGCGGCCCGTTCGGCCCGAGCCGCCACGAGAGCGGCTCGGGCCGTTCCGGTCGGCTCCTGCCCGCCGGCCCCCTCGGGTTCCGCTTGGCGTTCTGAACTCATCCCGTCCCCCAGCCGCGGGCCGTGCCGTTCAGAGGGCCTCGGGGCCGGTCTCGCCGGTGCGGACGCGCACGACGGTGTCGACCGGGACGGCCCAGACCTTCCCGTCACCGATCTTGTCGGTGCGGGCCGCCTTGACGATCACGTCGATGATGTCGTCGGCGTCCGCCGCGTCCACGAGGACCTCGACCCGCAGCTTGGGCACCAGGTCGACCTGGTACTCGGCGCCGCGGTAGACCTCCGTGTGGCCCTTCTGCCGGCCGTAGCCGCTGGCCTCGCTGACCGTCAGGCCGCGCACCCCGAACGCCTCCAGGGCCTTCTTGACGTCGTCCAGTTTGAACGGCTTGATGACCGCCGTGATGAGCTTCATTTCTTCGCTTCCACCTTCGTTCCGACGGAGTGACCGGAGGCCGGGGCCGCCGGGACGGGCGCCGCGGCGGTCGCGCCGGAGCCGACGCCCGCCCGGATGGTGCCGAAGTCGTACGCCGTCTCGGCGTGCGCCGTGCTGTCGATGCCGGCGGCCTCGTCGTCCTCGCTGATCCGGAAGCCCATGACCAGGTCGATGACCTTGGCGATCGCGTAGGTGACGGCGAACGAGTAGGCGAGCGTCGCGAGCACCGCCACCGCCTGCTTGCCGAGCAGCGCGAACCCGCCGCCCGCGAGCAGGCCGTCGGCGCCGGCGTCGTTGACCGCCGTGGTGGCCAGGAGGCCGATGAGGAGGGCGCCGACGATGCCGCCGACCATGTGGACGCCGACGACGTCCAGCGAGTCGTCGAAGCCGAGCTTGTACTTCAGGCTCACCGCGAACGCGCAGACCGCGCCGGCGACGAGGCCGAGGGCGATGGCGCCGAGCGGCGTGACGAACGCGCAGGCCGGGGTGACGGCGACCAGCCCGGCGACGATGCCGGACGCGATGCCGAGCGTGGTGGACGACCCGTCCCGCAGCTTCTCGACGACGATCCACGCGAACGCGGCGGCGCAGGCCGCGGCGAGCGTGTTGACGAACGCGACGGCCGCGGTGGCTCCGGCGCCGAGCGCGGACCCGGCGTTGAACCCGAACCAGCCGAACCACAGCAGCCCGGCGCCGAGCAGGACGAACGGCAGGTTGTGCGGGCGCATCGGCTCCTTCGGCCAGCCCCTGCGCCGGCCGAGGACGAGGACGAGCGCGAGGGCCGCGACGCCCGCGTTGATGTGCACGACCGTGCCGCCCGCGAAGTCGAGGGCGCCGAGGTCGAAGAGCCAGCCGGCCTTGCCGCCGTCCTCGCCGTCCGACCACCACACCCAGTGCGCGATCGGGAAGTACACGAGCGTCACCCACACGAGGGTGAACACGACCCAGGCGCCGAACTTGGCGCGGTCCGCGACGGCGCCGCTGATCAGCGCGACGGTGATGATGGCGAACGTCGCCTGGAAGGCCGCGAACACCAGTTGCGGGATGCCGGTGCCGTCGTCGGCCGTGGCGGCGTTCTCCAGGCCGACGAGGCCCCAGTCGCCGAGCCCGCCGATGAACGAGCTGAGCCCGCCGCCGTCGCCGAACGTGAGCGAGTAGCCGTAGACGACCCACGCCATGCCCACGACGGCGATGCTGACGAAGCTCATCATCATCATGTTGAGGACGCTTTTGGCCCGGCTCATGCCGCCGTAGAAGAAGGCAAGTCCGGGAGTCATCAGCAGGACGAGCGCGGTGCTCGTCAGCATCCAGGCGGTACCACCGCTATCGATCTTCATCTCTGAGAGAGTCCCTCCTCGCCAGGGGAACGTGACTGCTCAGAGACTCGGGCGCGGCGGTTTCGGCTGAGGGCGTCCTACGTTTCCGCGGTGTGAAACCCGGTCCCGGCGTGTTTCACCGGTGTTTCCAAATCCTCACAAACCGCATTTCTGTAATATTGGCCTGTTTTTTCAGTCTCCCAGGATGGCGTCGACAAAGGCCTCGGGCTCGAAGGGGGCGAGATCGTCCGGTCCCTCGCCCAGCCCGACGAGCTTGACCGGGACACCCAGCTCCCGCTGCACCTGGACGACGATGCCGCCCTTGGCGGTGCCGTCCAGCTTCGTCAGCACGACGCCGGTGACGTTGACGACCTCGGCGAACACGCGGGCCTGCTGCATGCCGTTCTGCCCGGTCGTGGCGTCCAGGACGAGCAGCACCTCGTCGACCATGGCCTGCTTCTCCACGACCCGCTTGATCTTGCCCAGCTCGTCCATCAGCCCGGTCTTGGTGTGCAGCCGTCCCGCGGTGTCGATGATCACCACGTCGACCTTGGTGTCGATGCCCTGCTTGACGGCGTCGAACGCGACGCTGGCGGGGTCGGCGCCCTCGTCCTTCCGGACGACCTGCGCCCCGACCCGGGTCGCCCACGTCTCCAGCTGGTCGGCGGCGGCGGCGCGGAAGGTGTCGGCGGCGCCGACGATCACGGTTTTCCCGTCGCCGACGAGGACGCGGCCGAGCTTCCCGCACGTGGTGGTCTTGCCGGTGCCGTTGACGCCGACGACCATCAGCACGGCGGGACGTTCGCCGGGCGTGTCGGTGTGGAGCGAGCGGTCCAGATCAGGGCCGATCTGCTTGACCAGCTCGTCCTTGAGCAGCGCGCGGACCTCCTCCGGGCTGCGCGTGCCGAGCACCTGCACCTTCGTCCGCAGGTCGTCGGTGACCTGGCGGGCCACGGCGGCGCCGAGGTCGGCGGTGATCAGGGTGTCCTCGATCTCCTCCCAGGCGTCGTCGTCCAGCGTCTCGCGCGACAGCAGCCCGAGGAGGGTCTTGCCGAAGGTGTTCTGGGAGCGGGCGAGCCGCGCCCGCAGCCTGACCAGGCGCCCCGCGCCCGGCGGCGGCGTCTCGATCTCGACCGTGGGCCGCGGCGGCGGGACCTCCGTCGGCGGCGCCCGCTCCACGGTGGGCGCGCCGGCCTCCGCCTCGTCGACGGCGGTCGCGCCCCCCGACCGCTCGGCGGGACGCTCGGCGGGCGGCCGCTCCCCCCGTCCCAGGCGCGGACGGACCAACATGACACCGCCGATGATCAGCCCGACGACCACCAGCGCGGCAATGACGATCAGATATTCCATAGCGCCCCCCAGTTTTCCAGAAGCCGCCTACCCAACGAGCCAACCCCCGGCACCTCACGGACGAGACCACGCCGCCCCCGCACCCCACGAACAGGACCACACCGTCCCGCACCCCAGGAGCAGGACCACACGGTCCTCGCACCCCACGGACGAGACCACACCAGCCACCGCCGCAACAATGCAACGACCTCAACGCTTGCGATCGCGACCGAAGGCAGGTTTCGAGCCTGCGAGAAACCTGATCGCGCAGCGAGCCGCCAGGCGAGCCGAAGCGATGCAGCGATCGCGCGCAGCGCTCGACGATGGAGGGCCGTCAAGGCCCGAAGGAGGAGAGCACTGCAATAAGCACAGCAGAGAAACGCAATCAGTGCGGCAGCGAAGCGCGTTCGGAGTTCTCCCATTCGTCGACGTTGCGGAGGAGCGCCTCCAGGTAGGAGCGCAGGTGGGTGCGGTAGACGTCGCTGTAGGTGCGCAGGTAGGCGATCTCGCGCTCCATCTCGCGGCGTTCGTCGTCCGGCAGGGCGCCGCCGGTGCGGGGGAGGGCGGAGGCTCGCGCGTGCTGCTCGGCGGTCCGGACGGCCGCGTCGGCGACGGCGGCGGCCTTACGGTGGGCGTGTTCCAGCATCTGCTCCGCGCGTCCCTTGGCGTCCGACAGGATCGCCTCGCGGTGCAGCCGGGCCTCGTGGGCGAGTTCGCGGGTGTAGCGCTCGGCGTCCGCGACGTACAGGTCGGCGGTCTGCTGGGCCTGCGACAGGATCCGGACGGCCTGGAAATGGGCGTCCTCGGGCCCCAGCACGCCGCCGCCCGCGCCGCCGGCCGCCTGGGCGCGGAGCCGGTTGACCTCGTCGCCGAGCGCGGCCTTGTCGTTGTAGATCTGGACGAGTTCGTGCTCGACGTACGCCAGGAAGGCGCGGACCTCCTCCTCGTCGTATCCGCGGCGGCCGAGCGCGGCCCGGGCGAACTCCACCGACCGGAGCTCGCCCGGGGTCAGCCGCGTGCCCTCGGAAACGACGGGAAGGTTCGGTGGGTTCAACGGGCTCACCTCTGTGCGTCTGCGAAGGTTTCCAGCCGGATGCGGTCCCGCGGGACGCCGAGCAGCGCGAGCTGCTCGGCGGTGTGCCCGACCATCGCGGCGGGCCCGCACACGTACGCGTCGTGGTCGTCCCAGGGGCCGCGCCTGGCCACGACGTCGGACAGGTTCCCGTGCTCGACGTCGCCGTCCCCTGGCAACGGTCCGGGCGCGGATCCCGTCTCGAACCATGACTGCGATCCCACCTGCGGGCCCGACTGGAGCACCGGCGGGAAGCCGTGTCCGCCGGGTTCCTCCGACACGGCGGGGATGACGGTGAGCCAGGGGAACTCGCCGGCGAGCTTGTTCAGATGCTCCAGGTCGTACAGGCCGTCGCGGGTGCGGGCGCCGAAGAACAGGTGGACGCGCGGCGGCTCGGAGCGGCGGGCGATCTGCTCCAGGATCGCCTTGAGCGGTGCGAGCCCGGTGCTGCCCGCGATGAGCATGATGTCCCGTCCGGACGACTCGTCCAGCGTGAGGGTGCCGACGGGCGCGCCCATCCGGACGCGGTCGCCGGTCTCGGTGGCGCGCACCAGGACGGGGCTGACCGGGCCCCCGTCCACGAGCCGGACGTGGAAGTCGACGCTGTTGTCGGGGCGCGGCGCGTTCGCCATCGAGTAGTACCGCCAGTGCCGCAGCCGGGACGGCACCTCCAGCGCGACGGACTGGCCGGGCTCGTACGGCAGCGGCCGGTCCGGCTGGACGCGCAGGACGCAGATGTCGAACCGGCGCCGTTCGACCGCGACGACCTGGCCGTTCCACCAGGCGGGCCTGGTCAGGGAGTCCTCGTCCGCGGCTTCCAGCATGACCTTGCCGACGAGGGTGTAGGCGGCGCTCCAGTCGCTCTCGATCTCCTCGCTCCAGGCGTCCCCGGAGAAGTGCCGGAGCGTCGCGATGAGGCTGGCGCCGACGTGCGGGTAGTGCTCGGCGACGATCCCGAACCTGCGGTGGTCGCGGCCGAGCTGCTGGAGGAACGGGACGAGGTTGGCCAGATCGTCGACCTTGGCGACGATGTGCCCGAGGGCGCGCAGCAGCTTGTCGCGCTGGTGGCTCATCCCGATGGGGAACATGTCGCGCAGGTGCGGGTTGCGCACGAACAGGTCGGAGTAGAAGAAGAGCGCGACGGCGTCGCCCTGCTCGGCGACGTGCGCGAAGTTGTCTTTCAGGCGCTGTGCGTCCACGTGATCAGGAGACGAGCTCCGTGGCGGCGTCGGACATGACCTTGGCGACCAGGCCGTAGGCGGCCCTCCAGTCGCGTTCGAGGTCCTCGGTCCAGCCGGGCCCGGTGAAGTAGGCGAGGGTGGCGATGAGGCTGGCGCCGACGGGCGCGTAGTGCTCGTCGAGGACGCCGAAGTCGTGGTGCCTGCGGCCGAGGTCCCGCAGGAAGGGGACGAGCTCGTCCTGGTCGTCGACGGTCGAGACGATCTCGGACAGGGCGCCGAGCAGCACTTCGTGCTGCTTGCTCATCCCGGCCGGGAACAGCGACCTGAGCTGCGGTTCCCGCGCGAAAAGGTCCGCGTAGAAATATTCGGCGACGTCCACGCCGTTCACGGCCACCAGGGCGAAATTGTCTTTGAGTTTCTGCGGGTCCACGAGCATCACCCTTCCAGCGGTCCTCCGCACCGGGCGGGGGTGCCCGGCAACGGGAGCCGGAGAACCACGGTGCCTATGCGTAGTGGATTGGTCCAGAGCACACAAGCCCGTAAGCGTCGCCGCGCCGTCACGTTCGGTGCACCTTGGCCGCGCTGACCATCCCGTTACCGGCGCAAATGCTCCCGTGCCAAACCGTTATAGGACGCCGAAAATACCGCGGACCAGATCACGGACCCGTCCGAAATATGGAACACCCAGCGGTGTAACGTTCCATTGAAAGGTGGCGTATATCACGTGCGATAGGACGAATTCAGGCGCGCTCGTGCAGCCGCTGGCTGACGACCTGGGTGACGCCGTCGCCGCGCATGCTGACGCCGTAGAGGGCGTCGGCGCCCTCCATCGTCCGCTTCTGGTGGGTGATCAGGATGATCTGGGACGACTCGCGCAGCTCCTCGAAGACGGTGATGAGCCGCTGCGTGTTGGTGTCGTCGAGCGCGGCCTCGACCTCGTCGAGGACGTAGAAGGGCGACGGGCGGGCCTTGAAGACGGCGACGAGGAACGCGATCGCGACCAGCGACCGCTCGCCGCCCGACAGCAGCGACAGCCGCTTGACCTTCTTGCCGGGCGGGCGGGCCGCGACCTCGACGCCGGTGGCGAGCATGTCGCCGGGCTCGGTCAGCGAGAGGCTGCCCTCCCCGCCGGGGAACAGCCGGGCGAAAATGCGTTCGAATTCGCGGGCGGTGTCGTCGTAGGCGGCGGCGAACACCTGCTGGACACGCTCGTCCACCTCTTTGACGAGGCCGAGAAGTTCCCGCTGGGTCTTCTTCAGGTCTTCCAGTTGCGAGGTCAGGAAGGCGTGCCGCTCCTCCAGCGCGGCGAACTCCTCCAGCGCGAGCGGATTGACTTTGCCGAGCTGGTTGAGCTGCCGTTCCGCCACTTTGGCGCGCTTTTCCTGGACGGCCCTGTCATACGGGACGGGCTGCGCGACAGCGTCCTTTTCTCCGTCCGAACCGGATTCTTTCTCGGGGTCCGGCGGGACGGGCTGGTCGGGCCCGTACTCCGACACCAGCGCCTCGACCTCCAGGCCGAACTCCTCCAGGGCGCGCTGCTCGAACTGCTCCAGCCGGAGCCGCTGCTCCGCGCGGGCGACCTCGTTGCCGTGGACGACGTTGACGAGCCGTTCGAGCGTCCCGGACAGTTCGCGCACCTGCGTCCTGACGACCTTCACCTCGGCCTCGCGGGCGGCCTTGGCCTGCTCCGCGGCCTCCCTGCGCCGGACGGCGGCGGCCAGGGAGTGCTCGATGCGCTCGAGGGCCGTCCGCGCGCCCTTGAGGACGGCGTCGGCGACCTTGGCCTGCTCATCGCGGCGGGCGCGGCGCTGCGCGGCACGGGCGCGCTCCTCGCGCTCGCGGCGGGCGCCGCGTTCCAGCGTGTCGGCGCGTCCGGTGATGGCCTGGACGCGCTCCTCGGCGGTGCGGACCGTCAGCCGCGCCTCCATCTCGACGGCGCGCAGCTCCTGGCAGCGGAGGTTCAGCTCGTCGCGGGCGTCGGTGTCGTGCCCGGCCTCGTCGGCGACCTCCGCGGCCTCCTCGGACTCGGCGAGCCGCAGCGCGAGCTCCTCGACGGCCTCGGCGTCGCGCTCCAGGGACTCGTTGGCCGCGTCGAGCGCCTTGGTCAGCCGTTCCGCCTCGCCCCGGGCGGCGCGGACGTCGGCCTCCAGGCGTGCGGCACGCTTGGCCTCCTGAGCGGCCTGCGCGTCGAACTCGCGCAAGCGCGCGCGGACGCGGTCAAGCTCCGCCTGGGCCAGGTTCACACTCGACTGGGCCTCGCTAGCGGCGGCTTCCGCGCCCTCCAGCGCCGCCTGTGCGGCCTGCTCGCGCTCTATCGACGCGTTGAGGTCCTCTGCGGCCGTGCCGGCCGTCGTCTCGGCCGTAGCCAAGTCCTCAGCGGCCTGGTCGAGCGTCGCGCGCATCTGCAGGAGACTCTGGCCGCCACCCGCCGCGCCTCCCTGCGCCCAATGCGCGCCCACCAGTTCCCCATCGCGGGTGACAGCCCGCAAGGACGGTTCCCTACGGACGAGCGCAGCCGCGCTCGGTACGTCGCCCACCACGACCACATCACGCAGTAGATGCTCGACCGCAGGACGCACAGACTCAGGCACGTTCACCGCGTCGACCGCGTAGTCGACACCCGGAACCCTCTCCCAGGCCCCAGCCGCTCCCCCGCCGATGAGCAGCCCGGCCCGTCCCGCGTCACGCGACCGCAACAGCACCAGCGCGGCCTCAGCGGTGTCGAGCGAACCGACCGCAATGGCCTCCGCGGCGTTCCCGAGCGCCGCCGCGACCGCCGTCTCGTACCCGGGACGGACGTTCAGCAGCGACGCCACCGTCCCCAGGACACCGTCGAGCGACCCATCGGAACCCGCCGACAACAACGCTTCCCCGCCGTCAGCCGCACTGGCCAACGTCAGGTTCAGGGCCTCGATCCGGGCCTGCAGCGCCGCGATCTTCTTCTGCGCCGCCTGATCGGCCGACCTGGCCGAACCCACGGCCGACCGGGCCTCCTTCAGCGCCCCACGCGGTCCGGCCACCGCCGCCCGCGCCGACTCCGCGGCGTCCTTGGCCGTGGCGAGCGCCTCCTGAACGGCCTCGTGCTCGGCCGCCAGCGCCGGATCCTCGACGACCTCCGCCTCGAACGCCTCGAACTCGGCCTGCGCGGACTCGGCCCGCTGCCCGGCCTCCTCCCGCGCCTCGGTGAGCCGCCCGATCTCCGACCGCCCCGCCTGCGCCTTGCTGCGCAGCGCCTCGACGCGCCCGCGCAGCCGGGCCAGTTCCTCCCGACGATCAGCCGCCGCCCGGGCGGCCGCCTGCAGCCTGCGCTCCTCGGCGGCGAGGGTCTCCTCGGCACCCGACCGCTCCTCGACCGCGTGCGACAGGCCGTCCTGCGCCTCCTCCAGCGCCGCCCGCAGCATCTCCTCCTGCTCGCGGATCTCGGCCGCCTCACGCTCCATGTCCTCGGGATCGCGACCGCGCCGCTCCTCCTCGCGGGCTTCGGCCGCATTCCGGTACCGCTCGGCGGCCAGGTCGGCGACGCCGCGCAGCCGCTCCTTCAACGCCGACAGCTGGAACCACGTGTCCTGGACCTGCGCGAGCCTCGGCGCCTGCTCGGCCTCCTCCGCCTCCAGCACGCCCTCGCGCTCCTGCGCCTCCGCCAGCGCCCGCTCCGTCTCCGTGCGGCGCTCCCGGATCGCGGCCTCGTCGGCGGCCTCCTGATCCAGCCTCGTCCGCAGTGTGACCAGGTCGTCCGCCAGCAGCCTGAGCCGCGCGTCGCGCAGGTCGGCCTGGATCACGGCGGCCTTGCGCGCGATCTCCGCCTGCCTCCCGAGCGGCTTCAGCTGCCGCCGCAGCTCACCGGTCAGGTCCTGGACGCGCGTCAGGTTGCCCTGCATCGCGTCCAGCTTGCGGAGCGCCTTCTCCTTCCGCTTGCGATGCTTGAGGACGCCCGCCGCCTCCTCGATCACCGCCCGGCGCCCCTCGGGCCCCGAATGCAGGACGCGGTCGAGCTGCCCCTGCCCGATGATCACGTGCATCTCGCGGCCGATGCCCGAGTCGGACAGCAGCTCCTGGATGTCCAGCAACCGGCAGGCGTCGCCGTTGATCGCGTACTCGCTCGACCCCGACCGGAACATCAGCCGGCTGATCGTGACCTCGGTGTAGTCGATCGGCAGCGCGCCGTCGGAGTTGTCGATCGTCAGCACGACCTCGGCACGCCCCAGCGGCGCCCGGCTCGCGGTGCCGGCGAAGATGACGTCCTCCATCTTGCCGCCGCGCAGCGACTTGGCGCCCTGCTCCCCCATCACCCAGGCCAGCGCGTCCACGACGTTCGACTTGCCCGACCCGTTCGGCCCCACCACCGCCGTGATGCCCGGCTCGAACTTCAACGTGGTCGACGACGCGAAGGACTTGAAGCCGCGCAACGTCAGATTCTTGAGATACACGCGCTCCCTGTCCCCCTCAGCAGCCGAAGAGCCGACGACATCCGTCGAACGATACTGGGTCTACTGCGTTTCTCCCCTCCTTCGGGCCTGGCGACTGTGCCTACTGCGCTGCGCTCCTCGCCTACTGCGCTGCGCTCCTCCTTCGGGCCTGGCGGCCCTCCACCGTCGCGCAACGCGGCGCGATCGCTGCATCGCTTCGTCTCGCCTGGCGGCTCGCTGCGCGATCAGGTTTCTCGCAAGCTCGAAACCTGCCTTCGGACGCGATCGCAAGCGCTGAGGTTGTCGCGTGGTTGAGGGGGTGGCCGGGGTCGTCGCGTCAGATGGTCGCGCGGAGCGCTCCACTGCGGGTACCCGGATGTAGGCCATTGCCACAAATCCGTCGGTCGCGGACGTACCGAAAAAGGGCCGGGATTGACCGAATCTTGACTGGTCTCCGATGTGACGACCTGGGCGTACACAGAAATGGCGGACGTCCCCGCTTCACTGAAAAGCATGAACGGCGACGACACCCATCCGCGGACGGGTCACAACACCTGACTCGGACAAGACCTAAGCCGGGGTCACGGGTCGTGTGGCCGGAGGCGCCCCGCGCCGGAGGTCGCACGACCCGACGAGCCGGGCGACCGCAGCGCCACGATCAAAAACCCGCACGGTCACGGATAACCCGCACCGTGGCGTGAGGATCGACCGGCTCGCGACGGGGGTTCCAGGGGGTCGCCCCCCTGGGCCGACACGGCCAACACAGCTGGCATTATTAAGGGACGCCGGGTGGCGGCGTCCCTGTTCACTCTTGAGAAGCGGGCGCCGATCAGGTCAGCGCCGGTTCACGGTCCTTCACCGGAAGCGACATCACATCGTCGTCAGTCGCCGTCGCAAGCGCGTCGTTCTCCGCCTGGAGCCGTACGAGCTCGGCTTCCAGATCACGTACGCGCTGCTGAAGGCGCCGCATCTCCGCGACCATCCGGGGGTCGGGACCGCCGACGTGGCCGAGTAGAGCCTTCGCCATGACTAAGGGTCCTCCACGCTGAGTAACCAGCAGGGATCGCGCACGAGAATCTGCTGAAGTCGGTGCGCGTATCGTCTAGAGTCGCACCGGCCGGTGTCCTGGTCAAGACGCACATCACAGGCCGGTAACAACCTTCCTCTACTAGTTTAGCAGGTATTAACGAGGGCTCCCGACCCCGTCACCGCTCGTGGAAACCGGGGGGTTCGCCGCGTGGCCCGGTCCAACGCTCGGTGACGCCGGTGACCTTCCCCGGACGGGCCGGTTCGGGGTCGTCACCGTCCAGCAGGCCGAGGAGTTCGCGGCACTTGGCGCGGGGCCCTTCGGCGACGACCTCCACACGGCCGTCGGGCAGGTTGGTGGCGCTGCCGGCCAGGCCGAGCTCCAGGGCCCGCGCCCGCACCCACCAGCGGAATCCGACCCCCTGGACGTGGCCGCGGACCCAGGCCGTCAGCCGCACCGTCTCGTCGCCGTCGTCCATCGCGTCCCCCGTTCCGGTCATCGGTCCACGCCCTAGCACCGTGCCCGCCGGGGGCGCGGCTGGCACACCGGGCAGCTGTAGGACGAACGGTTCATGAACTCGTCCCGGCGGATGGGCGTCCCGCAGCGGCAGCACGGTTCGTCGCGCCTTCCGTAGGCGTCCAGCGAGCGTTCGAAATACCCGCTCTCGCCGTTCACGTTCACGTAGAGCCGGTCGAACGACGTGCCTCCGACCGCCAGGGCGTCCCCCATGACGTCCTGTGCGGCCTCCAGGACGCGGGCCGCCTCCGCCCGCGTCATCGTCTCGGTCGGCCGCGCCCAGTGCAGCCTGGCGCGCCACAGGGCCTCGTCGGCGTAGATGTTGCCGACGCCGCTGATCAGCGACTGGTCGAGCAGCGCCCGCTTGATCCCGGTCTTGCGGCGGCGGAGGGCGCGGTAGAACGCCTCCGCGTCGAAAGCGTCCTCCAGCGGGTCGGCGGCGATGTGGACGATCGGCTCCGGAACCAGCCCCGAGCCGTCGACCGCGTCCGGCGCCAGGTCGGCGACCATGAGGTGCCCGAACGTCCGCTGGTCGACGAAGCGCAGGTCGAGGCCCCCGTCGGCGAAGGCGATCCGGACCCGCAGGTGCTTCTCGCGCTCCCGGTCCGGCTCGCCGACGAGCAACTGGCCGCTCATCCCGAGGTGGGCCAGGAGCGCCTCCTCGGGCGTCCCGTCCCCGTCGGCGCGGAGGGGCAGCCACAGGTACTTGCCGCGGCGGCGGGGCGTGAGGACGGTGCGTCCGGCGAGGCGTCCGGCGAAGTCGGCGGGACCCGCGTCGTGGCGGCGCACCGCCCGGGGGTGCAGGACCTCGGCGGACGCGATGGTGCGGCCGGCCGTGAACCGGTCCATGCCCCGCCGGACGACCTCGACCTCGGGAAGCTCAGGCACCGGCCTGGGCCGCCTGTCCGGCCTGCTCCTGGCCCGCCTGCCCGTCGGCGACCCGGCCATGACCGGCCTGGCCGCCGGCTGCCGGCTGCGCCTGCCCGGGAGCGTCTCGCTGGACGACGATCTCGCGGATCTCGTTCCAGGCGGCCTCGGCGGCGTGCTGCTCGGCCTCCTTCTTGCTGCGGCCCTCGCCGGACCCGTACGTCCGCCCGCCGACCCGCACGGACGCGCGGAACGTCTTCTGGTGGTCGGGGCCGCTCTCGGCGACGTGGTACTCGGGGACGCCGAGCTCCTCCACGGCGGTGAGCTCCTGCAGCGAGGTCTTCCAGTCCAGCCCGGCGCCGAGGCCCGCCGAACGGGCGATCAGCGCGTCGAAGAGCCGGTGGACCAGGGCGGACGCCTCGTCCAGCCCGCGGTCCAGGTAGACGGCGCCGATCAGCGCCTCCAGCGTGTCGGCGAGGATCGAGGCCTTGTCGCGGCCCCCGGTGCCCTCCTCGCCGCGGCCGAGCCGGATGTGGGCGCCGACGCCGAGGCCGCGCGCGACGCCCGCGAGGGCGCGCATGTTGACCACGGCGGCGCGCAGCTTGGCGAGCTGCCCCTCCGGCAGGTCGGGGTGGCCGCGGAACAGGGTGTCGGTGACGACGAGGCCCAGCACCGAGTCGCCGAGGAACTCCAGGCGCTCGTTGGTGGGCAGGCCGCCGTTCTCGTACGCGTACGAACGGTGCGTCAGCGCGCGTTCGAGCAGCTCTGCGCCTACTTCGACGCCGAGGGCGCCGGTCAGTTCGGTGCGATCCGGCGCCGGATCGCTCTTCTTTCCGCTCACGGGCCCTCCTCGCAGGCCGTGTACCGCGCATGGCGCGGTCGCGTCTGGGGCGCGCGGCCTGGGCGGCCGGGCCGGCGAGGACGGGCGAGGAGGGTCCGCGAAGACGAGGTGCGCGCCGGTCGGCTGATCCCGGCGTGCACCACGGCTCCGGGCGCAGTGAACGACCGTCCTCCAGCCCCGCCCGCCGCCATTCAACGGACGAGCTTCGCTCGACGGTCCGTTCGGTCTCCGCGCCTGTCACCACGCCGGCGTCGCGCGCCGGGTGGTCGGATGCCTGGTCCTGCCGCATCGGGGGGCGGTTCGCGCCGTCCGCGCGGATCCGCCCCCCAGGATGCGAGAAGACTCAGGCCGACGGGGCGATGACCTCGCGCCGGTTGTAGGTGCCGCAGGTCGCGCACGCGGTGTGCGGCAGCTTCTGGTCGCGGCACGTCGGGCACTCGACCAGGTTCGGCGCCGCGGTCTTCCACTGCGAGCGCCGGTGCCGCGTGTTGCTGCGCGACTTCTTCCGCTTCGGGACGGCCACGTCAGCCCTCCTGCTTTCTTTCTCGTCGATCGGATGAAACACGGGAGCCGTTGCTCCCGTCCCCCCGGTCGGGGGACGCCGGCGCCATGTCGCCGGCGAGGTCCTGCAGCGCCGC
Source organism: Actinomadura soli (assembly GCF_005889715.1). Classification (GTDB taxonomy): domain Bacteria; phylum Actinomycetota; class Actinomycetes; order Streptosporangiales; family Streptosporangiaceae; genus Spirillospora; species Spirillospora soli. The sequence goes on from NZ_VCKW01000188.1 coordinate 14,650, forward strand.
CCACCGGGGGTCGGCGACGTCGTGGCGGTGGCCGGGCTCGGCGTCCGCCAGCCGCGCACCGCACTCCGGGCACAGGCCCGGACAGTCGTCCCGGCACAGCGGGGACAGCGGCAGCGCGAGCACCACCGCGTCCCGCAGGACCGGTTCGAGGTCGATCAGGTCGCCCTCGAGGCGGAGCTCGTCGTCGTCGGCGTTCCCGCCGGAGCGGGTGTCGTCGTAGACGAAGAGTTCCTGGAAGTCCGCCTCGAAGGTCGAGGCGATCGGGTCGAGGCAGCGGGCGCACTCCCCCCGGAGGGGGACCGTCGCCGTGCCGGTGACGAGCACCCCTTCCAGGACCGCTTCGAGCCGGAGGTCCAGCTCGATCGCGGCGCCTTCCGGGACGCCCACCATCTCGACGCCGAAATTCTCCGGTGCCGGCACGGACAGGTTCTCCTCCCGCGACGACCCGGGTTGCCTGCCCAGAGCTCGGGTGTCGAGCACGAGAGGGGCATTGGGGTCGAGACGTGTCAGTGGATTCCTGCTTTCGTGAGGCATGAGAATGACGACCACGGTGATGGCCGATGTCCCAGGATACCGAAGACCCGGCCGTTGCCCCAACTCGCGGGCCCGCTCACCAGGGAGGGCCGCCGGTGCGTGTTTCCGCCCTCGCAGGGGGTCAGCGAGGACGCTCCGTCCCGCGCCGGACGGGCCCGCGCGGGAAGCCCGAGGTCAGTCCGCCTTGAGCCGCTCGACCAGCCGCTCGTGGACGAGGTCGGGCACCAGGCCGGAGATGTCGCCGCCGAACTTCACGACCTCTTTCATCAGGCTGGACGACAGGAACGCGTACTCGGGGTTCGTCGCCATGAACAGCGTCTCCACGCCCGCGATGCGGTGGTTCATCTGGGCCATCTGCAGCTCGTACTCGTAGTCGCTGACGGCCCGGAGCCCGCGGACGATCACCGGGATGTTCTGCTCCCTGCAGTAGTCCACGGTGAGGCCGTAGAACGTGTCGACCGTGACGTTGCCGTACTCCTTGGTGACCTCGGAGATCATGTCGGCGCGCTCGTCCACGGTGAACAGGCTCTTCTTGCTCTTGTTGATCAGCACGGCGACGACCACCTCGTCGTAGAGGCGGGAGGCGCGGCTGATGATGTCGAGGTGCCCGTTGGTGACGGGGTCGAACGATCCCGGACAGACGACACGGCGCACGGCGCGAACCCCTTCGGTCCCGGTTTCTGACCTGCGGCGCGAACGTACCAAATCGTATTCGGCCCGCATTTCACCGGGGTGTGGCGGTCGCCCGCGCCCCTACCCGGAAGGCGCTCGTCTCAACGGATGGCGCGTCCGTACCAGAACACGGCCTCGCCGTAGCGGCGGTCCCGTTCGGGCTCGTAGCCGCCCGGCCAGCGCAGGGCCGGGCCGCGGGCGGCGCGCTCCACGACGATCAGCGCGTCCGGGGCCGTCCAGGCGTTGTCGCGGAGGTCTTCCAGGAGGGCGATGACGGCCGCGTCCGCCAGCGCGTATGGCGGGTCGGCGAAGATCAGGTCGTACGGCCCGCCCGGCGGGGGCTTGCGGACGACCCGTTCCACCTTGTCCGCGCACGGGACGGCGCCGGGCAGCCCCAGCGCTTCGGCGTTCGTCCGGATCACCTTCATCGCCCGCGGATGCGACTCGACGAGCAGCGCGTGGGCGGCGCCCCGGGAGAGCGCCTCCAGGCCGACGGCGCCCGATCCCGCGTAGAGGTCGGCGACGCGCAGGCCGTCCAGCGGGCCGAGCAGGGCCAGCAGCGTGCCGAACAGGCCCTCCCGGGCGCGGTCGCTGGTCGGCCTGGTGTCCCGTCCCGGCGGTACGGCCAGCCGCCGTCCGCCCGCGCTGCCCGCGATGACCCTGGTCATCTCCCCAGTATCGCGGCCGCGCCAGGCGACGGGGCACGTCCGCACCGCGCCGATCATGCACGGACGACACGCCCCAAGAGTGCACAACTTCGACAGGGAGTGATTGTGAAACTACACCTAAATGATCCGATCGCTGTTCACAGCCACTACTGGACGTGTAAACGTGCTCGCAGGTTGTGCAACCACTTTCCCCTCAGGAGTATCCGTGCATCACGGTAGGAGACTGGCGGTGACGGCCGGCGCGACGGTTCTCGGCATTGCCGCCATGAGCGGCGTTTCACACGCCGAAACCTCCCAGCCCTCCGCCACATCGACGTCGAGACCCCTGCTCAGCCTCGATCTCGGGCCGACGACGTCCAGCAAAGCGGTCGAGGCGAGCGGCTCGGGCCTCAATCTCGACCTCGGGCTCGGTGTCGGCGTCGGCGCGCCGAAGGGCGGCGGGAGCGGCGGCGTCCGGGTGGACGCGGGCGTGAAGGCGTCGCTGAACGGCGGCTCGGCCACGCGCCAGGGCAACCGGACCGCGGCGGCCGCCGAGGAGCCCGGCCTGTCGGTCGGTGCGAACGCCGGGGTCGCGGTCGGCGGCACCTCCGTGTCGGCCAACGTGTCGGCGAAGGCCTGCGTCGGCGGCTGCCAGGC
>NZ_VCKW01000189.1 GCF_005889715.1 Actinomadura soli
GCTCGCCGTGGGGCTCGCCGACCAGTCGGTGTCGAGCCTGGCCAGTGTCGCGCTGACCATCGTCGTCGCGAGGAACGCCGGGCCCGCCGGGCTGGGCGCCTTCGGAGTCGCCTACGCCCTGTACCTGATCGTGGCGGGGGCGTCCCGGGCGGTCGCCAGCGAACCGTTCCTGGTCCGCCTCAGCGGCGCCGCCGACGCGGAATGGCGCGCCGGGGCGCGGGACTGCACCGGGATGGCGGTGGCGGTCGGGACCGCCGCCGGCGCGGTCGTGCTGCCTGCCGCGCTCGTGTCCGGCGGGGCGGTCGGGGCGGCCCTGCTGCCGCTCGCCGCCTCCCTGCCGGGGCTGCTGCTCAAGGACGCGTGGCGGTTCGCCTTCATCGCCGCGGGACGGCCGTGGCGGGCCGTCCTCAACGACGGTGTCTGGGGGCTCGGCCAGGTGCTCGCGGTCGGCGGGGTGCTGGTCGCGGACGGGCGGCCCGGCGTCGGCGCGTTCGTCGCCGCCTGGGGCGCGTCCGCGACGGCCGCGGCGGTGTTCGGGAGCGTCCAGTCCGGTTGTGCGCCCGCCCCGTGGCGCGCCGGGCGGTGGATCGCCGCCCACCGCGACCTGCTGCCCGGCTACACCGTCGACTTCGCCGCCCGGATGGGCGGACGGCAGCTCGCGCTCCTGGCGACCGGCGCGCTCGGCGGGCTCCCGGCCCTCGCCGCCATCCGCGCCGCCGAGATCCTGTTCGGCGCGCTCAACGTCGTGCTGCAGGCCGTGCCGCTGGTCACCGTGCCGGCGGCGGTGGCGGCCGGACGCCGGTCGGCCACGGCGCTGCGCCGGGCCGTCCGCGGCCTGACGGCCGCCCTCGTCGCGCTCGCCCTCGGCTACGGCGCGCTGGTGCTGCTGGTGCCGGACGAGCTGGGCCGCGCGCTCGCGGGGGAGTCCTGGACGCTGGCCCGGCCCGTGCTGCTCGCCGAGTGCGCCCTCTTCGTGAGCATCGCGGCGATCACCGGTCCCGCGCTCGGTCTCCGCGCGATCGGCGACGCCCGCGGCGGCGCGACGATCCGCCTGATGGTCGTCCCGCTGTCGGTGCTGTGCGGCGCCGGCGGGGCCTGGACGGCCGGCGCCCCGGGCGCGCTGTACGGGCTGGCGCTGGCCAACTGCGCCGGCCTCGTCCTGTGGTGGCGCCAGTTCGCACGCGCGCTGGCCGGCCCGCCGCCGTCCCCCCGGAGCGAGGCCCTGATGCCCGCCTCCCGAACCGCCTGAGGAGCACGATGGAACTCTCCGAGTACGGACGCCGCCACCGGGCCGTCGTCGTCCCGCTGACGGCCGTGCCCATCATCGCCGCGGCGGGCGGCGCGGGCTGGGCCGCCGTCCAGCCCGCCGAGTACCGGCACAGCGTGGAGATCCGGGTGCCCGCTCCGGCCGACGGCGGCGGCGCGGCGCTGCTGGAACAGCACGTGTCGACCTACCGCGGGCTCGTCGCGTCGAGCGCCGTGGCCGCCGCCGTGGCGCGTGAGACGTCCGTCCGGGCGGGGGACGCGCGGAACGGGCTCCGCACCTCGCGGCCCCAGCAGGGCGCGCATGCCGGGGCGATCGTCCGGGTCACCTACACCGGTACCCGCCGCTTCGAGGCGCCCGCCGTCACCAAGGCCGCGGCCGGGGCGGCGGTCACCGAGCTGATGCGGCCCGCCATGGAAGCCGCGCAAGGCTCCGCCGCCGCCGCCGAGAGCGAGGCCGGATCGGGCAGGCGGGCGCTCGACCGGGCGGCGGCCAGGTACGGCGGGCTGCCGCTGGAGGAGTACCGGGCGCTGCAGAACCAGGTCGCCCAGCTGGAGGTCGAGCTGGACGCCCCGGGCGGCAACCGGTCCCCGGCCGAGATCAGGACGGCCCTGCAGACCCGCAAGAAGCGGCTGGCCGTGCTGGCCCCGCGCGCGATGGAGGTCGCTGAGCTCCAGGACCGGGTGGCGCAGGCGGACCGCAAGGCCGCCGACGCCAGGCTGAAGGTCCTCGACCTGGAGGCGCGGACGGACGCGGCGCGCGCCTCCCTCGTCCCCGTCTCCGCGGCGGCCCGGCCCGTCGACCGCGGCGTGATCGTCCTGCGGACGGGCGCGCTGTCCGCCGGGACGGGCGTGCTCGCCGCCGTCGGCATCCTCGTGGTCGTCCAGAGCCGCCACCCGCGCCGCGACCCCCTCCCCGTGCCGCCGGGCGATCGTCCCGCCCAGCCCGCCGAACTCCCTTGAGGGGGCGGGTCAGACGGGGTAGCCGAAGCGGGCGAGGTGGTCGGCCAAGGAGCGGTCGAGCGCCTCCCGTTGCGCGGGCGAGTAGTCGCCGTGGAACGCGTCGGCACGCGCGGACGAGAACGTGTGCCGGGTGAAGCCGCGCTCGAAGGCGGGCGTCCACGACAGCCCGAGGGACCCCAGGACGAGCTTCGTCCGCCCGCGCGGGTCGCCGAGGACGTCCTCGTACCGGACCTCCAGCCAGGACTCGGCGGGCACCGCCGCGCGGGCGGTCTCGTAGGCGTCCATCAGCAGCTTCCAGGCGATCCCCGCGAGCAGGACGAACGAGCGTCCCGACGCCTCCCACTCGGCGGCGTACGGCTCGGGCAGCGGGCCGAAGTGCCAGCCCGCGGGGCCCAGGTGACCGCGCCACCACGGCATCCGCAGCCAGGACGCGGCCACCGCGCGGCCGTCGCGGACGACGTGCACGAACCTGGCCTCGGGGAAGACCTCGTGGAGCAGGGCGGCACGCGGCCAGCCGGTGAACTTGTGCAGGTAGACCGGGGCGCCCTCGGCCGCGTGGCGGGCCTCGAAGAACGTCCGGAGGCGTCCGTCCAGCCAGGGTGTGACGTCGGCGCCGGTGAGGTCCCGGAACGGGTCGGCGAGCAGCGGTGACACCTCCCGGTCCAGGACCCGGTACCCCTCGGACGGGGCGAACCGGAGCCGTCCCTTGCGGGTGCGGCGGGGCGGGACCCGGCGGTAGATCGCGCCGCTGCGGCGGCGGACGGGGCCGGGACAGCGCGCCCAGCGGTCGTCGAGGTTCGAGACGAACCCGATCTCGGGATGGCGGGCCAGCACCTCGTGCACGAGGGTGGAGCCGCAGCGGCCGCTGCCGATGACGAAGCCGAACACGAAGGCGCTCCCGGTGACGTCGGGCGGGCCCGGCTCGGGGGAGCCGGGCCCGCGGATGTCGCGACGCGGATCATGGGGTCGGGGACGGGTGGTGTCTACGACCGGGGGCTGCCGGGCCGGGGGGACGGCCCCTCGCGCTCCCCGGTCAGGTGACGTCGCCGGTCAGTTGACGTCGGTCGTGGTGCACTTGTTGGCGCCCGGCGTGGAGTTCACGGGCACGAAGCCGGCGTCGGTGATGACCTTGTCGATCGCCTGCCCGTAGTTGCGGTCGGCGCCCGCGTGCTCCTGGCCGGGACCCGTGGTGCCGACCGGCTTGCTGTGCAGCGAGTTCGGCTTGCAGATCCAGCCGTTCTCGCCGATGTAGCCCAGCGCCCACGGCGTGCCGGCGGGCAGGTTGCGCCGGTACACGTTGTAGACGGTCCGGTTGTACTGGTAGGTGCCGTTCTGGATGGTGGTGGCGGTCGGGGCCACCCCGCCCACGGAGATCAGGTCGGTGGCGGCGTCCGTGCACTCCGCCGAGCCGGAGACGTACTTGCCGAACGACAGCCACCAGATCGCGCGGCCCTTGTCGGCCGCGGGCAGGTCGTTGATCGGGGTGCAGGCGTTCTCGAACAGGATCTGGCCGCCGGTCGCGGCGACACAGGTGTTGGGGTCGCCGCCGATGAACGCCTGGAACGCGGCGTAGGTGCCGGAGCTGGTCTGCACCCCGTTCACCATGATCTGGGTTCCCGGCGTGCCGCCGAAGTCGCCCCAGTCCTCCGTGCAGCCGTCACCGGAGATGTCCCGGAAGATCTCCTGGAGCTGGGCGTGGGTCAGGTTGGTCACCGGGCCCGAGGCGCCGCCGGCCCACTTGGGGATCGCGATGGCGTCCTTGGCGAACCCGACGTAGCGCAGCGGGTCGTTGGCGTTCTGGCACTGCGTCGGGACGCTGCCGGGCCCGGACGACGAGCGGGCGTAGTTGATGTCGTACACGCCCGCGGTGCCGTCGTTCTTCTGGCACAGCATGCGCAGGCCGGCCGACGAGCCCTGCGGGAAGAGGCTCGTGGCGACCTCGTGGTCGTAGTTCTCGGTGCGGACGGCCGCGGCCTGGTCGGCCGGGTCGCACTCCATCTGCGGGACGGCCGGCGGGACCCGCAGGTTGCAGCCCGGGGACAGGTTGTAGAGCTTGTCCAGGTTCTGCATCACGTCATAGGTGGTGTCGGATCCGGCGCCACGGATGAACGGGCTGACCTTCCCGTCGGTGAACGGCGGGAGGGCGGCGAGGGCCGGGACGGTCAGCGCGACCGTGCCGGCCGCGGCGGCCACCACCAGCAGCGTGCGCCGCCGGAAATTCCGGAAACTGAATCTTTTGCGCTCGTCGTTCCTTGCAGACATGGGGTCGGCCTCCTGGTCGACGTCTTTCCTGCCGTACTGCGCAGGAGTTCAGCCGCGTCGCGACATCAAAGCCGATGTTCATCCGTTCGCTGCTTTGCGTCGACCAACGGACCGGGGCGGGCGGGCGAACGGTTATCGCGATTCCGGGACGTCTAGTTAATGTTCGGCGCGAGCGGGCGGATCGGGCGCCGAATTTCGCCCGTGCTTTCCGGAGTTCATCACGCCATAATGTCCCCGTCATCGCTCGATGGCCGCCGGGCTGCAGGGTCCGTTGACATGAGAAAGGTGCCGATCGCGCTCGCCGGACTGCTGGTGGCGTCGCCGTGGGCCGCGTCCTGCGGTTCCGGTGAGCCGGAGACGAAGACGCTGCCCCGGGTCGTGTCCACCGAGGTCGCGGCCGGGCGGACGGTGCGGCTCACCGACGCCGGGCCGGTTCCGCGGCGCGTCATCGCCGGGCCGGGTGACCGGATCACGTGGCGCAACGAGTCGTCCGCCCCTCGGGAGGTGCGGCTGATGGACGGCACCGCCCCGTCCGGGCCGATCGCGCCGGGCGGTGCCTATGCCCGCACTTTCAGTACGTCCGGCACCTTCGCCTATCGGCTCGTCCTCACTCCGGCGAGCACCGAAAAGGCCGACAGTGGCCAGGACGGCGGAAAGCGCGCCGGAAATGGATCGGGAAAGAGCGCCGCTCCGGTGCCGGACGGGGTCGTCGAGATCAACCTTCCGGCCGTTCGTCCCTGACGCCGGGATTCGCTTCGGTCAAAGGGGGCCGGGGGCTCCGGCTCTCGCGTACAGCTCGTCCAGTCCGGCGAGGTGCCTTTCGGGGGAGAAGCGTTCCGCGGCGATCCGGCGGGCCGCCTCTCCCGCCGACCGCCGTGCGGACGCGTCTCCTACATAGCCGTGCGCCGCCGCCGCGAGCGCGGCCGGTTCGTCCGGCGGGACCAGCCGTCCGGAGACCCCGTCGGTGATCAGCTCGGGGATGCCGCCCAGCGGTGTCGAGACGACCGGTACCCCGCACGCGAAGCCCTCAAGAATGATCATGGGCTGGTTCTCGAACCACCGGGACGGGACGAGCAGCGCCGCCGCGGACCGCATGAGCGCCTCCACCTCGTGCCGGGGGAGGCGGCCGTGGAACGTCACCCGTCCGGGGGCGACGTCCTCGGCCAGCCTCTCCAGCGCCTGCCGTTCGGGGCCGTCCCCGGCGATGTCGAGCCGCACGCCGTCCGGCAGGAGGGCGGCCGCCCGGATCGCGGTGTCGACCCCCTTCTCGGCGCTGAGCCGCCCCGCTGCCAGCAGCCGCCCGCCCGGGTCCGAGCCGGACGGCGCGGCATGCGCGGGCGCCTGGACGAAATGGTCGAGCACCTGGAGCCGGTCGCGGTAGACCTCCGCCTCGGTGAGCCGTTCCGCCAGGAACCGGCTCGGGCAGATGAACACGGTGACCTGGTCGTACGCGCCGAGCCGCCGGTGCAGCCAGGTTTCGGCCGCGACCGCCGCGCTCGCCGGGAGCGAGCCGCCCTTGCAGCGGCGCGCCACCGCCTGGCGCAGCCCGCCGCTGACGCACGCCGTGCAGGGACGGCCGTGCGCGAGCATGGTGTACGAGGGGCACACCAGCTTGTAGTCGTGAAGCGTCATCACCGTCGGCACCTTGGCTGTCCGCAGCGCCGCGAGAATCGACGGGGAGAGCTGGTGGTAGACGTTGTGCAGGTGCGCGACGTCCGGCCGGAACCCGGCGATCACCTCGGCCAGCCCGCGCCGGGCGCTGACCGACCACATCATGCGGCCCGCCCCCTTCATCTTGCCCGCCACCCCGGGCGGCAGCGGGTTCATCTCAAGGTGGGACGGGAAGTGCCCGGCGTATCGCGAGGGAATGTTGTCGGGATGGTCCATGGCGTAGAAGTCCGTGGCGTCCCCCCGCTCGTGTTGCATCGCGGCCACGTCCAGCATGTACGCCTCGGCGCCGCCGCGGCGGTAGAGGAACTTGTTGATGTGCAGCACCCTCATGGTCGCCCTCCGGGGGCGTTCGGCGGGGCGGGGACGGGCGGCTCGTCCGTGTCCCGCGCACGGATGATGGCCAGGGCGATCCCGGCGAGCGCGGCCACGTACCACTGGACGGCGACCGTGGTCATGACGTTGTCGGCGATCGCGAAGACCGCGAGGACGGCCACGGCCCCGGCGAAGCCGGCCGCCACCCCGCGATCGAGTGCCCCCTCCTGAAGGGGCCCGGCGCTGCCCTGGAGGTCGGTGCTGGCCTGGAGGTCGGCGGTGGCCTGGAGCGCGGCCCTGGCCGTGAGCACGAACGCGGCCAGCAGCGCCAGGTACGCCAGCAGCCCGACGAACCCGGTCTCGGCGAGCGCCCGCAGGTAGTCGTTGTGCACCTCCTTGCCGAGCGCCGTTCGCGCCGCCCCCGGCCCGAGCCCGGTCACCGGATTGCCGCCGATCAGGTCGAGCACCTGGCCCCAGTGCTCGAAGCGCCAGGTCAGAGAGCTCTCGGGGGCGCCAGGCGCGGAGCCGGCGGCATCGGTCAGCCGCGCCCGGACCGACGGCAGCGCGAGCGGCGGGAGGAGCACGGCCACGCCGAGAACGAGCAGCAGCCGCCGTCCCGTGAGGACGGCGACGACCGCCAGCCCGGCCACCGCCGCCAGCCACGCCCCTCGTGTGTGGCTGGCGACGAGTGCGACCGCGAGCCCGCAGGTCAGCAGGACGAGCCCGGTGCGCGGATTCAAGCCGAGCCGCCCGCTCAGCCGGGGGAGGAGCGCCACCGCGACGGTCAGCATGAGCGCTGAGTACACGCCGAGGACGTTGGGATGCCAGAACGTCCCGTGCGGTCGCAGGATCCCGTGCACGTCGAGCAGCCCGTTACCGGTGCCGACCTGGTAGACGGTCGTCGCCACCGGTGCGACGGCCGACGCGACGACCGCCGCGAGCAGCGGAACCCGGCGGTGCTGGTCGTCCGACACCAGGCGCTCGACGACCAGGAGCATGACGGCCATCGCGGCCAGCCGCATGACCTCCCCGGCGGCCACGCCGGCCGCTGTGCCGGTCGCCCGGCCACCGACCAGGCTCAACGCCGACGCCGCCACCATGGCGACCGCGGCGGCGGGCAGCGCCATGACGGTCCGCGTCCGCGCGCGGCGGGGCGGCTGCGCCGCCAGCCAGGCGACGCCGATGACGGCGAACCCCACACCGAGGATCGCGCCGGGGTCCAGCCAGCCGGGCACGGCCGAACTCGCGGCCTCCCCGGTCGTGTTCAGCTCGCCGTCCAGCTTGGCGGCGTCCAGGGCAGTGCGGACGAGCAGCACGGCGAGGACGAACGCGGCGAACCGGATGAGGGCGAGCAGGCCCAGCAGTGCGACCGCCGCGACGGCGAGCGGCGCCACGATCGACGCCCGGCCCGCCCCCGAGGCGATGCCCGCTCCGGTGTTCACGGCGAGGGCGGCCGCGCCGCACAGGGCGAGGGCGGTGCCGAAGCGTCGCGGCGCGCGATCGGTGACGGTCATCCGGCGTTTCCGTTCAGCCAGTCGAGGGTGGCCGGGAGCGGGGTCCGGGTGGAGATGACGACCGGGTCGGCGCTTAGTTCGAGCCCGCCGTCGTCCCAGGTCCGAGGCTCACCGACCGGCAGCGGGACGATCTCGGCGGCGGGTCCCGGCGGGGCCGTGAGGCGCCGGGCGCGCCCGTCGGCGCTCCACAGCACGAGGGTCGTGGACGGTCCCCGGTCGACGGCGGCGCCGCGCAGCCCGGCGCGGTCGTAGGGCCGCCACGTCCCCGACCCGGTCGACTCGCGCAGCCGCCGCAGCGCTTCGGCGGCCGGACGGGCGGTGCCGTCGGCCGCGTACAGGCCCCGCCAGGTCTCCTTCGGCGCCACGGCCCCGGGCGTGTGGAACAGCGGCAGGTAGACCACCCGCCGCACACCCCGCGCCAGCAGGTCGGAGGCGAGCCGGACGGTCTCCCCGGCGTGCCCGGCGGCGTCGTAGTCCGGGCCCGGCCAGAAGGAGCCCGCCTCCCATGCCTCGATCGGCATGCCCGGCGGGACGCGTCTGCGGATCTCGTCGACGACGTGCCCCGCCAGCCGCCAGGGGTCGTAGTAGTGGAGCTGGTAGATGTCGAAGACCCGGGCCTTGTCGAGGCCGGTCACGGCCTCGTGCGCCGCGAGGATCCGGCGCCCGGTGGAGGACGCGAAGGCGGCCCGCAAGCCGTTCCCGTCCCAGACCTCGGGGAGCCGCCCGTTCCGGCGCCGCTCGTAGAACGCCTGGTAGAAGCTCACCGCGGGCCTCTGCCGTCCGGCGTCGGCCCATGCCTTCGCCACCGCGAGGCCGTAGCCGGAGCTGGACAGGCCCGCGTCCGCCAGCCTGGCGCGCGGGTCGGCGTCCCGGACGGCCGCGGCCCCGGCCCGCGCCACGGGCGGGTAGGCGGCGGGGTCGGCACCCCAATGGTTGACGGTGTCGATCTCGTTCTCGATCGCGTACAGGTGGACGCCCTTGGCGGCGTACCGGGTCACGAGGGAGCGGACGAAACCGCGGTAGGCGTCCAGGTCGGCGGGCGGGTACGAGGCGGAGATCCGGGGGGCGGACGAGGGCGCCCGGCCGCTCGCCCAGCACGACCCGATCCGGATGCGGACCAGGAGTTCGTAGCCGCGCCGCAACGCGTCGTCGACGACCTTGTCCTCGGCCTGCCACCGCTGCCGCCCGCGGGCCCGCTCCACTCCGCACCAGGTGATGTCGTGGAACGTCCCGCCGCCCCGGTAGGAGTCGATCACGGGCCCGTACCGGGGCGGATACGCGTAACCGTTCCACTTCACCCCGAACGGCTGGACGAGCCGTGCGGACGTCCCGGCGGGCGGCGGGTGCGGGCCGCCGAGCGGCCCCGGGGCGCGTTCGCGTTCCTGCGTCGTGCAACCCGCCGCGACCAGTGCGCACCCGAGAACGACGGCCAGCCCGCGGAACATCGCGCGAAACCCTGGTGCCCCCGTCATTCACCGCTCCCGGCGCCGCCCCGGTAGCCATAGCGCAGCCGCAGCGGGAACGTCGCCGCCTCCACCACGCGGCGCTGGTTCCGTGGCATCGCCCGCCGCCATTCGTCGTCGAGCCGGAACACGACCCGTCCCGACCGGTGCCGGTCGACGTTGCCCGCGACGGTGTGGGTCGGCGCGAGCACGGCGGTGCGCGCGTCCACGAGCGGCAGGTCGGGATCGCCCGGGCCGGCGAGCCGTACGATCGCCGCGAGCCAGGGCTCCGGGTCGGCGATCAGATCCTCGTACCGGACGGCGAGGTAGCGATCCGCGTCCTGTCCCCACAGGCCGGCCGCCGCGGCGTTCCCGGCCCGCCACAGCAGGGCGCTCACCAGCGCGGGACGCCTCGCCATCGCGTCCGCGGCGGCCCCCGGCTTGACCCGCAGCCAGGACCAGGCGACGGCCCGCGGATCCCGGACGAGATGCGCCATCCGCACGTCCAGGCCGGTCAGCCGGTCGAGGAGGTGGCCGTAGGTGACGGGCTTGGTCGTGTCGACCACCACCCGGCAGCCGGTCACCTCGGCGATCGCGGTGTACACGCGGCCCAGCAGCGTGCCGTACTCGTCCATCGCGGGCCCGTACGGCCTGGGCAGCCTGCGGGCGATCCGCAGGGCTTGCACGTCCCGGCCGCGTGTCGTGCCCGCGTGCATCCGGCGCAGCACGTCCGCCTCCGGGCCGTCGGTGCCGCCGAGGGCCCGGGTCAGGATCTCCGCCCACACGGCGCACCGGCGCACCGGCTCGCCGCAGCCGCAGCCGCCGTGCGCGGCGAGCCCGCGCTCCCAGAGGAAGCCGAGCTCGCCGACGTTGAAGAAGCCGTGGACCTGGCCGAGCACCCCGCCGAGCAGGGTGCTGCCGCTGCGCCCGGTGCCGGTCACGTGCAGGACCGTGACCCGCCGGTCGCCCGGCGCGGCGGCGGCCATGGCCGGGGGACGGGCGGAGGACGGCTCGGCGGTCGCCGGATCGTGCCGCATGGTCAGCCGGTGACCGTGTAGACGCGGGACGCGGGGGTGGGGTCGACCAGGCCGGCCCGGTCGGAGGCGCGGACCTGGATCAGGAACGAGCCGCTCACCGTCATGCCCTGGCCGAAGCTCCAGTCGGTGAGCGTGGCCCCCGGCCTGAGCACGGGCAGCCGGTGCCACATGATGGCCCCCCAGGTCCCGCCCGTGCGCAGCCACTTGCCGGTCGCGCGGTTCTGGATCGCCTTGTAGACGTACAGGACGCCGTGGTCGTCGCGGGCGTAACCGCTGATCGTGGCGGTCTGGCCCCGGCGGATGGTGGTGCTGGACGCCGCCGGTGTCCTGATGACCGTGTCGGGCGGCGAGGTGTCCACGTCGAACCGGCGCCAGGGCAGGACGGCGTCGGGATGCCCGGCCGTGTCCTTCGCGACGACCTGCACCGTGTAGGCGCCGGCCGACGGCGGCGTCCACGTGTACGACCAGGCCGACTTCACGGCGTTCGGGACGGCCAGCGCTGCGGTGAAGCGGTGGTAGGGGCCCCAGGTGCCGTCCGGGCGGTACCACAGCCGGCTCACCCGGTCCTGGAAGGCGATGCCGACCGAGGCGACCCCGGTGTCGTCGGTCGCGGTCCCCGCGAAGGTCAGCCCGGTACGCCCGAAGACCTCGTCGTGCAGGGCGGGCCGGTCGATGGTGGCGTCCGGCGCGGCCGTGTCCGCCGCCCATGCGGGCACGGCGGTCAGCCCGCCGAACAGGACCGAGCCGGCGGTCACGTGCGCCACGGAAATACCGAATTTCATGTGTCCCCGCTTCGTGGTGATGCTCCGCAGGTGGTGATTATCAGGCCCATCAGCCTAAGGACGGTAAAGATGGAGAACGGGTTGAGTGGCGTTAACGCGGGATGGCGCGAAGGTGGCGCGTGGAAAAATGTTGATCGTGTGACCAGCGCTTTTGGCGTTGCGTTAACGCCCGACGTCGGCGGGGCGAAGACCGGCTTTTCTCATTGAACGCGCGACGTCCGCGCGACGAATGCGGCTCTCGATTGTTCAATTCCGGGCGGACGCATTCCTAGAGTTCCGCGGTGAGCGGGCCGGAAAGGCCGCCGTGTCACCACCCGATGGGGAGACCGTCAATGCGTACCTTGTCGCATTCCGAAGCGCCCTTGGACGAACGGCCGTTGCGGATCGCCATGATCGGGCAACGCGGGGTGCCCGCCACCTACGGCGGGGTCGAGCACCACGTCGCCCACCTGGGCCGCCGGCTCGCGCTCAAGGGCCACGAGGTGACCGTCTACTGCCGGCCCGGCTACGTCCCGGAACGGCGGGACTCCTACGAGGGGATGCGCCTGCGCCACGTTCCCACGCTCAGCTCCAAGCACCTGGACGCGATCGTGCACAGCATGGCCTGCACGCTGGCCGCCCTCCCGCGGCGTCACGACATCGTCCACTACCACGCGCTCGGCCCCGGACTCTGCTCTCCGCTGCCGCGCTATCTGTCGCGTGCCCGGGTCGTCCAGACCGTGCACGGGTTCGACGACCGGCGCGCCAAGTGGGGACGCGCGGCCCAGGGCGTGCTGCGCACCGCCCGGCGCGCCAGCGAACGGGTGCCCGACGCCGTGGTCGCGGTGTCCGAAGAGGTGGAGGGGGAGTACGCGCGCGCACGCCGGGGCCTGACGGTGCGGATTCCGAACGGCGTGGAACGCCCGTCCGCGCCGCCGCCCGAGGACGCCGTCGTCCGCCGCGGGCTCCGGCCGGGGCGATACGTCCTGTTCGTCGGGCGGCTCGTCCCGGAGAAGGCCCCCGACCTGCTGATCGACGCCTTCGCCGGGCTGGACGGCGACACCGACCTCGTGATCGCGGGAGGGACGTCGTTCACCGCGGACTACGTGCGGCGCCTTGAGGACATGGCCGGGGCCGACCGGCGCGTCCGGCTCCTCGGCTATGTCTACGGGGAGGAACTGGCCGCGCTCTACGCGCACGCCGCCGCCTTCGTCCAGCCGTCGGTGCTGGAGGGGATGCCGCTCACCCTCCTGGAGGCCCTCTCGCACGCGGCGCCCGTCGTCGTCAGCGGCATCGCCCCGCACCTCGAGGTCGTCGGCTCCGACGCCCCCGGCGCGCGGATCTTCCGTCCCGGGGACGCGGCGGACCTGCGGGACGTCCTCGGCAAGGTGCTGGCCGACCGGACGAGCGAGCACGAGGGCGCGGCCCGCCGCCGCGAGGAGGTCCTGCGCCGCTTCTCCTGGGACGCGGCCGCCGATGCGCTCGAACACCTCTACCGGACGCTCCTCGCCCCGCCGGACACCCTCCGGCGCAACGCCCTGGGCGTCCCGTCGACACCGGCGCCCGCGACACCGCCGTCGTCTGCACCGGAGTCGTCCGCACCGGAGTCGTCCGCAGCGGCGTCGTCCGCGACACCGGCGGCTCTGGCGGAGGGCGCTTCGGAGGCCGTCGCGGGCCTGCCCGGCGAACGCTGAGGCCGCCCGAGCCAAGGGGGAGCGATGACGACCGAGCAGATCGCCCTCAGCCCTCGGGCACCGCTGCGCGAGCGTGCGCGGGACGGGGGCCGGCGGCCGTGGCCGGCCGCCTACGCGCGGATCGTGCTCGCGCTCGACGTGGGGATCCTCGCCGTCGTCGTCCCGGCCGCCTACCTGGGACGGTTCGGCTGGCGGGCTCCGGCGGTCTCCGGTGTCCCGTACCCGTCGCTCGCGCTCGGGCTCTTCGCGTTCTGGCTGCTCGCGCTGCGGTTGACGCGCGCCTACGACCCCAAGGTCGTCGGATACGGCGCCGAGGAGTACCGGAGGGTGACCAACGGCGGGCTCGGCCTGGCGGCCCTCGTCGCGACGACCTGCTATCTCACCGGCCTCCCGCTCGCCCGCGGGTTCGTCGGGGCGGCCTTCGCGATCGGCACGTTCGGCCTGCTCGCGGGACGGTACGCGGCCCGCAGGCGGTTGCATCGCAGGCGCACGACCCACCGGGACTGGTCGCACCGGGTCCTCATCCTGGGGGGCGGCCCACCGGCGGCCGAGCTGATCCGCCGGTTCCGCAGCGAGCCCTACACCGGGTTCCACGTGGTCGGCGTGTGCCTCCCGGACAGTGAAGCGGCCCCGGTCCTCTTCGACGACGTGCCGTTCGCCGGGACGCCCGCCGCCATCCGCGAGGCCATCACCAGGCTGGACGCGGACACGGTCGCGGTGACCGCGTCGGCGGGCCTCAGCCCCGCGGCGCTGCGGCGGCTGGGCTGGGAACTGCACGCGAGCGGGGTCGATCTCGTGGTGGCGCCCGCCCTCGCCGACATCGCCGGGCCGCGCATCCACACCAGGCCGGTCGCGGGCCTGCCGCTCATCCACGTCGAGGAACCGGAGCTGGGCGGGCCGCGGCGGGTCCTCAAGGCCGCCGCCGACTGCGTGCTCGCGCTGTCGCTGACGGCGCTGTTCGCCCCGGTCCTGGCCGTGATCGTGGTGGCCGTCCGGCTGGACAGCCGGGGGCCGGCGATCTTCCGGCAGCGCCGGGTGGGCCGGGACGGCCGGGAGTTCACCATGTACAAGTTCCGGACGATGGCGGTCGACGCCGAGTCGCGCCGGGCCGCCCTGGTGGCGGCGAACGAGAGCGACGGGGTGCTGTTCAAGATCCGTGCGGATCCGCGCATCACGCGGGCCGGCCGGTTCTTGCGCCGCTGGTCCCTCGACGAGCTTCCCCAGCTGCTCAACGTCGTCAAGGGCGAGATGAGCCTCGTCGGTCCCCGGCCGCCGCTGCCGGACGAGGTCGCGCGGTACGGCGAGGACGCGGTCCGGCGGCTTCTCGTGCCGCCGGGCATGACCGGGCTCTGGCAGGTGAGCGGACGGTCCGACCTGTCCTGGGAGGACGCCGTCCGGCTCGATCTGTACTACGTCGAGAACTGGTCCATCGCCGCCGACCTGACGATCCTCTGGAAGACGGCGGGAGCGGTGCTGCGAGGCCGGGGCGCGTACTGACCTCCGGCTGATCCCCGCTGCTCCCCGGCTCGTCCCTGGTCCTTCGGGGGCGAGCCGGGCAGTCGTTCTCCTCACGCTGGGGCGTTCTCGGGCGGTGGAGGGTTCAGACCCGCATGACGCTCGACTCCCCGCGGCGCCGGGGACGCTGGTCGCCGCGTCCGCCCACCCATTCGTCGATGACGGCCGTGGGGGCCAGCAGCCGGAACCGCGCCGCGGCCGAGTCCACCTCCCGGCGCCGGCCGTAGGGGTGCGCGCTGGTCGCGACGATCTTGCCGTCCACGCGCATGGACCAGGTCCACATGCCGCCGCGGTCGCTGCTGAAGTCGATCGGCGCCGCCGGGGAGCACGCCTGGACGGTCCGGATCGCGTTCGCGGTCTCCTCCGCGTCCGGGTAGCCCTTGGGGGAGATCGCGACGATGCGGTGGTTGCCGGTGAGAAACCGCCAGAAGACCAGCCCGTCCGCCGTGCGATAGCGCACAAAACGCATCTCGATCCTACTCTCGTCTCTGTGGAATAGCGGTGCCCTTGACCCGTCGAGCCGGGTGTGGACCGTGGTGCGAGAGCGGGGGGCGCGTGCCGGTATGGCTCCGTCGGCCGCTCACCGGTTGCGCGGTGGTGAGCGGCCGGCCGGATGTGGAAGCTCTGGGCGAGCCGTGCAATTCTCCGGGGGTCACCCAGGGTTTTCCCGGGGTTACTCGGTAATCGGTTCGGTAATCGGTTCGATCGGCGTCATTCCCACGAGACCAGGCGGCGCCGGGCGACGAGTATCGAGCCGCCGCCGAGGGTCACCATCGCCCCGCCCGTGAGGGTGAGCGGAATCATGAAGGAATCCCCGGTCTTGGGCAGTGAGCCGTTTCCGCCGCCCGGCCCGTTGTCCGCGGCCTCGCCGGGGCCGCCCGGCGAGCCCGGCGTGGTCGGGCAGTCGGTGGCACCTGGCGAAGCGGTGCCGGTCGGCGTGGTGCTGGGCGACGCCGAGCCGCTCGGTGTCGCGGCCGTGCTCGCGGGCGGTGTCGTGGACGGGCTCGCGGTGCCGGGGGCGCTGCCGGTCGGCGCGGGCGTGACGCAGTCGGTCGGCTGCGCCGTCGGCGTTGCCGTGGACGTGCCGGTAGGGGACGCGGTGGTGGCCGGCGTGGTCGCCGCGAGGGCCCGCGGGCCGGGCTGCGTCGCCGCCGGCGCGGCCTGCGCCAGGGTGAGCGCGACCGTTACCTCGCCGGTGCCGCCGTCGTCGCCGAGCGCCTGCTGACCCGCGGCCGTCAGGTCGGCCGGGACCTCGTTCCAGGTGACGGTCGGTCCGGAGACCACCGGCGGGAGGCCGGAGGTGCGCAGGGTGAGCAGGTCGGACGGGGCGTCCGGCGACGGCGTGGCGCCCGCGTTCGGTCCCTCGCCGAGCTGGGCCTTGACGGTGGCCGCCGAGCGGTTGACGGTCATCACCGGATTCCGCAGCGTCACGGTGCGGCCGGGGTAGGTGAACGTCGCGGTTCCCCAGTAGGTCACCGTCGCCGAGCCCGAGGCGGCGTCGTAGCCGCCGGCGCCGACCGGGAACCGGATCGTTCCATCGGGGCGCAGTGTCGCGCCGTCGCCGGCGGTGACCTTCGGTTCGTCCTCGCTCCTCGGGGCCTGGGGGCGCTGGGACGGCACGTCCCGGCGCCAGTCCAGGTGACCGGCCGCGACCGGGCTCTGGACCGCCGCGGGCGCGGCGGCGGGAGCGCCGGGCGCGTCGGCGAGCGCGGCCGCGGCGCCGGTGGCCAGGCCGGTCACGATCAGCGCGGATCCCATGGCCACCAGCCCCCGGCCGAGCTGGGGCAGCTGGTTATGCATCTCCGACCTCTTTCTGCACGGAAAACATCGGGCGCGGATCTCCGGAACGTCGCCGGTGAACCGCTTAAGTCCGTTGCGTGAACATTCCGTCCGGCCGGGCAGCGGGGGGAAAGCCGAATGGACCATTCGTCCGGCCCCGAACGGTGGTGGTCAACAGGGATTGTGGATGATTATGTGAATTGCGACGATGCGATTATTGATCGTTCGCCCTGGAGAGGGAATTGCTCGCATGAATTATCCACCGCCGAGCCGTCGTGCCTTTGACGGCCATTCATCTGGCCTTAATGTACCGGCCGCGACCTCCCGCCGGGGTAACCGGCTCCATACTTTCGGCGAGATCCTCGCCACTCTCGGAATGGCCGTCCTGCTTTTCGTGGCCTATGAGTTCTGGGGCCGGGCGTGGGAGCTGGACGGCGCCCAGCGCCGGCTGGACCACGACCTCGAACGCCTCTGGGCGCTGTCGGCCCCGCCCCGTCCCGGCCAGCCGGTCGGACGGCTGCACGTCCCGCGCCTGCGCAAGAGGTGGGTGGTGGTCAGCGGCGTCACCCCGGGCGCGCTGGCGCGGGGCCCCGGTCGCTATCCGGGCGCCGACGAGCCCGGCGACCTCGGCAACGTGGCGGTCGCCGGACACCGCATGCCGTCGGTGTTCTGGAACCTGGACCGGCTCCGCGCCGGCGACCCCGTCGTCGCCGAGACCCGCACCGGCTGGTTCGTCTACCGGGTCGTCCGGGTCCGCGTCGTCCGGCCCACCCAGGTCGAGGTCGTGGCACGCAACCC
>NZ_VCKW01000018.1 GCF_005889715.1 Actinomadura soli
ACCCGTCCCCAGGCGACCCGCTGGACCCGTTGCCAGACTGTCGTGGACCCCCTCACCGTCCAGCACCGGCGCGACGGCGTACCTGACACCCTGCGCGCCGAGGGGCAGCGATGAAAGCCACTTTCCAGCAGTTCGCATCGTTCAACGGGTGCATCAGGCTGCTGCTGATCAACCAGCTCGGCATCAATCTCGGCTTCTACATGCTGATGCCGTACCTGGCCAACCACCTGTCGTCCGGGCTGGGCATGGCCGCGTGGACGGTGGGCCTGGTGCTGGGCGTCCGCACCCTCAGCCAGCAGGGCATGTTCCTGGTCGGCGGCACCCTGGCCGACCGGCTCGGCTGCAAGCCGATGATCATCGCCGGCTGCGCGCTGCGCTTCGTTGGTTTCGCGATGCTGGGCCTGGTGGACGACCTGCCCGGCCTGCTCATCGCCTCGATTGCGACCGGGCTGGCCGGGGCGTTCTTCAACCCGGCCGTCCGCGCCTATGTCGCCGACCAGGCGGGCGAACGGCGCGTGGAGGCGTTCGCGATCTTCAACGTCTTCTACCAGGCCGGGATCTTCGTCGGCCCACTGGTCGGCCTGCTGTTGCTGTCGATGGACTTCCGCGCGGTCTGCCTCGTCGCGGCCACGGTGTTCGCGGTTCTGACGATCGTCCAGTCCCTGTGGCTGCCCGCCGCGCCGCCCGATCCGGGACCCGAATCGGGGAAGCGGGCCGGAACGTTCGGCAGTGTCGCGGCGGACTGGCGGCAGGTGGTCGGCAACCGGAGCTTCATGCTGTTCTCGGTGGCGATGATCGGCTCCTACGTCCTGTCGTCGCAGATCTATCTGGCGCTGCCATTGCAGGCCGCACACGTCCTCGGCGACGAGGCGGGACAGGCCGGCAGCACCGCGCTGTTCGCCATCTCCGCGATCGTCGCCGTCATCGGACAGGTCCGCCTGACCGCCTGGGCGAAGAACCGGTGGAGTTCGCACCGGGCTATCGTCCTCGGCCTGGCAATGATGAGCGCGGCGTTCCTGCCCTTGATACTCACCGCGCACCTGCGCCCGGCCGGACCGGTCGGGATCGGCGACGGACTCGCCTGGATGCTGCCGACCCTGGTCTCCACGATCCTGCTGACCGGCGGCACCATCCTGACCTACCCCTTCGAGATGGACACCATCGTCACGCTCGCCCGCGACCGGCTCGTCGCGACCCACTACGGGCTCTACAACACCCTGTCCGGCATCGGCATCACGCTGGGCAACCTCGGCACCGGCGCGGTCTGGGACCTCGGGGAAGCATGGAACCTGCCCGCGCTCCCCTGGATCGCCCTGGCCGCGACCGGAGCCGCCTGCACCACGGCGCTGGCCGCCCTCGCCCCCACCCTCGCACCCCACGGCGAAGCGGACCGCGCCGTCCACCCGCCGGCGTCCACCCCCGCGGTCAAGGAGCAGCAACCCCGATGAGCATCCAACTACCGATCACCTTCGACGACGTCGCACGCGCGGCCAGCGGGCTGGCCGATGTGGCCCACCAGACGCCGGTCTTCACCTCCCGTGCCCTCGACGAGCGCACAGGCGCGACAGTGTGGTGCAAATGCGAGAACCTCCAGCGGGCCGGATCGTTCAAATTCCGCGGCGCCTACAACGCCATCAGCCGCCTCACCCCCGGTCAGCGCCGCAATGGCGTCGTGGCCTTCTCCTCCGGCAACCACGCGCAGGCTGTGGCACTGGCGGCCAGAATGCTCGACACCACTGCGCTGATCGTCATGCCCGAGGACGCCCCAGTGGCCAAGCGCATGGCCACCCTCGCCTACGGCGCGGAGATCGTGACCTTCGACCGCTACACCGACGACCGTTTCGCGATCACCGACGCGCTCGCGGCCGACCGCGGCCTGACCTTGATCCCGCCCTACGATCATCCGGATGTGATCGCCGGGCAGGGCAGCGTCGCGATCGAGTTCCTCGGCCGGGTCGGCGGGCTGGACGCGCTGGTCGTCCCGATCGGCGGCGGTGCGCAACTGGCCGGATGCGCCACCGTGCTGGCCTCCCTCAGCCCCGAAACCCGCGCCATCGGCGTCGAAACAGAGGCGGGCGACAAGAACCGTCGATCACTGCGCGCCGGCACGCGCATTCGCATCCCGGTCCCGCGCACCATCGCCGATGGAGTGACCGGCGAGGTTCCCGGTGAACTCACCTTCGCCATCAACAGCCGCCATGTGGACGAGGTCATCACGGTCACCGACGCGGAGATCCTCGACGCCATGGTGTTCCTGTTCGACCGGATGAAACTCGTCGCCGAACCCACCGGCGCACTCGCCGTCGCCGCACTGCTCTCCGGCCGCCTGCGACTGCCCGGCCGGCGCGTCGGCGTCATCATCTCCGGCGGCAACATCGACACCGGACAGTTCACCAGGCTGCTTTCCTCGTCTCCGGCACACGCGGAAAGCGTTGCTTAACGCGCCCGTATGTCACCACCACGATCTCTGCTCGGCTGAAGCCGATGCTCTGGCAGGCAACGAATTCATGTTCAACACGCCCGATCTCCAAGGCTTGACCCTGGCCCCGTTTCGCGGGGTGCGCTATTGCCCGACCGCGGTATCGGATCTGGGGGCGGTGACCTGCCCGCCCTTGGATCTGCTGGAGATCGGAGCCTCGGCACAACTCCTGACCGCTGAACCACGCAATGCCGCGCGGCTGCTTCTCCCCAACAACGAACTGGCCGCCGCCGACCGCTACCGGCACGCCGCGCTCACGCTGCGGCGCTGGCTGGCCGACCAGACGCTCATCACCGACACTGAACCCACCTTGTACGTCTATTGAGCAACAAATCGCGCAAGGCGTCCTGCAACGAGGGCTCATCGGCGCGCTCGCCCTCCACGACGACAGCACCCGGACCATTTGCCCCCACGAAGACGTCTTCCCCGGCTTAGTTCAAGACCGACTGGCCTTCGTGGAAGCCATACAGGCGAACCTGGAACCCATCCTGCTCCTCTATCAGGGTGGCGGCTGCGCCTCACATATCGTCGACGACATCGCCGACAACAACAGGCCATTGTTCACCGCCAAGACCGTGAACAACGCCGCCCACCGCATATGGCGCCTCACCGACCGGACGCGGCTCTCAGCCATCGCCGACGACCTCACCGGACGGCGAGCGCTCATCGCCGACGGCCACCACCGATACAGGGCCTACCAGGCCCTGCAAGCCCGCCAACCAGCCGAAACAGACGGACCCTGGAACCGCGCCCTCGCACTACTCGTGGACTCGTCACAGCACCCACCCCAACTGAGCGCGATCCACCGCGTCATCGCACATCTCGCCCCACACGATGCGATCAACGCGGCCAAGCCGATACTCCAGATTCGATCACGGCGGCCGGCGGTGTCAGGTGGCGCCGAGGCTTCGCAGGACGAATGTGGTCACGCGGTCGATGGTCTCGTCCAGGTCCCGGGTGCCCTGGCCGAGCGGGTATCGCTCGGCGCCGAGGCAGGCGTGGACGAGGTGGGCGGTGCCGGCGGGGTCGCAGGGAGCGAACTCGCCGGCGTCCACGCCCTCTTGGATGATCTCGGTGAGGAGGCGTCCGAGCGGGCCGACGTGGGCGTGCATCTCCTTGTAGCCGTCCGGGCCGAGCAGGGTGGCGAGCTCTGGTCCGGCGGGCTGGGGGTGGGCGGCGAAGTCGGCGAGCTGCCGCCGGACGTAGACGGTGATCCGTTCGGTCGGCGCGGTCGCGTTCTCCAGGGCGCGGTGCAGTTCCTCGGTGAAGCGGGCCGTCTCGTGCTCGGCGTGCGCGATGAGGAGCGCGCGGACGTCGGCGAAGTAGTTGTAGACGACGCTGCGGTTGACCCCCGACCGTCCGGCGACCTCGGCCATGGACAGCTTGTCCACGCCGTCGGCGGTCATGATCTCCCGGACGGCGACGAGGATGCGCTCCCGCATGGCGGCACGGTGCTGATCGAGGGATCCGGTGATGCGGGGCACGCTGTGCATGCTAGGCGATTCCTTTCGTGCACACCTTTGACCAGGCAAGAGGCCATCCATTCAAAGGAACGTCTTGATACTACGTGACGTAGTACCAAGGTGTCTGTATGGTGGCGTCCGTGCCGACCGAGATCACGACGGACCCCGCAGAACCGGCCCCTGGCGTCGCGGCGGCGTGCGCGGCGCACGGCCTCACCCGCGGCTACCGGAACGCCGGACGCCTCGCCGTGGACGGCGTCTCGTTCAGCGCCCGGCACGGCGAGGTGTTCGGCGTTCTGGGCCGCAACGGCGCCGGAAAGACGACGCTCCTGCGGATGCTGGTCGGACTGCTGCGTCCGGCTGGCGGGACGGTGCGCATCCGTGGCGCCGAGGTGACCGGGCAGGCGGCCCGCGCCGCAGCCCATGTGGCGTACCTGCCGCAGAGCGAATCCGCACTGACGGACATGAGCGTGCGCACCGCGGTGGAGGCCACCGCCCGGCTGCGCGGCCTGTCTCGCGCCCACGCGCGCCGGCAGTCGGGGGCATTGCTCGCCGAACTGGGCCTGGAAGACCTCGCCGACGCCCGGATGGAACGGCTCTCGGGCGGCCAGCGCAGGCTCGCGGGGGTCGCCACCGCACTGGCCGGGCAGCGTCCCCTCCTGGTGCTGGACGAGCCCACCACCGGCCTGGACCTCGACTCCCGCCGCACGGTCTGGCGGGCACTGGACCGGCGGCGAGCCGACGGGACGGCCATCGTGCTGGTCACGCACAACGTCCTGGAGGCCGAGAGCGTCCTGGACCGTGTTCTCGTCCTCCACCAGGGGCGAACCGTCGCCTGTGACACCCCGGCACGGCTCAAGGAACGGTTCGGCGGCCTCGTCCGGCTCCAGCTGTCCTGGCGCCACACCCCGCCACTCACCCCCGCCGACCTCGGCGGAGATGTCCGCGACCACGAGAACCGGTGGTCGGTACGGCTCCCGGTGGAAGACGCGCGACGCACCCTGACAGAGATCCTTTCCGGGCCCGCCTACACGGCGCTCGACGACTTCAGCCTGACCCCGCCGAGCCTGGAGGACGTCCTCCTCTCCTGCGACACCGGCGAGGAGGCCCGATGACGTCCACGTCACGCTCCTTCACACCGGTGACCGCGACCATCGCCACCGTCCACACCGCCCAGCTCGGACGCGCCCGCGCGGGCGGCGGCGCCGTCGTCATCGTCGCGACCCTGCAGTCGCTGGCGATCCTCGCGCTGCTGCGCGGCATCGGCGGAACGGCCGGACAGGAGGCCCGCGCCGCAGTGGTGTCGGGGGCGACCCTGACGGTCGTCGCGTTCATCGCCTGGAACCTGCTCGCCCAGCGCCTCGCGGCCCTCAAGGCGGGCGGCGGACTGGACTACTACGGGACGCTGCCCGTCCGTCCCGCCGCGGTCGTCCTCGGATTCTGCACCTGCTACGCCACCTTCGCCGTCCCCGGCGTCGTCCTGACCGCGGCCGCCGGGATCGCCCTGTTCGGCCTCCCCGTCACCCACCTGTGGGTGCTGGTCCCGGCCGCGCTGTCCTCCGCCGTCGCGTTCGGCGGGCTCGGCGCGCTCAGCGGTCTGGCCCCGACCCGCCCGGAGACCGCCGCGCTCGCCGGCCAGCTCGGCCTGACCGCCGTGATGTTCGTCGGCCTGATCCCGCCCGGGCCGCTCCCGGACTGGCTGGCGGCGGTCCGCGCGGCCATGCCGCTCGCCTACGACATCGACGCCCTCGCGTCCGCGCTCACTCCCCACCCCGACTGGACGGGGATCACGCTGCGCCTCACCGGCTCGGCCGCGTTCGGCGCCTGCTGCCTCGCCGTCGCCGCCCGCTCGTACCGCACCGCCCTGAACCACTGAAACGCCTTGAACCACTGACAGGAGGACCCATGCCGCCCGACGCCACCCTGGCCACGCTGAGCAACAGCCTCACCGACGCCGCGACCGCCCTCTACCTGTTCGCCGCCCTGGCCTTCACGGCGATCTCCGCCTACCGCCGCACCACCGCTCCCGAGCCCGCCGCAGCCGAGCCCGCCCAGGTCCGCGAACGCGTCCTGGTCGGGGTGGGGGCCCGCACCGCAGATGGAGCACAGCCCTGGTCGGAGGGAGTGGAACCGCAGGACGGCGCGCTCGATCAGCACGCCGCCCCGCGCGGCTACTTTCTCCTGGCGACTGGCTACTCTCGGCCCTGCCGGTCCATTACGACGCCTCGACCGAAGTACCGGGGGCGGCGGCTGCACCGTGGCGACGGTGCTCCTCAGCTTTGGCACCCGAACTGGTTGAACCGCGAGGGCGGTCATGTTTGGCGCCCAGTGGCGTTTCCACCGGGCTGCCGGGGTGGGTGAGGGACCGCATTGAGGACGATGGCGGCGGCGTCTTCGGCGGATTGGCGGGCGAGTTGGGGCAGGACGCTGGTGTAGATGTCAGAGGCGATGGCGATCGAAGAGAGCCGCAGCGTCTCCTGCACGACTTTCATGTCGTATCCGGCGGCGAGGAGGAAGGTGGCGGCTCCGTGCCGCAGGTCGTGCAGCCGGACCGGTGGTAGTCCGGCTTCCATGGACAGCTGCTCGAACTGTTCGGTGACGTCGTTGGGGTCGACGGGTTCGCCGGTAGGTGTGGTGAACACGTATCCGGTCTCGGTCCAGGCGTCCCCTGCGGCGAGGCGTTCGGTGTTCTGCCGGGCCTTGTGCGCGCGCAGTTCCTTGATGGTGGCCGAGTCCAGGCTGATGGTGGCTTCACCGGCCGCGGTTTTGGGTTTGTCTTCGAAGGTGTCGGTGCCGATCTGGGTGATCTGCCACCAGATCGCCGCCGTCCCCTGGGTGAGGTCGAGGTCGGCCCATCGCAGCCCGCAGGACTCGCCGCGCCGTAGGCCGCGAAAGGCGATCAGGTGGTACTGGGCGTACAGCCGGTGGCGGCGTGCCCGGTCCAGGAACCGTTTGGTGAGAGCCGGGGTCCAGACCATCACGCGGGACGGGCGCGGGGCCCCGATGTAGGCGTCCTGCTTTGGGCGCCTTGCCGGAGGGCAGCTCGACCAGGGAGGCGACGTTGATGTCGATGAGGCGCTGCTTGACGGCCTTGTTCAACGCCGCCCGCAGCGTGGCACGGACCCGTTGCTTGGTGCCGGGCCGACCACGCGGCGTCCTTTGACTTTGGCGCGCAGCTTGGGGTCGGCGGATTCGCGGGCTTGGGTGATGACCTCGTTGAGCTCGTCGATGGCATCGAAGACGCCATCGACGTGGGAAGTCCCCTCGGGGCCCGGGACGGGCGTGACGGGCGGTGCGATGAACTGGGACCGCCCCGGCGGCCGCATCCCCGCCTGCTCGGCCAGCTCCCCCGCCGGCACTTCGCCGCCGCGATGGAGCCTCGCCATCCCCGTCTGAGGAGCGCCGAACAGGTACCTGGACAGGTAGTCCCCCGGGTGTTGTGAGGGCTCGTGAAAGCGAGAGTGAGTGAAGTGACGGCCAACGACCGTGCGGAACGGAGACTGATGACGTTGAACGGCTCGACGATCGCCATCCAGGCCGCGCACGAGATGCGCACCCCGCTTGCCGCGCTGCGACTGGAGTTGGAAGAAGCGCTGACCCATAGGGACGCTGCCGACCCCTTCATGGCACTGAAGGAAGCATTGCACAGCGCTGAGCGCTTGGAGAACACAATGGTTGCTCTGCTCCGGTTGCTCCAGCGTGATGCTTCCAGCCAAGCATGTGGGGAGCACCGTTGGCCAGAGCACGGGGAATCGGGCCCGACGGGCCCCTGACCGGCAGGGAAAGAACCCGGCGCTGTACCGACTTTCCGCCTTGCGGCCCGGCCGTTTGGCCGATGTGGCCAGCGACTGCAACAGCGTGACGTTGCACAATTCCTGCCGCACCGGCGCTGTTCTCCCGCCGCCTCAACGGCTGAACGACTCGCACGTACACTGGACGGCCAACTGAATCCGGGGCCAGCCGTGCAGTCTGGATGAAAGCGAAGATGAACTCACACACGGCAACCAGGCCAGGCAATCGCTCTGAACAGCCCGCTTTCAGTGCTGTTCCGGGGACGGTCACGGGAACTGTTCTATTCCGCCTGTGTTTCCCGCGGACGACAGTGCTCGGTTCTCATCCACCGCAATCCCGCACCCGTGCCCGGAAACCGGTCTCATTCCAGGCAAACACGTCAGCTCGCTCTCGCCCGACGCCTCCTCGGCCGAAGAAGAAGGCAGATGATCCCCATCACCGTGCAGGCGAATCCGCGCGAACAAAGGCGACCCGCCTTCGCCGCCCCCGACACCTCCGCCGAGCCCAGCGGCGGCAGGACCGACCACACCGACCCCCTCACGGCGCTGACCCAGGAGTTCGCCCCGCTCATCAGGTCGTGGCCGCTTACCACCTTCCGGCACGCCCGCCCTGGGCATGTGGTGGTTCGCGCACCCGTGACTACCGGAGGTATGGCGGTGAGAGTCACACGGCACGGCCGGCGGAGGGTGACCGGAGACTGTTTGAGCTTGACGTCAGTTTCAAGCGTTGCGTCCAGGCCATTGCCGCGTGGCCGGATCCGCTTCGTGTTCGCGATGACCGAACCCGCGGCGACCAGCTCCGACGCCATCAGCAGGAGGACGCCGGACGTCCAGGGACGGATCGCGTGATCGCCGCCGGGCTGATCGGCCTCGCCGCGGAGGAGGTCGCGGAGTGGATCGCCTCGCTGGGCATCGAGGCCGCCGGGCCGCTCAGGTTCGAACGGATCGGCTTCGGCCAGTCGAACCTGACGTTCCTGATCACCGATGCCGAGGGGCGCCGCTGGGTGCTGCGGCGCCCACCGCTCGGTCACCTTCTGGCCTCCGCGCACGATGTCGCCCGGGAGGCGCGCATCCTGTCCGCCCTCCAGGCCACAGACCTGCCGACGCCGAGGGTGTACGGGGTGCGTGACGTCGAGGACGCCCCGCTGGTCCTGATCGAGTTCGTCGACGGCCAGGTCGTCGACCGGCTGCCGGTCGCCGAGGGCCTGAGCCTCGAGCGGCGGCGTGAGATCGGCCTGTCGCTGGCCGGGACGCTGGCGCTGATCCATGCCGTCGACCTCGACGAGACCGGCCTGAGGGGGTTGTCCAGCCACAAGCCGTACGCGCAGCGTCAGCTCAAGCGATGGTCGCTGCAATGGGAGCGATCGAAGACCGGCGAGCTGCCACTGCTGGACGAGCTGACCACGCGGTTGACGGCGGCCGTCCCGGTCCAGCGGGAGCTGACCCTCGTGCACGGTGATTTCCACCTCGGCAATGTGATCATCTCTCGCCGGACGGGTTCGGTGACGGCCGTTCTGGACTGGGAACTGTGCACGCTCGGGGATCCGCTGGCGGACGTGGGCACCCTGCTGGCGTACTGGCCCGCGAACGGGGAGGCGTCCCTGGGCGGCCCGTCTCCGTGCATCCTGCCGGGCTTCCCGACCCGCGACGAGCTGGTCCAGGAGTACCTGGACCGCAGCGGACGGGACCCGGCGGCGCTCGGTTTCTGGCACGCGCTCGGCCTCTGGAAGACCGCGATCATTGGCGCCGGGGTGCTACGGCGTGCGCTCGAGGAGCCCCAGAACCGGGCCCAGGCAGGTTGCCCGAGTCAGGAGGAGATCGCGTCGCTGGTGGTCAGGGCCCACGACGTGGCGGCGGCGGCCGGGATATGACCCGAGGGGACCCGCTGGATCGACCCGGCGAGACGAAAGGAGAACGCCATGAACAACAGGGTCCGACTGGAGATCACGAGGCCTGGACCACGGCTGTCCCCGCCGGCGGAACGGCCGGGCCGATGCTGAAGCCGCGATTCACCGACATCGGCGACTGGGAACGTCTCGGCTCCCGGCGGGTCGCGACCAACGGGATCGAACTGCGGGTCGTGGAGCACGGAGATGGGCCCCTCATCGTCTTGTGCCACGGCTTCCCCGAGCTGGGTTTCTCGTGGCGGCACCAGGTCTTCGCGCTCGCGGGCGAGGGATACCGGACGATGACTCCCGACATGCGGGGGTACGGGGGCAGTTCCCGTCCGCCGCGCATCGAAGACTATGACGTGCCAACGGTCTGTGCGGACCTGGTCGGCCTACTGGACGACGTCGGCGCGGCAGACGCGATCTTCATTGGGCACGACTGGGGAGCCTCCGTCGTCTGGCACCTGGCCCTGGCCTACCCCGAGCGCGTGCGCGCCGTCGCCGGGCTGAGCGTGCCGGCCGTCGCCCGGGCTCCGGCCCCGCCCCTGTCGATCCTGCGCAGGCGTCACGGTGACGACTTCTATATGTGCTGGTTCCAGGAGCCGGGCGTCGCCGATCAGATCCTCGCCCGGAACGCACGCGGCGCCGTCTTCGCGGAGTACACGCGTGCGGCCGACTGGGCGGCGCTTCCAGACGCCCGGTCGGCGCGCCCCTCATGGTTGAGCGAGCCGGAGCTCCAGGTGTACCTCGACGCCTTCCGCATGACGGGCTTCGGCGGCGGCCTGAACTATTACCGGAACATCGACCGCAACTGGGCCAAGACCGAGCACCTGGACGGCCGTACGATCGACCGGCCCTCCTTCTTCCTCACCGGCTCCAAGGACCCGGTCGGGGCGTTCATGACCCCGCAGAAACTGGCCCGGGTGTTGACCGACCTGCGCGAGCACGTCGTCGTTGAGGGCGGCGGTCACTGGATCCAGCAGGAGCGTCCTGAAGAGGTCAACGCGGGGCTGATCCGCTTCCTTGCCTCGCTGCGGACCTGACCAGCCGGGTCGGCCGCGCGGCTGACCCAGATCCGGTTGAGGGCCTTCACCAGCCGCTCGAACGGGCCGGGCTACCCGGCGACGTGGGCCTCGTGCACCATCCCGCTGACCATCGAGGAGAGCGCGTGAGCCGTCACCAGCGGATCGACCCCGGCACCGGCTGCGCCGGTCTCCTGCAGAGGGCGGATCATCGAAGGTCACACCGTGGGAGGCCAAGGCGGTCCATCCGCTGGATCACATCCCCGCCGTGCCCGGAGGACATCAGCCCATGCCGTGCACGCGGCCTCGCGGCGGGCGCACGCGGCCGATGGTCTAGGACGTTCCGGACGTCCAGAGCAGGACCGTCCGGTTGTAGCGGCGGACGTCGATCTCCAGTTCCAGGCCCTCCACCGGCGGAGCGGTGTCGTGCCACATGAGGCCCTGCGACGGCGTGATCCCCTGCGCCGCCAGAACCTCTCGCTGGACCGCGTAGGCGACGTCGTGCGCGGAATAGAGGTGGATCGCGGCACCGGCCCAGTCCACATCAAGGGAGCGGATGTGGGTGTCGACGACGTCGACCACGCAGCGCGCCTTCTCAAGCAGGGCATCGGGGCCGGTCTCGCCGAGCCGTACGACGCCGGAGGGGAACTGCGCCGAGATCGGGAGCTCAGCGATGCCGGAGATGACGTACGAGACGAACGGCGACATCGCCGACACAGTGTAGGAGAACGCCCCGACCATCGGCTCCCGTGGCGCACCGGCAGACGGCGACACGTTCGTCCGGGTCAGCGGGGACAAACCGTCCCTGACCAGCTCCCAGTCGTCGAGCTTGGCCAGATAGGTGTCGTTGAAGGCGACGAACCTGTCGAGCGACAGCGTCTTCGGCAGCCGGAGCTCGACACCGCACAGGGCCGCGAGCGGACGGCACACGTCGTCGAGATGCCGACGGATGATCTCGAACCCCTCGGTGAGGGGCAGCGGCTCGGACAGCACCGCCTGTTCGATCGCCATACCCGGAAGGGCCTTGACCCCGCTGCTCGCAAACCTGAGGCCGGGCAGATAGGCGTACTGACCCGCTTCATTGCGCAACACCATGAGAGCACGCTATCCATCGGAGATCGACATTGCAAGCAAAAATCGATTTTCACGCCTTCAACCGAGCTACTTCGTGGGCGGGCGCCGCCGCACCCTGCCGGTCCGCCATGATCGACTCGATGATCGCTAGTCGATTTTATATTGAAAAATCGATAGCTGTGGGTTAGCTTCATCGCTCACCGGTTCGATGACTCGAAGAGCCCTGGCTGCCACGCGGCGGTCCGATCTTCATGAAGGGACGGCCATGGACACCAAGATCGGGCGCGCGAGCAGGGGGCGCCGGGCGACGACCATCCTCGCCATTGTGGCGATGACGGCGACCGCCGCCGGCTGTGGGGGAAAGGACGGCGTGGCCTCCGGAGAGGAAACCGCGTCGACGCCAGGCACCGTGAGCATCGGTGTCCTGGTCAATGCGAGCGGCCCCACCACGACCGGTGAGGAGAGCGCCCCCGTGATACTCAGGGCGTGGGCCGACGCCGTCAACGCCGCCGGCGGGGTGGCCGGACACCGCGTCCGGATGTCGATCGTGGACACGAAGGGCGACGCCCCGACCGCGACCGCGGCGGTCCAGCGGATGGCGCACGACAAGAGCGTCGTGGCGATGGCTCTCTACGATGCCTCGACCGAGGGCGTCGTCGCCGGAGCGATCACCAAGGTGGGGATTCCGGTGATCGGGGGCATGGGCTACGCCCCCACGGTGTGGGGCAAGTCGCCCGACTGGCTTCCGCTGACGACGTCGTTCCCGTCGGTGATCAACATGGGCATGATGCTGGCCAAGGAGATCGGCAGCACCAAGACGGTCTTCCCGGTCTGCGCGGAGAACTCCTCCTGCGCCGCGGCTGGACCGGTGGCGGAGAAGGCGAGCAAGGCGCTCGGCATGGGCTATGTGGGGACGCTGCCCCTGTCGGTGTCGGCGCCCGACTACACCGCCGCCTGTCTGAAGATCAAGGAGCGTGGCGTCGACTACGTCATGCTCGGCCTGACGACGACGGCGTCGATGCGGCTGGTGGCCAACTGCCGGACCCAGGGCTACAACGGCAAGTGGGGCCTCTTCGACGGTTCGGTCTGGCCGAAGGTCATGAAGGCCAACGACCCCGGGGTGCCGATCCAGATCGCGCTCAGCGCGTTTCCGTGGTTCGTCGACGACGCTCCCGTCACGGCCTACCGGCAGATGATGACCAACAGGCACGTCACCGAGAACGCATGGGGCACGCCGCACGGCACGTCCGCCTACGCGACCATGCAGCTCTTCAAGAAGGCCCTGGAGGCCGCGCGCCCGTCGCTGTCCGCGCAGGTCACCCGCAAGGGCGTCGCCACGGCGTACGGGACGATCCAGAACGAGACTCTGGACGGCCTCCTCCCGCAGCCGGTGACCTTCCGCCCCGGCCGGCCGCAGCAGCCGGTCAACTGCTACTGGCTGGCGACGTACGAACACGGGACCTTCTCCGGCGCCGAGCTCGGCAAGCCCGTCTGCGACCCGCCGGCGCTCACCGGCACCCACTAAGGCGGCGCGACGCGGATGTTCGTGCCACCGACCCCGGCTGAGGTCCAGAAGATCGCCCGGCGATTCGGGCTCCACCTCGACGACCAGGACGCCCTCGCCTACGCCGGCACCCTCACCGACCAGCTCGCGGCGCTGGAGGACTTCGCACAGGAGCGGATGGAGGAAGAGACTCCTCCGCTGCTGTTCCCCGAGCGCGGTCCCGGACACCGTCCATCACGGCGGGAGGACCGTTACAACGCCTGGCTGTGGCGGTGCGAGATCGGCGGCGGCGACGGACTCCTGGCCGGTAAGACCGTCTCGTTCAAGGACCACGTCGCCGTCGCCGGGATCCCCCTCACCTTCGGCACCGCCACGCTCGAGGGCTTCCGGCCGGACTTCGACGCCACCGTCGTCACCCGCGTGCTGGCGGCGGGCGGCGTCGTCGCCGGCAAGAACACCCACCACGGCTTCGCCGGACTACGGTCCGTCGGCGGCGGGCTGGGCGACTACTGGGACGCGGTCAACCCGCACGACCCGACTCGCCAGACAGGAGGCTCGTCCTCGGGGTCCGCGGTCGCGGTCGCGACCGGCGACGTCGACATCTCCTTCGGCGGAGACCAGGGCGGGTCGATCCGGCATCCGGCGGCTTACTGCGGCGTCGTGGGACACAAGCCCACTTTCGGGCTCGTGTCCCACATGGGCATCGCGTACGGCGGTGAGCCCAGCATCGATCACATCGGGCCGCTGGCGCGGACGGTCGAGGACGCGGCCCTCGCGCTGCAGGCGGTGGCCGGCTACGACGGCTACGACCCGCGGCAGGGCCGCGACGTGCCGGACACCCTCGACGTCCTCTCGGGACTGCGCGACGGCGTCTCGGGACTGCGCGTCGGCGTCCTGCGGGAGGGGTTCGCGGAACCGATCGACCCGCGGGTTCGCCACGGCGTCACGCGCGCGCTCGACCTCCTGCGCGCGGCAGGAGCCAAGGTCGTTGAGGTGTCGGCGCCCGAGCACGGGACCGTGCACGCGGCGGCCGGCGCCCTCCAGCTCGAGGGTTTCCGGATGATCCGCGAAACCGGGATCTTCGGCGGCGGCGCGCGCGGCTACTACCCGAGGTCGATCACCTCCGCCGTCGGCAGGATGTGGCAGGCGGACGGCGACCGGCTCGCCGCATACCTCAAGATGAGCTGGATCCTGGGCGAACTGTCGCGGCGCCGCTTCCACGGCGCCGTCTACGCCAAGGCGCAGAACGTGCGGCCGCGGTTCATCCGCGCGTACGACGCCGCCCTGCGCGAGGTCGACGTCCTCGCCATGCCGACCTGTATGACGCCGGCCCCGCCGCTGCCCGAGCCGCCGACGTTCGAGGAGGCCCGGCGGCGCGAGATCGACGTCCTCAAGCGGGTGGTGCCCGAATTCCGCAACCTCAGCCCCTTCAGCTACACGGGCCATCCAGCGCTCGCCGTCCCGGCGGGTGACATCGACGGCCTGCCGTATTCGGTGCAACTGGTGGGCCGCTGCTTCGACGACGCGCTGGTTCTGCGTGTAGGGCACTCGCTGGAGCAGCTCATCCGGTGGAAAGCGCGGCCCCTGACGCAGGGAAACGACCACCGGAAAGGAGACCGGGACGAATGACCCGATTCATGATCGTCAGGAGCTCTGAGGGCGCCGCCGTCGACGGCGTCTCATGGGCCTTCAAGGCCATCGGGAGCCAGACGCAGGGACGGTTCGACTTCATGGTGGGGCCGGTCGGCTACCTGACCGGCCCGCCGTTGCACGTCCATGCCGTCCAGGACGACACCTTCTTCGTCCTGGACGGCATGCTCACGATCCAGGTGGACGACGAGCTGTTCGAGCTCGGTCCCGGCGACTTCGCGAGCGTGCCGCCAGGAGTGGCGCACACGTTCGACAACGTGCACGCCGACCGGCCCACGGTCCGGGCGGTCAATCTGATGACCCCGGGGGGCCTGCACGACTTCTTCGCCGAGCGCGCGAGCCTGGGCGAGGCGGAGGAACCGGCCGCCCTGAAGCGCCTGGCGGAACGGTACGGAATGACGACGGTCGGGCCCCCGCTCCGCGCCAAACTGGGTCTGGGGTGACGATGTTCGTTCCCCCTACACCGGCCGCCGTCGCGGCCACTGCGGAACGCCTGGGCTTCAGGCTCGATGACAATGACGCCGCCGCCTTCCGCGACCTGCTGGTGGAACAGCTGGCCGCCCTCGACGCCTTCGTGCAGTCGAGGTCGGAGGAGCCACGGCCGCCGCTGCTGTTCCCCACCCGGTCCCCGGGCCGCAGACCCTCGGCCGGTGAGGACCCCCTCAACGTCTGGCTGTGGAAGTGCGACATCGGCGGGCTCACCGAGGGCCTGCTGGCCGGCCGGAGCGTGAGCTTCAAGGACCACATCGCGGTGGCCGGGATCCCCATGACCTCCGGCTCGTTCACGATGGAGGGATTCGTCCCCGACATCGACGCCACCGTGGTGACCCGCAGCCTCGCCGCGGGTGCCAAGGTCGTCGGCAAGAACGCCCTGGTCGGCGTCGGCTACCTCGGCGACTACTGGGAGGCGGTCAACCCGCACGACGCGGAGCGGATGACGGGCGGATCCTCCTCCGGCTCGGCCGCGGCGGTCGTCGCGGGCGAGGTCGACATCGCCTTCGGCGGCGACCAGCACGGGTCCGTGCGCATCCCGGCGGCCTACTGCGGGGCCGTCGGGCTCAAGCCCACCTTCGGCCTGATCTCCCATATGGGCGCCACCATGGCCGTCGCCAGCGGATCGGATCCGAGCATCGACCACCTCGGGCCGATCGCCCGGACGGTGCGCGACGTGGCGGTGGCGCTGCAGGTCGTCGCGGGTCATGACGGATACGACCCGCGGCAGGGGCGCGAGGTGCCCGACTCCGTCGACGTGCTGTCCGATCTGGACACCGGCGTCGAGGGATTGGCCGTCGGCATCCTGACGGAGGGCTTCGACGAGCCCATCGAGGCGGAGGTGCGCGACGGTGTGCGCAGCGCCGTCGAGGCCCTGACCCGCGCGGGCGCACGGGTCGTCGAGGTCTCGGTCCCCGAGCACCGCACGGTGCTCGGGGCGTCCTGGGCCCTGGACGCCGAAGGGATGCGCGCCCTCCGGGCAGCCGGTCCGTTCGGCGCCGGGACCCGTTCGTACTATCCACACGGGATGACGGTCGCGATCGACCAGGTCTGGCGGAACCAGGCCGACGCGCTGGCGGCGTACACCAAGTCGCTGCTGCTTCTCGGCGAGTTCGCGCGGGAAGAGTTCCACGGCGCGGTCTACGCGAAAGCGCACAACGTCCGGCCGGCGTTCGTCAGCGCCTACGACGCCGCGCTCGAACAGGTCGACGTGCTGGCGATGCCGACCTGCCTGGGAGTCGCGCCGCCGGTGTTCGAACGTCTCCCGTTCGCCGAGGGCTGGCGTCGGCAGGTCGGCGTCCTGCGGCAGGGGTTCGACGCCATGATCCGCAATACCGCGCCGTTCAACTACACCGGTCATCCGGCGATCGCGGTGCCCTGCGGCACGGTGGGGCGGCTTCCGATCAGCCTGCAGCTCGTCGGCCGCCGGTTCGACGAGTCCACCCTGCTTCGAGTGGCGCGGGCCTACGAAGTGCTCCATGGCTGATGGGCGCGCGAAGCCGGAGGCGCCTCCGGGCCCGGCCCCGGAGGCCGTCCGCGGGACCTGGCGGCTGGTGACGTACGTCGTGGAGAACGAACACGGCGAGCTCATCGACGAGCCGCTCGGCCCCGACCCGCACGGCCTCCTCGTGTACACGCCAGAGGGCCGGGTCGTCGTGCACCTGATGGCCGACGGCCGCGAGATGTGCGGATCGGCCCGTCCCGTCGACTGTCCGCCGGACCGCAAGCTCGCGGCGTACGACTCCCATCTCAGCTATGCCGGCTCCTACCGCCTCACCGGCGACCGGGTTTTCCATCACGTGTCGATCAGTTCGTTCCCCGACTATGTCGGCACCGAGCTGGAGCGCACGCTGAGGCTGGACGGCGACCGGCTGATGCTCAAGAGCACGCCGCAGGTGGTGCGCGGCCAGGTGCGGATCGCCGTACTGCGGTGGTCCCGTGAGAACGGAGACCGGTGATGCACGCCGCCCTGATCCCGGACCGGCGGGAACTGGAAGACCCCCGCGGGCGCTGCGTCGACGGCGCCGGCCTGCGCCTTGACAACGCGCAGTTCGCCGAGCGCGTGCGCGCGGCGAGCGCGCGGTTGGCCGGGCTCGGCGTCGGCCGTGGCACGGTCGTCGCCGTCATCCTGCCCAACCGTGTCGAGTTCGCCGTCGCCTTGTTCGCGGCGTGGCGGCTCGGGGCGGTCGTGACGCCGTTGAACCCCGCCCTAACCGCGGACGAATGCGCCTAC
The DNA here is from genome assembly GCF_005889715.1 of Actinomadura soli. Taxonomy (GTDB): domain Bacteria; phylum Actinomycetota; class Actinomycetes; order Streptosporangiales; family Streptosporangiaceae; genus Spirillospora; species Spirillospora soli. Next base: position 17,598 of record NZ_VCKW01000018.1, read on the forward strand.
CAACTCGCCGACTCGGGGACCGTGCTCGCGGTCGCCGACGCCGAGCGGGCCGACCGGATCCGCGCCGCGGTTCCGGTGGTCCTGGACCCGGCCGACCTCGACGGCGGTCCGGGCTCGGCACCGGAGCCGGTGGCCGACCTCGACGACCTGGCACTGCTGGTCTACACGAGCGGCACGACCGGGCGTCCCAAGGGGGTGATGCTCGGTCACGACAACATCGCCGCGATGGTGCGGATCTGGATCGACTGGCTCACGGTGACGACCGCCGACCGCTGCCTGCTGATCCTGCCGCTCTTCCACGTCAACGGCATCATGGTCAGCCTGGTCGGGCCGCTCGCCGCGGGCGCCTCCGTGGTCATCGGCGACCGGTTCGCAGCGGAACGGTTCTGGTCACAGGTCGAACGGGAGCGGCCGACCTACTTCTCGGCGGTGCCGACGATCCTGACCGCCCTCTGCGAGCTGCCGGACGCCACGACCCCCGACACCTCGTCCCTTCGTTTCGTCGCCTGCGGAGCGGCTCCGGCCACCGCGGCGCTGCTGCGCGCGTTCGAGGAGCGGTACCTGGCTCCGGTGATCGAGGGATACGGGCTCACGGAGTGCACGCTGGCGGCGACCATCAACCCGCTCGGCGACGGCCGGAAGGCCGGCACCGTCGGCCGGCCGCTCGACGGCGTCGAGGTGTCCGTGCTGGACGCGCGGGGAGCGATCCTCCCGGCGGGCGGCCGAGGCGAGGTCGCGATCCGCGGCGCCACGGTGATGCGGGGCTACCTCGGCCTCGATGAGGAGACGCGCCGCACCCTCGACGGCGGGTGGCTGCACACCGGCGACGTCGGGTACTTCGACGGCGACGGGTACCTCGTGCTGGCGGACCGTCTGAAGGACCTCATCATCTGGGGCGGGGAGAACATCTCTCCCAAGGAGGTCGAGAACGTCCTGCGGGCGCATCCGGCCGTGCTCGAGGCCGTCGTCGTGGGGCGTCCGCATTTCCGGTACGGGGAGGAGCCGGTCGCGTTCGTGGTGCTGCGCGGCGGCGCCCACTGCGGACCGGAGGAGCTGCTCGCCCACTGCGGCGAGCGGTTGGCCAGATTCAAGGTGCCGCGGGAGATCCGGATCGAGCGCCGACTGCCGACGAACGCCGTCGGCAAGCTCGTCAAGGGTCCACTTCGTGAACGGATGCGGTCGGAGAGCCGCACCCCTTCCCAATAAATCGATTTTCTTCTAGTCTATCGATACATCTTAGCGTCGCGAGTGTGTCGGCGTCCGCCGGGTCAGCGCTGACCGGACGGCCGTGCCGATCGCCTTGAGGGTCCGCGACGTCACGACCCCTGAGGAGGCGCGGTGTCTGTTCCGTCGTTGAGATCATCGGTGCCGCGACGTGTGTTCGGCCGGAGCGGCCGCGGGCTGGCCGCCATGGCCTGTATCGCCGCGCTGGCGTCCGGCGCCGTCGCCTGTGGGAGCGGCGGTGAGCAGAGCCCCAGCCCGTCCGGCCACAGCGCGGCGAAGCTGCGGATCGGTGTCCTGGCCAACGTCACGGGCCCGCTGCCCAGCGGCGAGGAGAACGCACCACCCGTCCTCAAGGCCTGGGCCAAGTACGTCAACGCCGACGGCGGCATCAGCGGTCACCAGGTCGAGATGGTGGTGGCCGACACCAAGGGAGACGCGCCGACGGCGACCACCGCGGCCCGCCGGATCGCCTCCGACAAGAGCATCGTCGCCGTGATCCTGTTCGACGCCGCTACCGAGGCCCTCATCGCCGACACCATCACGAAGGCCGGCCTGCCGGTGATCGGCGGGATGGGCTACGCGACCAACGCCTGGGGCAAGATGCCCAACTGGTTCCCGCTGACCACGTCGATCCCCTCCATCTTCAACATGGGCATGGTGCTGGGCAAGACGCTGGGCGCCCACACCACCGCCCTGACGATCTGCGCCGAGATCCCCGGCTGCGCGCAGGCCGGCCCGGTGGTGCAGAAGGCCAGCGAGAGCCAGGGGATGAAGTACGCCGGGACCCTGAAGATCTCCTCATCCGCGCCGAGCCACATGGCGGAGTGCCTGCGGATCAAGAAGGAGAACGTCGACTACGTCATGCTCGGAGCCGCCACCGCCACCGCGGCGCTGCGCGTGGCCAATGAGTGCGGGCAGCAGGGCTACACCGGACGATGGGGCCTGTTCGGCGGCGTGGTCGTGCCCAAGGCGATGCGCGAGAACGACCCGGGGGTCCGGCTCGACCTGGCGCTCAACTCCTTCCCGTGGTTCGCCGACGCGCCGCCGGTCCGGAGGTACCGGGACGTCATGTCCCAGCAGGGCGTCCCGGAGCCGGTCTGGGGCGACCCCCACAGCACCGCCGCCTACGCGACCGTGGAGCTCTTCCGCAAGGCGCTGCAGGACGCGGTGTCCGTGCTGCCCACCTCACCTGGCCGCCGGGACGTCATCGCCGCCTACGGCCGTGTGACGGACGAGAACCTGGGCGGCCTGCTCCCGCAGAAGGTCACCTTCCATGCCGGCCAGCCCGCGCAGCCGATTGCGTGCTACTGGTTCGGGAGCTTCAAGTCCGGCCAGTTCGGCGACGGAGACCTGGGCAAACCGGTGTGCGATCCCCCGCAGCTTCGCGCGGTGGCCAAGTGACGCCGCGCAACCGGGAGACATCGTGAACGCGGCTGACCTTCTGCCCTTCATCGTCAGCGGCATCGTGGTCGGTACCGTCTACGGCCTGGCCGCCGGCGGGCTGGTACTCACCTACAAGACCTCTGGCATCTTCAACTTCGGCCACGGCGCGCTGGCCACGGCCGCCGCCTACGCCTTCTACTCGCTGCACGTCGTTCACGGCGTCGCCTGGCCGGTGGCGCTGATCCTGTCCGTGCTCGTCCTGGGGCCTGGCCTCGGCCTGCTCATGGAGCGGTTCGCGGCGAAGCTGGCGCCGCAGCCGACCACTTTCAAGATCGTGGGCACCATCGGCCTGGTGCTGGTCGTGCAGGGCGTCGCCGTCCTCACGTACGGGACCACCACGATCCGGGTGAAGCAGTTCCTGCCAGGTGCCGGTCGCTCGTTCGCCGTGCTGGGCGTGGTCGTCAGCTACGACAAGGCGATGATCGCAGCGGTGGCGCTGGCCTCAGTCGCGGCGCTGTGGGCCTTCTTCCGCCGGTCGCGCACGGGGCTGGCGATGCGCGCCGTCGTTGACGACCCGGCGTTGCTCGCGATGCGGGGGACCGACGCGGTGCGCGTGCGGCGCGCCGCCTGGATCATCGGCTCGACGTTCGCCGCGCTGTCCGGAGTGCTGATCGCACCGCTCATCGGCCTCGATTCGATCCTGCTCACGTTCATGGTGGTCCAGGCGTTCGCCGCCGCGGTCATCGGGCGTTTCTCCAACATCCCGCTGACGCTGGTCGGCGGCATCGTGGTCGGCATCGCGGCGAGCGTGGCCGAGAAGTACGCGCTGGGCACGAGCTGGCTCTCCGGGCTGCCGGCTTCGGTGCCCTTCCTGATCCTTTTCGTCGTGCTGCTCATCCGCGGCCGTACGCTTGTGTCACCGCGGGTGCGCACACACGTCCGGCCGTCGAGCCCCTACCGCGCGCCGGGGTGGGTCCGCGCCATCGCCGGAGCGGTGGTCCTGGTACCGCTGCTGGTCGTGCCCGAACTCGTGGGAGACCGGCTGTCGTTCTTCACGACCGGGCTGGCGACAGCCCTCATGCTCCTGTCCCTCGGGCTCCTCGTACGCACATCGGGTCAGGTGTCACTGTGCCACTCGGTCTTCGCCGCAATCGGCGCGGTGGCCTTCTCCCAGCTCCATCTCGATCTGGGCCTGCCCTGGCTCGTCGCGGTCCTGCTGGGTGCCCTCGTCGCCGTCCCCATCGGAGCGCTGGTCGCGATCCCGGCGATCCGGCTCTCAGGCCTGTTCCTGGCGCTGGCGACCTTCGGGTTCGGAATCCTCGTCCAGCAGTTGCTCTATCCGCAGACCTGGATGTTCACAAGCTTCGCCCAGGGACGGGAGATGCCCCATCCGTCCTTCGCCGAAGAGCCCGAGCAGTTCTACTACGTGGTGCTCGCCGCGCTGTTTCTCACCGCGCTGACGGTCGTCCTCATCGAGCGGAGCCGGCTGGGGCGCATGCTGCGCGGCATGGCCGGCTCACCCGAGGGCGTGTCCGCCATGGGCTTGAGCACATCCGTCACGCGGGTCACGGTGTTCTGCGTCTCGGCTTTCCTCGCCGCCATCGCCGGGATCCTGCTCGGCGTCGAGCGCAACTTCGCGACGGGCGGCGACGCCTTCTTCGGGTCCTACAACTCGCTGATCCTGCTGGCCATGCTGGCCCTCGCGCCCTTCGCGGAGCCTTGGTACGCGCTGCTGCCCGCCATCGGGGCGGTCGTTCCGGGCTACTTCACGGGCGCCGACACCACCTCGTGGCTCAACATCATCTTCGGTGTGTCGGCCGTTCTCGTCTCCATGGCCGGGGGCAACCCGACGATGCCCACCCGGTGGCGGGCGAGGCTGGATCGCCTGGCATGGAGAAGGGGCGGCTCAAGTCGGCCTGCCCCCGCCGCGCTGCCGCGCGTCCGCGAGGAAGGGGACCGCGCCGCGGGCCTGGAGGTGCGCGAGCTTACCGTCAGGTACGGCGGGCTGATGGCCGTCCACGGGCTCAGCCTCGACGCGCCGATGGGGAAGATCACCGGCCTGATCGGCCCCAACGGCGCGGGCAAGACGTCGACCTTCGACGTGTGCAGCGGGTTCAACCGCCGCCACGGCGGCAGGGTCCTCCTGCACGGCTCGGATGTCACTGGGCGGTCGGCGGCCGCCCGCGCCCGTAACGGACTGGGCCGTACGTTCCAGTCCGTCGAGCTCTGCGACACGCTGACCGTGCTGGAGAACGTCCGCCTCGGTCATGAGGCCGGGCAGGCAGGTGCCAACCCGCTGGCCCAGATCGTGGCCGGGCCGGTCGCCTGGCGGACGAGCCGACAGCGGGCCGCCGCGGCGCTGGAGCGTTGCGGTCTGACCCACCTCGCCGGAACGCCGGCCGGGGAGCTGTCGACCGGCCAGCGGCGGCTCGCCGAGCTGGCGCGATGTCTGGCCGGAGGGTTCGACGTACTGCTTCTGGACGAGCCGTCGGCGGGCTTGGACCCGGACGAGACCGCCCGCTTCGGCGACCTCGTGCTGAGCGTCGTCCAGGAGACCGGTGTCGGCGTCCTGCTCATCGAGCACGACATGGCGCTGGTGATGCGCCTCTGCGGATACCTGTACGTCCTGGACTTCGGGGAGCTGATCTTCGAGGGGACGCCCGCGGCGGTGGCCGCGAGCCCGGTCGTCCAGGCTGCCTACCTCGGCTCGGACGTCGCCGTGGAACGCGTTGACGAGAACACGCGAAGGAGCTGAACAGCGTGACCGATACACCGGCGCTGGAGGTCCGTCGCCTGACGACCGGCTATGGCGAGTCGACGGTGCTGCGGGATCTGTCGCTCACGGTGCCGGCCGGCGGCGTGGTCGCGCTGCTCGGCCCGAACGGTGCCGGCAAGACGACGCTGCTGAGAGCCGTCTCGGGCCTCCTGCCCGCCCAGAGCGGCCAGGTTCTCATGGGCGGGCGCACGATCACGAACATCCGCGCGCACGAGCGGGCGCGGGCCGGGGTGTGCCACGTCCCGGAGGGCGGCGGGATCTTCCCGAGCCTGACCGTGCGGGAGAACCTGGTCATGCAAGCGATCCCGGGTGGGGAGGCGGAGGCCACGGAGCGCGCCGTCGCGGCCTTCCCCATCCTCGGCGATCGGCTGCGCCAGCGGGCGGGGACGCTCAGCGGCGGGCAGCGGCGAATGCTCGCCATCGCCGCCGCCCATGTGCGCAACCCCGCCCTGCTCCTGGTGGATGAGGCGTCCCTCGGGCTGGCGCCCATCGTCGTCGAGGAGATCTTCGACTTCCTGCGCAGGCTCGCGGCCGACCGTGCCGCGATCCTCATCGTCGACCAGTTCGCCGTTCGGGCGCTGGAGTTCGCCCAGTCCGCGTACGTCCTGCGGAAGGGCGAGATCGTCTTCGACGGCGGAGCGGAGGACCTGCTGGGCTCCGACCTGTTCTCCCACTATCTGGGGGCCCCGCCGATTCCCGGCGCCGACCTCGGTCGGCCGCGACCATGACGTGCGGTGCCGGCGCGGTCAGGCGTGATCGGGCTGCGCGTCGGCGGCGGGGGTCAGGACCGGCCGGGGCGCTCGGCAGGACGATCCTCCGGTTCACCGGTCTCCTGGAAGGCGGTCAGCAGATGGTTCGTCGTGCGCTGGATGTGCTCAGTGATCAGCTTGACGCCGAGCTCCGCGTCGTGGGCGATGGAGGCGTCCATCATTTGGCGGTGCTCCCGGGACGGTTCACGCTTGGACCGGCTCGCCCCCAGGCTGACCGACCAGTGCCGGTACAACTCGGCCGCGTCGAAGAGCTGCTGGCGCAGCTGCTTGAGCAGCGGGCTCGTGCATGCCGAGGCGAGCGCGGCGTGGAAGTCCGAGTGCGCCCGCATCCACGCGTAGTTGGGCTCGTCGGTCACAGTGCCGGGCGGGCGCACCGTGCCCTCCAGGCGATGGTGGGCGGCGACGACCTCCGACTCCCAGGCCAGGTCGCCCTTGGCGATCGACTCGCGCAGCGCCAGGGTTTCGATCTCGATACGGACGCGGGTGAGGTCGACGAGGTCGTCCACGGACAGCGGCCAGACGCTGAAACCCTGCTGCGGGCGGGACTTGACGAGGCGTTCCGCCGCCAGGCGCGTGACGGCCTCGCGCACGACGGACAGGCTCACGCCCTGCGCCTTGCAGATCTCGCCGAGGTGCAGGCGCTGCCCTGGGCGCAGCCGGCCCATGCAGATGTCGTCTTTGACCGCGCCATAGACGTTGTTGACCAACGTCGGGCCCTGTGTGTTTCGAGGCATCGTTGGATCATCGTATCACCCCCCCACTCATCGAGATATTAAAAGATATCGATTCTATTTAACTTATCGTTTCTCTGGTCTAAAATCGATCAAACGGTCAGGGTGACCGCCCGAGAGGCTGCGGAGGGTGAAGTGCGCGTTGCGAACCTGGCGGGACGTCTGGTGCTCCTGGCAGAACAGGGGGCGCTGGACGTCGCTACGGCCTCCGGCGGGCGCCTGCCGTCGGACCCGCAGAAGGCGTTTGACCGCTGGGCGGAGTTGCGGGCCTGGGCTGAGGTGGCCGAAGGCGACCCGATTCCCGTCGACGATCAGCGGCTGGGTCCCCCCGTGCCCCGCCCGCGGCAGGTGTTCGCGATCGGCCTGAACTACGCCGGCCACGCCGCCGAGTCCGGGGTGGCGACGCCGGAGTTCCCGTCGGTGTTCACCAAGTTCCCGACGAGCGTCGGGTCGCCACGCGGCACGATCGACCTACCCAGCGCTCATGTGGACTGGGAGGTCGAACTGGTCGCGGTGGTCGGGCGGACGGCGCGGCACGTCGGGGACGCCGACGGCTGGTCGTATGTGGCCGGTCTGACCGTCGGGCAGGACCTGTCGGAACGCCGGGTGCAGCTGCGCCCGCCCGTACCCCAGTTCTCGCTGGGAAAGTCCTTTCCGGGCTTCGGCCCGATCGGCCCCGAACTCGTGACACCCGACGAGTTCGACGACCCCGACACCCTCGCGATCGGCTGCGAGGTCAACGGCGAGAGCGTGCAGTACGGGACGACCGGGGACCTTGTCTTCTCGATACCGCGGTTGATCAGCTGCTTGTCGTCGGTCGTCACGCTTCTCCCCGGCGATCTGATCTTCACCGGGACGCCGGCGGGCATCGGGGCGACCCGCGAACCACCGCGCTATCTGCGTGACGGGGACGAGCTGACCTCCTGGATAGAGGGCATCGGCCGGATGCGGCACCGCTTCCGCGCGAGCGCTCCGTCCGGTCTCGCGCCCGCGGCGGGCGTACCGCCCCGCTGACCGCCGTCCCCGGTGTGTGCCGGCACGGGCCCGTGGCGATGGCCGGGGACCGCGGTCGGCTGAATCACCTTCCTGAGCAGTACACAAACCGAGAAACGGAGTTGTGGTGGCAGAGACACCTGAGCTGACGCTGGCCAAGCAGATGTTCCTGGACGCATTTCCCGGCTTGGAGGACGGCTCCCCCGTCACAGTGGAGGATCTGCGCCGTTACGACGACGACCTGTGGAACTCCTTCCTGCCGGATGACGCGATCACCGAGTCCGTGGACGCGGGCGGCGTCCCCGCGCTGTGGACCGGCACCGAGGGTGCGTCGCCGGACAAGGTGCTGATCTGGCTGCACGGCGGCGGTTACTCGATCGGTTCCGCGGCCGGACGGCGCGCGCTCGCCGCGGGCATCAGCCGGCAGGCCGGCTGCCGTGTCCTCCTGCCCGACTATCGCCTGGCACCGGAGAACCGGTTCCCCGCGGCGGTCGAGGACGCGGTCGCCGTCCTGCGATGGACCACCGAGCTGGTGGATCCGTCGTCGATCGTGATCGGCGGTGACTCGGCGGGAGGCGGGTTGGCGGTCGCGGCCCTGCTCTCCTCGCGGGACGAGGGGCTGGCGCCCCCGGCCGCCGCCGTGCTGCTCTCACCGCTCGCCGACTTCACCGCGTCCGGGGAGAGCCACCGGATCAACAAGGAACTCGATCCCTTCGTCACCGCGGAGATGCTCGCCGGCCTCGGCGAAGCGTACTTCGGTGACAGTGACCGGAGGAACCCGCTCATCTCCCCGGTGTTCGGGGACATCGCGGGTCTGCCTCCGCTGCAGATCCTGGTGGGCACCGCGGAGGCGCTGCTCGACGACTCGCGGGCCCTGGCCCGGTCGGCGGTCAACGCCGGCATCGACGTCGACGTCAGGTTCTTCGACGGCATGTTCCACCTATGGCCCATGTTCGCCTCCATCCTCCCGGAAGGGCAGCGGGCGATCGACGCCATGAGTGCCTTCGTCCGGGACCGCATCGAAACCTGATCGCGAATCTTCCCGGCGGCATGACGCCTGCCCCGTGCCGCCGGGCTCCCCGACCTTTCTCAGTTCCGCAGAGGAGGACCGATGACGGTCGTCAGAGAGATCCATCTCGCTTCACGCCCGGCACGGGTTCCCGAGGCGGCGAACTTCCGCTTCGTCGAACGTACTCTCGGGTCGCCGCGCGCCGGTGAGGTGCTGGTGAAGAACCTGTACCTCTCGGTCGACCCGTACATGCGCGGCCGCATGCGCGACGCCCCTTCGTACATCCCGCCCTTCGAACTCGACGCTCCCCTCGCCGGCGGAGCGGTGGGCGTGGTGGTCGAGTCCGGGAGCGAGTCCCTGTCGCCCGGCGACCATGTCGTGCACGATCTCGGCTGGCGGACCCATGCGCTCGCGGACGCTGAGGCGTTCCGGGCGGTCGAGCCGGTCGCCGGAGTGCCGCTCTCGGCCTTCCTCGGCGTGCTCGGGATGCCCGGCCTGACGGCCTACGTGGGGGTCAGCGACATCGCCCGGGTGTCCACCGGCGATACCGTCTTCGTCTCCGGCGCCGCCGGCGCGGTGGGCAGCCTCGCGGGCCAACTGGCCCGCCATCGCGGCGCCGCCCGGGTCATCGGCAGCGCCGGATCGTCCATGAAGGTCGAGCACCTCGTCGACGATCTCGGATTCGACACCGCGTTCGACTACCGCAAGGTGGACGTCGCGGACCGGCTGAAGGCGCTGGCGCCGGACGGCCTGAACGTCTACTTCGACAACGTGGGCGGGCAGCAGCTCGAGGCCGCGGTCGAGAACCTGGGCAACGGCGGTCGGGTCGCAATGTGCGGCTGGATATCCGACTTTCACGCGAGAGAGCCGGCCGGGCTCCGCAACGGCCGCCTGATGGTTGCGAAGAGGCTCACTCTGCAGGGTTTCATCGTCTCCGACCATCGCCATCGCGAGCCCGAGTTCCGGAAGGAGGTCGGCGCCCTGCTCGCCGGGGGAGGCATCACCTTCCGAGAAACCGTGATCACCGGGATCGATTACACGGTGGACGCCTTCATCGGCCTGTTCGAGGGTCACAACGTAGGAAAGATGATCGTGGATGTGGCCGGCGAGTGATCCTCGCCTGTCTTCATGGCCGGGCGGCCCGGCACGCTCCGGGCGCACCAAATTGTGACAAGGAGAGCAACATGGCTGGTGACAGGCCACTTCTTCAAGTGATCGTCGGTACCACGCGCCCCGGCCGCGTCGGCGAGCGCATCGGCCGCTGGATCACCGAACGTGCCCGGACCTTCGAGGTCTTCGAGGTGGAGCTGGTCGATCTGGCCGCCGTGGACCTGCCGTTCGTCGACGAGGCCGCACACCCGGCGGCGCAACGCTACGAGAACGGGCACACGAAGGAGTGGAGCGCCCGGGTCGCCGCCGCCGACGCCTTCGTGTTCGTCACGGCGGAGTACAACCACGGATTCTCCGCACCCCTCAAGAACGCCATCGACTACCTCATGTACGAGTGGATGTACAAGCCGGTCGGCTTCGTGAGCTACGGCGGCGGCGTCGCCGGCGGCACCCGGGCCGTGCAGATGCTCAAGCAGGTCGTCGTGTCGCTGAAGATGACGCCGGCCCTGGAGGCGGTGTCCATCCCGTTCGCCCACGAGGTGCTCGGTACCGCCGATCCCCTCGACCCGAACGAGGTCCTGGACCTCGCGGCCACCGACATGCTCACGGAACTGTCGCGGCTCGAGGCCGCTCTGCGCCCGCTTCGCGCGGGTGTGCCCGGGACGCCGGCGGGCGTCTAGCGGGACGCGCCGTGGCGGCCGGGAGGCATCCCGGCCGCCACGAGGGTTCATGACTTCTCGTCGTCGCTGCCGCGGCCCGACCCGGCAACCCACGCGGCGATCTGGGCACGGCGATTGAACCCGAGCTTGGTCAGGATGCGCTCGACGTGGCCTTCCGCCGTCCGCAGGGCGATCACCAGTTCGGCGGCGATCTCCCGATTGCTCTTGCCCTCCGCGACGAGCCCGGCGATCTCCCGTTCTCGCCGCGTCAGGACCTGCTCCTGCGCGCGCGTGCCGCCCCGGCCCTCGGCGAGGGGCCTGCGACCGCCGAAGGCCTCGGTCAGCACCTCGTCGTAGCCGAGTCCGGCGCCCCGGCGGTGCGCCTCGTCAAAGGCCGATGCGCCGAGCGCCTCGCGGGCCTCCGATTCACATTCGTCGCGATAGCCGGCGAGATGCCCATATCCGGACAGCCGCGGCGCGCCGACCGTGCGCCAGATGACCTCCGCCATGCCGAGCAGCCGCACCGCCTCCTTATGGCGCCCCTCGGCCGCGGCAGTCCAGGCCAGCACCTCAAGGCCCAGTCCGACGCCCAGGGGGTCGTCGAGGGAGCGGTGCAGGCGCATGCTCTCCTTGACAAGCCGGGTGGCGCGCTCGCGGTCGCCCTGGCGGAAGGCCGCGATGCCGAGTGCCGTCCTCGCGTACGCGATGGCCCAGTGATCGCCGTGAGTGTCGCAGACGGCGACGCACTCCTCCCCAACGGCGACGGCCGTAGCCGAGTCGCCCAGGTGCGAGTGGGCGAGGGAGAGCCGGATGAGCGCCAGGGCCAGCCCGCGCGGGTCGCCGGCGGTGCGGTGAAGGTCCGCCGCCCTTTCAAGCAGAGCGATGGCGCGGTCCGCCCTGCTCCGGTACAGGGCGACCACGCCGGCATACAGCGCTGTGTAAGCCAGGGTGGAGTCCTGCCCGGGCTGCGGACTCCCGAGCTCCGACTGCTCGCCGATGGCGCGGCTCTCGGCCAGCATCGCCTCGGCCGCGGGAATGTCGGCCTGCAGGATCGCCAGCCAACTACAGACCCACAGCGCTCTGGCCCGGACGCCGTCCTCCTCTGTATGCACAGCAAGCCCGGTGTCCAACCAGCGACGCCCCTCCGCGAGATGGTAGCCGGTGCTCCAGTGGAAGATCAGGTCGGCGGCCATGTCCAGGCCGGCGCGGGCATCGGCCGGCTCGGCGAAGCAGAACTCCAGGGCACTCCGCAGGTTGGCGTGCTCGCAGCGGAAGCGGCTCATCAGGTCCGTCTGCGACGGGCCGAACGCCTGTACATAGCCCTCGGCCACCACCCGCCGGTAGTGGTCGCGGTGGCGGCGGCGCAGCGCGGTTCGCTGCCCGAACTCGGCTAGCCGTTCCCGGCCGTACTGGCAGATCGTGTCCAGCAGGCGGTACCTCATCTCCGCGGGGTATTCGTCTCGGAGCAGGATCGACTTGTCCACGAGCTCGGCGATCAGGTCGATGATCTCCTCGGTCTCGATCACGCCGCCGGCGCAGACCGCTTCGGCCGCCTCCAGGTTCAGCGAGCCGGAGAACACCGAGACGCGCGCCCACAGCGCCCGCTCCTTTGGCGAACACAGGGAATGGCTCCAGTCGATCAGCGCGCGCAACGTCCGATGCCGGGGCATGACTCCTCGCGGCCCCTTGTTGAGCAGCCGAAACCGGTCGTCGAGGCGTTCCAGCAACTGCTGGGCGGTCAACGAGCGGATCCGCGCCGCGGCCAGCTCGATCGCCAGGGGGAGGCCGTCCAGCCGACGGCAGATCCGCTCCACCGCCTCCTGGTTGGAACCGGTCAGCGCAAAGTCCGGCACGCTGGCCTTCGCGCGGTCAACGAAAAGCCGCACGGCCTCGTACTGCTCGGACGCGCCGGCCAAGCGCGGAGAACCGCCCTCGGCCGGAAGCGACAGGGGAGGCACATCCAGGAGACGCTCACCGGCGATGCCCAGAGGCTGCCTGCTGGTGGTGAGGACGCGGACCCCCGGTGCCGCGCGCAGCACCTCCTGGACGACGGCGGCGCACGGCTGTAGTAGATGTTCGCAGTTGTCCAGGATCAGCAGCGCCCGCCTGTGGCACAGGTAGTCGACGAGCACGTCCAGCGGGGACCGCGACGACAGGTCGCGGATCTCCAGTGCCCCGATTACCTCCGGTACGAGCAGCTGCGGGTTCTCCAGTCCCGCGAGCTCCACGAGCCACACGCCGTCCGGGAACGCTCTCCGCACGTCGACGGCGATTCTCGAGGCAAGCCGTGTCTTGCCCACCCCCCCGACGCCGGTCAGCGTCACGATGCGGGACGCCGACAACAGCCGCCTGGCCTCGGCGAGCTCATGCCGACGCCCCACGAAGCTCGTCACGTCGACCGGCAGCCCGTGTTCGAGCCGCCGGGTCGAGACCTTCGATGTCACAATGCTCATCGTGGATGTGGCGTTGACCAGCAGGTCGACACGTTGCGTAACTACCAGGACAAGCCCACTCTATGTCAGAGTCAGGCCTTGGAGTTCCCAGGGCTCAGGGCCCTCTCCGCGGCCGGTCTTGCCGGACTTCCGGTCGGCTGGCCGCCAGCAGACGCCGCAGCATCCTGCCCGGCATCGGGCCAGCTCGCTCGCCCATGACCTGGCACGATTCGCGGCACTATCCAACATGGCTGACCAGGTGCCAATCCGCCACAGGGAGGGCTCTTCCTCCCCCTGCCATCACGAGGAAGCGAACAGGCGCTCGGCGCGCAGGTAGGACAGTCCGCCGCCGCGGCTTGCGTTCGATCACCTCGGTGACTCAGCGGTGCGCGGTCGCGGCACCGACGTGCCGCCAAGCCGGCGAAGGTCACGTTGCGGCGCAGGTGCACCAGGACCAGCAGCTCAACGGTCGAGACAGCGATCACCGCTTGTACGAGGCGGCGAGGCGGCGAGGCGGCGAGGCGGAGCATTAGACCAGCCAGGGCGCCATCGCCGGTGCCTGGACCCAGTTGCCAGTGACCTTGCCGTTCGGGCGGGTCACCTGGCGGCGGTCGGAATCGATGGTGAAGTCCTCGCGGGCGAAGCCGGCCTTGTCCTTGCGCTGCCAGGAGCCTCGGTGAGCGAGCGGTCCGACCATCTCGAGGTCGTGGTCGCGGGCGGCGGCGTCCATCAGCACGACGGAGGTGTAGCCGCCGTCGACCAGGTGCTGGGCGGGCAGCAGTCGGCTTCGCTGCAGCCTGGCGTGGATGCCGGGTAGTGCCTGGGTGTCGTTGCTGGAGACGATCGTGGCCACGTCGATGACCACGTTCACCGCGTAGGGGTGTAGCCGGCCGCGGGCGTCGGTGACAAAGTGCTGCACCATGATCTGCCGCAGCGCCTGGACCTGCGGCCCCGCGACAAGGCGGGGACGCTCGTCGTGGATCCGGGTCAGCAGTGCGGCCGCGTTCGGCCCCGGTCTGGGTGAGGCAGGTGACCGGGTGGCTGGGCTGGCTGCACATCCGCACCGGGCGCCCGTACCGCTCGCCCCACTCGGCGGTGACCAGGCCGTCCAGGAGCTGGTCGGCGCGGCCGTGCACGGTCAGGCGGTCGCGGGAAGTCGGTCAACACGCTGTGGTGGAACCCCGGGTCGTCCAGCTCCATCGCCATGCACGGTTCGTACACCAACCTGTGCTAGATCCGTCGCCAGCTTCCTGTGATGCGCACTCACCAGAGCGGCCCCACCGGGAGAAGCCGCCGCGATGCTCCCCCGTTTCACTGCCATGCCCACGCTGGCTTGGACGGCTCCCTCCAGTCCGCTGGACGCCACGGGCGAGGACTTTCTGGTTACCGGTGTGGCGGTTCACACCGGGCCAGAAAGCCCTCACCCAGGTCACGGTCCCTTACCGGGATCCGTGTCAGCGCCAGAAGCGTTTGCCGTACAGTGCCGGCTGACGGGCTCCCCTTAGCCGGTCGGCGCGGCTCCTTGCTGCCTCATCGCCGCCTCAAGCTGTTGCTGCAGTTCCCTCATCCGGGCCTCCCGTAGCTCCCCGGCGGGCCCACCCGGTTTCCCGGGCGGCGGCGGTTGTACGTTGCTGGGGACGACCTCAAAGTTGCGTGCCGCGTCAGCGACGTATCGGGCGAAGTCGCGGATGGCTTCCCCGGTCGTGCGGACGAGAGCCGACCACTGCTCGCCAAGCCAGTTGGCCATCGAGCGCGAGAGGTTCACCACCGCGTTGCCGATCGCCTGGAGGATGCCGGGCAGTGTGTCGCGTGCCCACACGTTGACGCCCGCTTCCCAGGCAGCCGCGCCGACCGCTAGGGCCAGCGAGCTGATCAGGGTGTTCGCCCAGGCCTTCCCGTCCTTGAGCGTGCCGTCGAAGCCCTGCAGGATCGTGCCGCGCACCATGCCGCCCGTGAACGCGCCGATGGCCGCGCAGGCGATGACCCATTCCGGTTGAAGGCCGATGCACAGTGTGCGGACGACCAGGTTGGTGGCGACGCCCGCCACGGTCGCGACGATGGACTGCCACCAAGATGCCTCGGCCCGTACGTCGGCGCTTGGGATGGTGATGCTGATGCCGGTGGGCGTCGCGGTCAGCGTGCCGTCGAAGTCCACCCATTGATCGGTCCCGTTGTGCGGGATGTCCAGCTTGTGGGCTTCGAAGTCCTGCTTGAAGGTGTCGCTCAGGCGGTCGTTCTTCGCCTGGGTCTCTCCGACCAGCCTGCCCAGCTCCGCCTGGTCGAGGGCGACGCCCGTATCGAAGGTGATGGTGACGTCGCCGGTCTTTGGATTCTGCTCACGAGTGAGCGAGCCGGCGTCAGCCGGTATCGCCGCCGACTCCTGGGTCTGCTGGTGCACCAACGCGCTCGGATCATCCGCCAGAACAGGCGAGCCGATGGTGCCCAGCAGCACCGCGGCCACTGTCACCGCCGCCACCTGGTGCCTACCTACCTTGAACATTTTTCTCCTCTCACATCCGGACACGGAACGCGGACGCAGGAGAAGGAAAGCACCCCACTTTATTAAGAGAACATAAAGGTGACAATAATGGTTGTTAGGATATATTTCGCCGGGTAACGGCAGGAAAAGCGGCCACGGCCATATGGTCCTGTTGCTCAGGGGGCGGACTTGGTGACCTGCACGCTGTCGGCCTCGCGGCAGCCGGCAGGGAGCGTCCGGAACCCGATGTTGTTCTGCGCGTCACGAGGGGTCGCGCTGATCACCGCCTGGCACGTCCGGTCAGCGACCACGACGGTGAGCACGAAGGGCCGGCCCACGTCCCGCTGCCCGTCGCCGATCGTTCCGTTTCGGAACGACCACTTCCCGCCGGATACGGAGATCGGTCCCTCGTCGGAGAGGTAGTAGACCCCGTTGGGGGCGAAGTCGAAGATCCGCAGTTGCCGGTCCCCCAGGTTGGCGGCGGTTCCGCGCATCAGCACACCGATCACGCCCGCCACCGTGGCGCCCTGTGACGGTGCGGTGATCCGCGCGGTGGGCGGCCCGGCCGGTCTCCTGCGTGAGCTCTGGGGCGTGGCCTCCGCTGGAGGACGGCGCTGCGGTTTCGTTGTCGTGGTCTTGGACGGCGACGGTGATGACGGCGTGGGCGAGGGCGATCCGCCGAGCCAGGTCGGGCTGGGAAACGCCCCCGGCGGCGGGCCGGCCCATTTGCTGGAGTTCCTGGCGGGACGGTCAAGGATGCCGGAGGCGACCCACTCGCCGGCCACGGCGATCAGCGCCACCGCGACAACGACCCACGCCGCGAGATGCCGTCGCTTTAATCGCAAGGCTTTCAGCCGCGGGGGGCGCATGCGGCGGTGGGCCGGGCCCGAGATGCGCACGGGCGGACGGCTCCCTTCGGACGAGGCGGGGGTCTCATCGTTCACCGGGCGAGCTTGACACGTTGGGCCGAATAGACGGTGGCGGGCAAGTAAACGCCTGTGCCTCACATGCCCGCCGGGTCGCGGGCTCAGGAGCCCGACAGCCTCCAGCGCTGGTCCGCACCGCCCGCATCCCGTCTGACCAGCACGAGCGGCGGGACGCCCCGGTCGAACTCGGTCGGGTCGATGTTCGTGCTCAGGGCATGGCCGGGCTTGGTCATCGGCTCGATCAGCGCCCGCCCATCGTCGCGCTTCTTGACGTTCCACTTCTGGCGTGGTTCGCCCAGACCGCAGAAGCCCTTCAGTTCCTGCGGGCCCATGGCCGAGGTGCGCCCCACCCACACGTCCTGTGTCTCGGGGTCGGGCGTGCTCACCTCGACGTTCTCGAGGCGGTACCCGGACTCGCTCAGGCTCGCCTTCTTCGGGTACGTGAAGCGGGCCGCGATGTTCACCATGACCTTGTTCCTCCCGCCGGCCCATTTCCTGTTCACCTCGCCCCAGGCCGGCCCGAGGTCCTCCACAGTCTCCACTTTGCAAGAGGGGGTCTTCGATTTTACGGAGCCTGCGAGCTCCCCATTTGCGAGATGATGTTCTTTCGGATGGCCAAAGCCCCTGATGATCTTTTCTTTCTCTTCGCGACTCGGCCCGGCGGACGCGGAGCCCATCGGCAGACCCACCAGCGAAACCGCAGTGGCCAGCGCCGCGACCGCCAGCGCGCCGACGGCCGCCAGCCGCCTGCCTACCTTGATCATCGGCTCTCCTCCGCATCCGGGCATGGGACACGAACACAGGAGAAGGAAAGCACCCCGCTTGATTAAGGGAACATAAAAGTGACCACAACAATCGTTAGGATTCACTTCGCCCGATGAACGGCGGGAGATCAGCTGGGAATGTCGAAACGCACGCCGACGCCCCGCACGGTGCGCAGGAAACGGGGCGCGGCAGCGGTCTCACCGAGTTTGCGGCGCAGCCACGACAGGTGCACGTCGACGGTCTGGTCGGTGCCGTACGGCTGCCGCCACACCTCCCGGCGCAGCTCGGCCCGCGAGACCACCTCGCCGGGACGGGACGCCAGATAGGCGAGAAGCTCGAACTCGCGCGGAGTGAGACCCAGGGCGGCGCCGTCCAGCCACGCCTCGTGCCGGCGGAGGTCCAGCCGCAGCCCGCCCATCTCCATGACCTCGATCGGCCTACCGGCCATCCGGCGCAGCACCGCGCCGATCCGCGCGTCCAGCTCACCCGCCCGGAACGGCTTGACCATGTAGTCGTCGGCGCCGCCGCGCAAGAGCGTGACGACCTCCTCCTCCGCGTCCCGGGCGGTGATCACCACGATCGCCGCGTCCGACACCGCGCGGATCAGCTTCAGCAACTCACGGCCGTCCATGTCCGGCAGGCCCAGGTCGAGCAGCACGACCCGCGGGGAGCCGTCGGCCACCTCCCGCAGCGCCGCCCACGCCTCCCCGGTCGCGCGCACCGAGTACCCGCGGTCCGTCAGTTCCTCGACCAGCGCCGAACGCACGTCGGCGTCATCCTCCACCACCAGCACCCGGATCATGAGCCGTCATCCGGGACATCGTCGATGCGGGCCCATAACACGATCCTGGCGCCGCCGAGCGCGGACCGGCCGATCCGCAGCCCGCCACCGCCGGACTCGGCGATCCGGCGGGCGATGTCCAGGCCCAGCCCGGTGGAGCCGCCGTCGCTGCCGCCGCGCCGGACCGCCGCGTCCGGGTCGGCGATGCCGGGCCCGGCGTCGGAGATCACGATCACCGCGCCGTCCGCGCCCGGCTCGAGTGCGACCTCGAACGCGGTGCCGTCGGGCGTGTGGTGGAACACGTTGCCGATCAGCGCGTCCAGCGCGGTCGCGAGCCGGTCGCGGTCCATCCGCACGGGGACCGGATGCTCCGGGCACGACAGCCGCCACCGCCTGTCTTGGTCCTCGGCCAGCACGGACCAGAACCTGCCCCGCTCCGCCACCACCTCCGCCGCGTCACAGCCGGCCCGCATATCCTCCAGCAACCCGCCGCCGGGCACCCTGGCCACCCGGATCAGCAAGTCGACCTCCTGCTCCAGCCGGACCAGTGCCGCTCGCGCCGCGTCCTCCCGTGACCCATCGGCCAGCCGGTCCAGGCGCAGCCGCAGCGCGGCCAGCGGCGTCCGCAGCCGGTGGGGCAGGTCCCCCGCCAGACGGCGCTCGGCCCTCAACCGCTCGGCCACCCGCTCCGACATCGCGTTGAACGCCGTCGCGGCCTCACGAAACTCCCTCGGCCCGTCCGGCTCGATCCGCACCACCACATCCCCGGCGCGAACCGCGGCGGCGGCGCGCCCGAACCGTCCGGCCAGCCGGGCGCCACGGGCACCGAAACGGTGACCGGCCAGCGCCGCGACCGCAACGGCGGCCAGCGCGAACAGAGCGAGCCACGACCAGAGCGCTCGCGTACCCGGCGGGACGCTGCTCGCCGACGTCCAGTGCTGGATCACCGCCGTGCCGCCGCCCGCCGCCGGGGCCGGCTGCAAGACGATCTCCGTGCCGCCGCCCTCGGTCTCCACGGCCGCGGTCTGCGCCCGGGCTCGCGCCAGATCACTTTCCCGGACGGGCGGCGCGGACAGCAACGCCCACCGGTGCCCCAACCTGCGCCCGTCCGGCATGATCACGATGATCCGGCGGCCGCTCGCGCTCTCGGCCAGCCCGCCGCCGGGCGCGAACGCCGCCGCCACCGCGGCCGGGTCCGGAGCCCGCGCCACCACGAACGCCACCGCGGCCATCTCCCGCTGCGCGGTGACCAGCTCACCATCGGCGGCCAGATCACGCTCGGCCATCGCGACCGGCACGCAGATCACCAGCGCCACCACGGCCGCGACCACCAGCGCCGCCAACGCGCACGTACCCCTCATGACCGAGCCGGTGCCGAGAGACGCATCGCCGCCGTCCACGTGAGGTAGGGCAGTCCCGTTGAGGTAGGGCAGTCCCGGCACGCCGGGTCGGGCCGTCCGGCCCTTGTCTACGCCACCACCGCCGAACCGGTCAACAGCCGGACGACGAGCGAGCGGTCCCGCACCGGCGCCATAGAGCGCTCTTGAGGCGAGTCCGCCCTGGAACGGCCAGGGGGCGAACGGCAATGGGCGCGAACGTCGCCCAGGAGACCGCCGCCAAGGCGTGGGGTGCACGCCCGGCCCCGGGAGAGAGGAACAGCCCGGTGGCCGGGGCGACGGTCGCATATCGGCGACCGCCGGTCGTCTCCGCCGCAGCACCGATTCGAGTCCGTGACCGTGTCGGCCCCGCACGCGCGGGGATAGTTCCCAGTTGTCGCTGTACCAGTAGGTGCAGTAATGATCAGCCCCGCGCGGTACCAGGGCGGCAGAACTCTGCTCACCGGTCGCGTGACCATTGCCGTTCCTGCAGACGATGACTCGACACCCACCCACGAACACACCGACTAGCGTGGTGAGCACAGCGCCGACGGTAGTGATGAAGAGCTCATGTCTAGGGTGTGGGCTCCGCCCGTGGTTCGTTCTGCCGACCAGGTCACAGAGTGGGAGGCCGGGCAAATCTCGCGACAGCAGCACCCGCTCGCCCGGGCCTCTGGCGCGCCATCGCTGGCCGGGCATGGCGCGATGCTCGCGGACACCGCCTGCAGATGCGCGACCGACAGCTCGGCCAGCACTACCGTGCCCAGATAGGGGGCCAGGTAAAGACGGACGTGGCTCGCGTACCCGCTGATGGTGGACGCCGCACCGGTACGGGTGGCCAGCCAGTGCGTGAGCCACTCGCCCACCGTGACCAGCCCACCACCCGAACCGGACGGTGCCCGGACCTGGGCCAGCGCCTCCTCGGCCGCCTTGCGTGTGGTGAAGCCGCCACGGCGGATCCGCCGACGCCGACCATCAGAACCGACCGGCAGTTCCAATCGCAGATACCAGCTCCCGTGCCGTCGGCCGGCCGCCAACTTCGGGCAGTGGTCTCCCCACGCCTTCCCCGTCCGCGGATCCACGCACCCGCATCGCCGGTAGATCCCACCAGCACTCTTGGTAACGCCATGCACGGTTCGTCCACCAGCCCGAACCGCACAGTGGCGAGCGTCCTGCTGTGCACCAAATCAGAACGGTCCTACCAGGAGCAACCACCGTGATGCTCTGCCCTCGTCTTGACCAAGCTGGTTTAAAGCCGCTTCACCCAACCTGGTACGGCTCAAAGAGAGCTGAGATCCGACGATTCGGTCAGGCGCAAAATAGGCGTTAAATCACCTGTCGAAGGGATGTGTGGCCCAATCCGGTAGTTGCGTTACTCGGCACCTCGCCGTGACTTATGGTTCACCTTGACGTACGACGCGTAACTGGCAACCGGGGCGGCAGGATGCGTAAGCGAGAGTTCTACTATCCAGCGGGGGCCGCGGGGGCGAAGCCGATGCCGCGCTCGGTGCCGCACCTGCTGGTGTTCGTTCCGGGCATCGGCGGCAGCGCGCTCAGGGCCGCCGACGGCACCCTGATCTGGGGGTTGTCCGGCGACATGCTCAACAGACCGGTACGCCTCGCCGAACGGCTGGCCGGTCCGTCCAACGGGCTGTTCGACCCCGACTACGACGACGGCGTGCGACCCGGCGGATTGATGGCGGTTTCGATCCCGGGCCTGACCCGCAAACTCGGGGCCTACCAGAGCGTCCGGGCCATGCTCGCGGCGAACTTCGTGCTCCGCGAGCACAACTACGCCGAGTTCTGCTACGACTGGCGGCGGTCGGTCGAGTTCAGCGCCGAACTACTGGCAAAGGAGATCAGAGAGCGGCTCTCCGCGCTAAGGCTGCGGCGTCCCGGCGCGAAGGTCGTCATCATCGCGCACAGCATGGGCGGCCTGGTCGCACGCCAGTACCTCCAGGCCCTGGACGGCACGGAGGACTGCGCACGGGTGATCACGCATGGCACGCCGTTCCGCGGCTCGGTCAAAGCGCTCGACTACCTGGTCAACGGGCCCAAGCTGGGACCGTTGCGCTTCGGCTTCATCGCCGCGACGATGCGGCGTGTCCCGGCCCTGTACGAGTTACTGCCCATCTACCGGACGGTCGTCGACCGCAGGAACCCGATGCCGGTTCCGGCGCAGCGAGTAGTCGACATCGTGGAAGCGCTTGGGCTGGAGCGGGAGCAGGTCGGGCAGGTGCACCGGTCCCGAGAGTTCCTGCGCGCCCTGAACGAGCCGCACGAGCGCGCCCAGCGGTTACAGCCGCTGGTGGGCTACGGCGTCGGGACCGCGCAACAGGCCGAGCTCTATGACGGACGCCTGGTCGTCTCCGAGCGGGCCGACCTGCTTCCCGGCGAGTACTCGGTCAGCGGGGGCGACGGCACCGTTCCGGCGCTGTCGGCACGGCCGGGCGGGGCGAAGAACGTGACCGTCCGGTATGACAACCAGAGCCACATGGGCATGATGACGGGCAGGGCGCCACTCAGGAAGCTCTGGTTCGCGGTGCACGAGGTCCTCGACGACCTGCTGACCCATGATCCCGCGCTGGGCCCGCGTACCTCGTCCGGCCAGGACCGGGGGGTGCCCGAGCACGAGACCGCCGTGTACGCGACGGTGGCGGACCACTACCGGGCCGACCGGCCGGTGGTGATCGCCGGCCGGGTGCGGGAGTGGGCGAAGGGCCGCCCGCTGTTCGCCCGGCTCGAAACGACCGGCCGCGTCCAGGAGGTCCGCATCGCCGCGGACGGAGCGTTCGCCGCCGACCTGGGCGTCCTGGAGGAGGGCCTCTACGATCTGGCCTTCGCGGACGCACCCGGCGAGCCCGCGTTGCTCAGCGACGTCATCGAGGTCGCATGAGCAGTTGGGAATGGCGGATGGACAATCCGAAGCAGCTCGCCCGGTTCGTCGTACCGCACCTGTTCATCTCTCACCGGCTACTGCCCCCGGACATCAGGGCTTTGCGCAATGACCACCCCTTCAAGCTGGCGGGCCGACTCTATGAGCTGCTGCGGGACGAGGGCATCGGCTATGACCGCGAGCCGCTGAACCTGCGCGGCCGCCAGACCGTGCGGCAGCCGGTCGGAATCCTGGAGAACCAGGGGGTCGCCAACTGCCTCGACCTTTCCCTGCTCTACGCCGGCCAGTGCGCGGCCGCGCTCCTGCGCCCGTTGATCGTGCTGCTCCGAACCGGGGAAGGCGAGTTCCACGCTCTCGTCCTGGTCTCGCATCTCCTCGCCGAGGCGAGCGAGGACGACGTGTGGGACACCCTGCCGTTCGAGGGTGGACAGGCCGAACCCACACCCGCCCAGTTGGCGCGTGCGCTCGCAGACGAGCGGATGGTGGCGGTCGAACTGACGGTGATCACCGACCTGCTCGGAAGGCTGCCGTTCCGGAACGCCTGTGCTCACGCCGCCGAGACGATACGCCGGGCGTCCGCGGTGACCGCGGTCATCGATCCCCTCCATCTGCACGCGATCGAGGACTGGCCTCCGGACGAGGACGCGATCAGCCTGTTCGGTCAGTTTCCGGGCAATCCGCGTTTCCATCGGGATGTCGCCGAGCGGTTCGGCGCGGACCTTCGCATCGGCCTCGGATACGAGCCGCCCGTCTGGGACCTCCTGCACATCAGCAAGCTCCCGACCCGGCCCGGAACCCGCGCCCACGACACCCGCCTCGCCCTTGAGGAGGCGTTGCAGGCACTCGGGCCCTTCGAGGCCGCCGGCGGCAGGAGACCGGGCGTCAGCAGGCTCCAGACCATCTACCACCGCGCGACCCGCAACGACACGGGAGCGGAGTCTCCCGAGGTCATGCTGGTCCAGGCCGCGTCGATCAAAGGACGCCAGGACCACCTTCCACGTCTGGTGAGGTTCGTTCTCGGGGTGGCGGCGTCCCAGCGGGACCAACTCGACGCCGAGGGGAAGGCGACGCTGAAGCGTTGGCTGAGGGGACAGGACGTCCAGAAGGAGGACGTGCGCGACTACGCGCGCTCCTGCCGGGCCGTCACGTACTGGGCGCTGATCTACCTGGGAGACGAGATCCAGGAGGGGGCCCAGCCGCGCAAGCTGAAGCTGCGGATCGTCGTCGATCCGCCATTGTCCGTCACCGACCCGCTTGAGGCGGAATGGGATCCCGCCGACGAGGAGGAGCTGCGCGCTTCCCTCAGCGGTCTGCTCGACCGCCTGCTCAACAGGCTTCCCGACGACGGTTCGCGGCTCGTCGTCGACCTGGTCGCTCCGTACCACCTCCTCACCAGGGGGATCGAACGTTGGGACGTCGTGCCGAACGGACGCAGGCTGCAACCGCTCAGCCCGCAGTACAAGCCCAGGGTGCGCTGGCTGCACCACCTGGAGGACAGGCGCGGCCGCGACCGGCAGCGGTACCGCGATGACGTCGCCGACTGGGACCGCCTGCCGCCCACCCTGGTGCCGACGACGGCGACCCGTGACCTGGCCAGGCTTCAGAAATGGCTGGGAACCACCGACGCGCGTCGCGGTCCCTTCCTCATCGCGGGCAAGACCAGGAGTTCGTGCGACCCGCTGTTGTGCATCCTGGACGAGGGACACGGCTTCATCCTCTGGTACGACTCGAACCACGAGCGCGAGGCCGAGTCCGTCCAGGACCTCTGGAACAGCCTGGAGGGCGGCGAGAGGTACCGGCGCGCGAACCTGCCCGACCGGGTGTTCGAGCGGCTCTCCGCCCCCTTTCCCGTCATGATCTGGAACGATCTGGCGGGCCGGGGCGACTCTAGACTGGTGGCAGGGCGACTGCAGGCCCCACACGAGGGCCCGCCGGGAGGGACCTCATCATGAGCTTCGACCTCTTCGAGGGAACCGGACGGCCCAGGCGACCAGTTCCCAGCCCCGAACATCCGGACCCCCGGCCGTGGGACCTCCCCGATCTCCCGGAATGGCGGAGGCGGGGCAGGTCCGCCCCCAAGTTCGCCATGCCCAACGGGCTGATCGCCGCGGTCAACACCGCGCTCAACCTGCGCCGGCCGCTGCTGCTGACCGGCGCCGCCGGCTCCGGGAAGTCCACCGTCGTCGAGCTGATCGCCGCCGAGCTGGGCGTCGCGCCCGTGCTGCGCTGGCACATCACGTCCAAGACCACCCTTCAGGCCGGGCTCTACGAATACGACGCCCTCGAACGCCTCCGCGCGACGCAGAACAACGACCCCGACACCTCGATCGAGAGGTTCGTCAAGCTCGGGCCGCTGGGCACCGCCTTAGCCGACCGCGAGAAGCCGCGCGCGGTCCTGATCGACGAGATCGACAAGAGCGACCTCGACCTGCCGGGCGACATGCTGAACGTCCTGGAGGCCGGAGAGTTCGAGATCACCCCGCTGTGGCGCACCGTGCGCGCCGACGCGGACCGCGACCACCTCGTGCGCGGCGCGGACGGCCGGGAGGACTACCTGGTCAGCGGCGGCACGGTGCGCACCGAGCACTATCCGGTCATCGTGTTCACCAGCAACCAGGAGCGAACGTTCCCGGCCCCGTTCCTGCGCCGCTGCGTGCGGTACAAGATGGACCCGCCCGACGAGGCGTTCCTGACCAGGATCGTGACCGAGCACCTCGGCGGCGTCGACGAGCGGCAACGCGAGATCATCGGTGACTTCGCCCGGCGGCTGCGGGAAGGCCAGGAGATGGCCATCAGCCAGCTCATCGAGCTGGTCGAGCTGGTGACCAGCCATCGGCTCGGGCCGGATCAGGTCAACGAAGTGAGGGAGATCCTGCTCGAACCGCTGGCCGGAAAATGATCGGCGAGTTGGCACGGGCGCTCGCCCGGCTCCGGCCGGGCGCCGGGGAGCCGCTCACCGCCGACCAGATCACCGACGTCCTCCGGCTGGCCCCTGCCTGGCTCGCGTCCCAGCCGGACGGGGCGCCGCGACCGGCCTCCCGCCCGGAACCGCCCGGTCATCGAAGGGACCCGCCGGCCCCGGGCCCGGACGGCGACGACTCCCTCTCGATTCCCCTCTACCGCTTCTCCGACACAGCGGCCGACGCCACCCGTTCCGAGAACGGAGCCTCAGGCGACGCGTCGCCGCCGGACACGTCGCCGGACCGGCCGTCCGCGTCTCCCCTTGAACCGCCGCAGACGAGGCAGACGCCCGCGGACGCCGCGACGAAGACGCCGGCGAGCGGCATCGGGATCCGGCCACCGCCGGCCCTTCCCCACTCCCTCGAACTGACCCGCGCGCTGCGCCGCTTCAAACAGGTCACCCATCCGGGCCGCCCCCAGGTGGACATCGACGCCAGCGTCCAGGCCACCGCCCATGCCGCCGGACGGTTCGTCGTGGTCATGACCCGGCCCCCCGAACGGGCCCTCGACCTCGCCCTGGTGGTGGACTCCGGGCCGTCCATGCAGGTCTGGGACCGGACGTTCGACGAGCTGGAACTCGTCCTCGCCCAGGTGGGAGCCTTCCGCACGATCTCCCGGTGGTCCCTGGACAGCCGGGGAGACCGCGTCCGGCTGGAGGACACGGGAGGGCGCAAACATCCGGTCAGCCGCCTGGTCGACCCGTCCGGCTCCCGGCTGGTGCTCATCGCCACCGACGGGGTCGGCGACGGCTGGTACGGAGCGAAGATCTGGCGGGCCCTGGACAGGCTCGCGAGCTCGATGCCCACGGCGATCCTCCAGATCCTCGCGCGCGACTACTGGGCGCACACCGCGATCGGCCGGCCGTACGTGATCACCCGCGCGCCCCACCGCGGCGCGCCGAACAGCCAGTACGAGACACGCCGCGCGGTCTGGGCGGGCCGGACCCGCGGGCACCCTCTCCCGATCGTCGCCCTGTCGCCGGAGGGGCTGGAGCACTGGGCGCAGGCGGCGGTCAGCGGCACAGCGTGGACCGAGGGGATCACCACTGCCCCGCCGCTGCCGGACCGTCCGCCCACCGCGGAGAACCGCGAGCTGGGGCACGGCGAGCTCGTGCGCACCTTTCTCTCCCGCGCGTCCTCGGGGGGCATCAGGCTCGCCAAGGCGCTGGCGGCCGCACCCGTGCTCGACGACGTCATCATGGACGTGATCCAGGCGGAGGTCGTACCGGGCACCGGCATCGGCGAACGCGCCGAGCTGGCCGTCAGCGGGCTCCTGGAAAGGACTTCCGCGGGCCTCAGGTTCACTCCCGAGGCGGCCGAGGCGCTCCAGGACGGCGCCACGGTCTTCGAGCAATGGGACATCTACGAAGCCATCACCCGCTACCTGGAAGAACACGGCGAGCTGGGCCGCGGCCTGTCCGTGCTGGCCCCTCATCCGCAAGGCCGCCACCAACTGGACGCCCGGCACGCGCCGCTCGCGGCCATGCGGGAACGCCTCGCCGGCCGGCTCGGTTTCCCGCCGGACGGTGCGCTCCCCGCAACACAGCCGACCCGCACGCCGGCGTCGAAGCCGCTGCCAGCGTCCAAGCCGGTACCGGAGCCGCCACCGGACGGGGTCCAGCGTCCGGAAGCACCGGAGATACCGGAGAAGCCGAAGGTGTCCAAGCCGCCGGGATACCTGACCCCCCCGGCCGTCAAGGCGCACGCCTCCGCCGACCTGCTCCCGGCCGCCGCCGGTGGCCCCCCGCCGCCCGCGCGGCCCGCCCGCGACGTCCTCGCCGACGCCATCGCCGAGACCGACGGATCGCCGCTCAACGTGGTGGACGTCGGCGAGATCGGCATCGCCGCGACCGACGTACGGCGCGACGCCCGAGGCGCCCCCTTCTCCCGTCCCTTCCGGCCGGTGCCCTGGGCGGATCTGGGTGGCGTCACGCCGTCCCGCGAGCTGGTGTTGCGGGCCGCGCGGCTCCGGCCGGAGGCGTCGAATCTGTTCGTCTGCTCCGACCCCGGACACCTGCCCGCGAGCCGGGCGATGGGCCTGCTCCGCGAGGCGGTCCCCGACGCCCCCGCCGTGGCGGAGCCGGGCATCCAGGTCGACGAACTGCTGCGCGCCGCCATCATCGAGGACCCCATCCAGCACCGCTACGACCTCGTGGTGCTGAGGCGGGACGCCCGGACGGGGGCGCTGCGGCTCGGGACGGTCGCGCTGTTCAGGGCGGGCGCGCGGCGCGGCGACACCGCCACGGTGATCGTGAACCTCCAGCCGAGCGGAGGGGAGGACACCATCCTGACCATCGTCACGACGCGCGACGGCGAGACGAGGCTCGTCGAGCAGGTCCGGGCACCGCTCGAACCGGGACGTCACACGCTGGTCGCCCTACTCGACGGCCCGGGCCGGGTCTCGTTCCGTGGCCTGAACGCCGCTCCGGACCTGCGGTCATGGTCGGAGCTGGTCGCCCAACTGCCGCACGGCCCGATCCCGGCGTCCCGCCGGGCCCACGTGATCTGCGCGGTGGAGGTGGCCGGGCCGGCCGAACGCGTCGCCGAACGGCTCGGCAGGGTGCGGCAGATCGTCACGACGCTCGGCCGGGACGCGCCTCCGGGAATCTTCCGGTTCTCGCTGATCGGGTACGGGGAGCACTCCTTCGACGGGAACCCCCCGCGACGGCAGATCAAGCCCCTGCCGTTCTCCGTCTGGCAGGGTTCGCCGCAGACAGTGCTCGCCGAGCTGGCGAGGTTCGAGCAGGAGCCCGGGGGTCGTCGCGCCGGTGCCGGCTACCCGCTCGCGGCGATGGTCGAGGACATGCTGGACGCCGTGGTCACGAAGCTCCGGCAGGCGCCCGCCGACATCCGGACGGTGCTGCTCACGATCGGCGAGCGGCGGCCGCACCCGCCCACCCGGCACCGTTCGCAGGTCCTGCCGTGCCCGCGGCGGCTCGACTACGAGGCGCTGCTGCAGGAGCTGCGAGCAAGTCCCGGGATGACGCTGGCGGCGATCTGCGACCTTCCGGCCGACCGCGCCGACCGCGCCTGGCGCTCGCTGAGCGACGGGCGCCCGGCTCATCTTGAGGCGGTGGACGTCCGGGAGTTCCTGCGGGAGCTGGAGCTGTCCTTCGCCATGCCCGCGCACCCGTCGTTCCCGATGGCCGAGGACGCGTGAGGAACTCATTTCCACAGCATCCACAGCAGGAGACCCCCGGCCACCACGGGGAGCGCGATCAGCAGCAGCCTGACGAGGGCGATGGGCGGGCCGGCGGAGGCTTCGTCCTCGTCTGCGGGCCGGCCGGAGGCTCCGGGAGGTTCCGGCTCGGACCAGGGCCTCTCCCCGGGCGGTGCTGTGCACAGGCGGACGGCGGCGCGCAGGGCGGGGTGCTCGGCCGAGCGGGGCAGGTCGAGGATGCGATCGCGCGCCACCTCGTCGATCTCGCCGCCGTAGGCCGCGGTCAGCAGCCGCGTCAGGCGGCTCACCTGGTCAGCGTGTCGGTGTCGGAACACCTGCGCGAGCACGGGCGCCAGGTAGCCGCATTCATGCAGTGCCCCGGCGACCTCGGCGTCTCCCCCTGAGCCGCCGCGCCGGGCGAGCTCCTCGCAGACCAGCTCGACCAGCTCACGGTCGGGCGGAGTGAAGCAGGCCCAGCCGACAAGGTCCTCCGGGGACGCCTTGTCGAGGACCCGGGCGGTGCCGCCGGGCGCCCCATGGCGGCCGATCTCCAGGACGACCCGCGGATCGTCGTGCGGCATCCGGAGGAGGGCTTCGGTCAGCGAGGTCGACGGGCTCCACTGCGTGCCGAGGATGTCCCGCGCCGTCGCGAGGGTGAGCGCGGGCCCGTACGCCGGCCGCAGCACGGCCTGGTAGAGCCGGACGGCGATCTCGTCGGGAAGCGCCGGGCGGGGGCTGAGCATGCGCCGCTCGGCGATCGTCCGTTGGTGGCGCGCCCGGCGGCCCATGTCGAGTTCCGTGGCGGGGACCGCCTCCAGCCGTTCCACCAGCAGCTCCAGCAGTCCCCCTTGCCCGTGGTCCAGCGCGTCCGCGGTTTCCGTCAGCAGCGCGTCCACCTCCGCCGACACCCGCTGGCGGGCGGCCGCGTCCCCGCGGAGCGCGGACTGGGCGGCCTCCAGCACGAGGGCCGGGTCATCGAACGACAGCGGCTCGACGGCGGCGGCCAGCCTCGCGACCACCGTCTCGGGCTCCGCGGCCTGTCGCAGCAACTCCAGGTAGGCGGCGGCACCCTCGGGCAGTTCCGCCTCGGCGAGCTCCCGATCACAGTGCAGGTTGTGCGCGTCACCGCGCGGACCGTCGCTGAACGACAGCCGGATGCCGTGATCGGCGGTGCTGCCCGCCCAGGTCGCCGCGCTGAACCTGGTCCGCATCCCGAAGGGCAGCAGCGCGGCGACCGTGTCGAGGAACCGGAGCCGTTCGGCGAGAGCGGCCGGTTCGGCGCCGATCAGGCAGACGCGCGTGCCGGTCGTCAACAGCGCGGCCGTGAACCTGGCCCGTTCGGTCACGTGTCCCGCGAGGTCGGCCGGTCGCAGCACCGGCAGGCGGACGTCACGGGGTCCGCCCTCGGCCGGCCCCAGCCCGCGCAGCGCGCGGTAGAGGCCCTCGTAGCCGACCGGGCCGAGGGCGACCTGGTCGTAGGGCACGCAGAAGATGTGGGTGTCGATGGACGGGCGGCCCAGCCAGTCCGGCACGTTCGAGCGTTCCTGGAAGGCCATCACGATCCGGGTCCGTTCGGCCGATCCCACCCGTCCGATGATCACCTGGGGAAGTTCTCGGGGAGTGCCCGCCTGGCACCGCTCCAGGAGCTTCAAGAGCCCGGCACCGGTGAGGGCGCCGCCGCTCGACCTCAGGGTCCGCTCATCAGTGTCGCCACGGGGTTCGCGGCTCTGCCGGGCCCATTCGACGGGGACGATCACGTCGCGACGGGCGGAGGTCTCAGCCACGGCCACACCCTCCCCTGCTCCCCGTCATCCGATGCCGAACAGCCGCATCACGGCGTAGAGAGCCGTCAGGCCAAGGACGCTGATGATCAGGAAAGTGAGGATCACCGAGGCGTGCTGGTCCGGCTGGGACCGCCCGTTCCCCCCGAACGACTTCGGCGGCTCCCCCGGCTGTTGCTGAGGCGAAGGGAACTCCTCGGTCTTCGCCGAGGCGTTCGCATCGTCGGCACGCCATCGGCCCAGGCTTCGTCTGACCAGCTCCCACCATCCGTTTCGGCGATGGCGTCCACCGGGCCGCTTCTGCACCGGCTCTGGGACAGCGGGCAGCGCGGGGAGCCCGGGGCCCGCGGGAGGCACGGGGATCGTGGGAGCCGCGGGAACCGGTTCCCTGAGCGCGGCGAGTTCGTCCTTGGTCTTCCGCTTGAGCTTGGACTCCTCGATCGGGTCTGACACGACGAGCTCGGAAAGCACGTCGAAGGTCCCGGGCCGCCCGTAGAACTTCGCCGCGGCGGCTTGGAGGACACCCCATAGGGGGATGTGCCGAGACCAGTGTTTGAGGATCTCCGTGAGGGCCTCCGGGGTGGGGTCACCTCCGTACGCAGCCATGAGGAGCTGGTAGAGCACGTCGTACTGCTGCTGCTCATCGTCGAAAGTCTGGGCCAGCACGGGTATGAGCAATCCCTCGGCCCGCAGGCAGCCGGCGAGTTCCGATCCCCAGCGGTGGGTGCACAGGAAGTCGCAGACGATGACCAATGTGTCCGCGGGCAAGAGACCCCGGCCCGCCAGCTCGACCAGCTCCGGGGTCGAAAGGTTCGTGGCCGTCCGGTGAACGATGTCGGCCCGCTGCCCTTCGCTGAACACCAGAAGGAAGGCCCGGGAGCGAGACCGCAGCACCTCTCGCAGAGGTGGATGAAGGTCGCCGGCCAGGTCCCTGATCTGTTCGAGTTGCGTCGGCTCGACCCGTGGACCGAACGCGCAATGGAGCAGGACCTGGAACAACCTGAACTGATGTTCCCGAGCGACGCGGTCGGCGGCGAGAAGGCGATTGTCCCTGATGATGGCCTGGAGGGCGGGACGCTCCTCCGCGGCCGGGTCGAAGGTCTCCAGGCGCTGCACGAGATCGTCGACGCGCCCGCCCTCCCGGCGCTCAAGGGCGCCTCCCAGTTCGACGAGCAGATCCGCCGCGCTCCGCTCCGGCCGGTCGGCGTCGAGCGCACGCGTCGGATCTCCGCCCTTCGGGCCTTTCAGGGCGGGAGGCCCCGCTTCCAGGATGGCGGCGAACCTCGGAAGGTCCAGTTCCCTGAACCTCATCTCGCGGGTCTCCAGGGAGAGCCGCAAGATGAGGTCCGCCAAGTGCCCCCGGTGGCCGCTGAGCAGCTCGAAGTAATGGCGGGCGCGGGAGGCGGCGGGATCGGTCGGAAACTCGGTTCGCTGCTTCCAGACGACGCTGAACACCTCCGGGGGCGCCGCCTCGGCGAAGTAGAGCCGGAACTTGTGGTCGGCCGTGCTGCTCGTCCAGGTCGCCGCCGCGAAATTCCGGCGCATGCCGTACGGCAGCAGCGCGGCCACCGCGTCGAGGTAGCGCAGCCGTGCGAGCATGGGGACGTCTGCCGCCCTGACCACGCAGACCGGCTTGTTGGTCAGCACCAGGGCGCAGGTGCGCATGGTGTGGTCGTCGACCTGCTCGGCGAGGAACGCCGGATCGAGCGCCGGCAACTTCGCGCTGATCACCTCGTCGGACGGCGGATGCTCGTACTCGGCGAAGTAGCCGCAGATCCCTTCGTACGAGACGGGAACCCGCGTGAGAGGTTCGAAGGGGATGGCGTAGAAACGCGTCTCGACGGAGGGACGGCCGGCCCAGTCGACCACCCCGGGGCCCTGGATGGCCAGCCCGAGATAGGTGTCCGGGCCGTCGCGGAACCGGCTGATCACTACTTCGCAGGGCGAATCCGGCCGTGCCGCCATCGCGTATCCGGTCACGACCGCCTCGAAGTCCTCGACGCCCAGCCGCCCGTCGCTGCACCGGAGGATCTTGTACTTCTCGCCGCCCGGCTCCTTGCCCCACACCGCCCACTCGACGGCGACGTTCACCACCGCGGCCTTCGCCCTTCTCATCGCCGGCTCCGATCCTGTGCCGCCAGTTCCTGGGCGAGCCAGGTCACCGGTTCGGTGACGTTGATGGGGTACACCGGGCCCCGGATCTTCATTTGCGTGGGATTGTCGGGGTCCGGAATCAGGTTCTGCACGTCGTCCGGGTCGAAGAGGCGGAATTCCGGATCGACGTAGAAACCGATCGAGGAGGTGACGTAGTAGCGCACCCGATCCTCGTGGAAGAACTGCTTGATCATGTTGAGGACGAGTTCGGCGTTCCCCGACCGGGAGACCTCGCACAACCACCGGAACAAGGCTCGCGCGTCGTCATCGCCGACCCGCGGGAAGCCCAGGAGCCCCTCGGTGTCGGGTGTCACCAGCCTTAGTTTCTCGGCCGTCTCCAGGACGCGCACATCGTCGAACTTGGTGATGCAGACCGCGAGATAGTGGGGCAGGCTGCCGTCCGAGAACTCGCCGGCGTCGACCATGCGATGGGCGATCCGGAGGAGCACGCCGTAGAGATAGTCGAACGAGTTGCCCTTGACGAACTCCCACACCGGGTCGAAGAGGTAGATGATGCCGCGGCTCTTCACCAGGCGCTCGACGAGATCCTCGCTGGCCGCGTTCAGTGCGTAGACCTCCCCGGTCGGATCGCGGAGGTCGAGCCCGATCTGCACGGCCTCTGGACCAGGGCCGCCCCAAGGCCGTCGCCGTCTGCGGCCGGGCGCCGCCCCGACCAGGTTCCAGCGGTAACGCTCGATGCCCTGAGTCGGCTGGGGGAACTTCCGCTGCCCGGCCAGGTCGGTGGCCAGTTTGATCAGCGCGTCGGTCGACGGGACGTCGCTGCCCACCAGCTTCCATCCCTGGTCCTGGCGGCTGAGGGCGATGCTGAGGGCGCCGAGGAACGTCGTCTTCCCGCTGCCCGGTGTTCCCCACATCGCTATGTTGTGCCCGAGCTGCTGCCGGGCCGTCTCCTGGGGGTTCATCGTGCGCTCTCCGCTCGGCGAATCCGGGGCCGCGGCTCCGGCGCTCCCGTCCCGTTCACCGGGGTTCCAGCAACGGAAGGGGCACGTGCCGCCCCTTCATCGGGAGGAGTTCGAGGGCGGCGCCGAGTTCGGCGACGTCCAGGTCGTCCAGGTCGTCCAGGTCGGCTGGTGGGCCGCCGCCGAGTTCGTGCCAGGCGGAGTCGTCCGCGTGCGCCGTCTGAACGGCGCGGTCGTGGACCGCCGCCAGGACGATGTCGCCCCTGCGGCGCAGCCTCCGCAGCTCGACCCGCCAGTCCCTGCGGCGGGGACACGGCAGCACTTGGGAGACGTCCGAACGCGGCGGGCAGGGCGGCCGGGCGCCCACGAGGAGCAGGGCCGAACGTCCGGGCACGGGGGACGCCTCCAGCCGGTCGGCGACCTCCGCCAGCACGCATTCGATCCGGGCGGCGCTCGGATACCCCTCGGACGCGGGCCCTCCCCCGGCGAGCCCGCGCAGCGCGGCCAGCACCCGGCTCGGCTCTTCCGCCCAGGCGTCGAACCTGATCGGAACGTCCTTCCCGTTTCGGTGATGGGCGTGCGGCCCGTAAGAGAGCAAGGTGACCTTCAGCCCTCCGACGAGTTCGGCGGCGGTCTTCTCGACCATCCGCGCGGCGGTCGCCAGCCGCCGCTCGACGCGGTCGGCCGGGCCGCTGATCTCCACGGCGCAGATCAGATGGCCGACGATGGTGGCACGGTCGAGCCGTTCCGGGATCGCGGACACGATCGCCGACCAGGCGCGTCGCTCCGGCCCGAAGGCCGCCCCCTCGGGAAGCCCGCCGAAGTGGACCAGGCCGGGTCGGCGCAGTTCGGCGGTGAGGTCGTACACCCCGGGAGGAAGCTTGATCGCCTGCGCGGAGACGAGTTGGAACCGGGTGTCCCGGGAGTAGGCGGCCACCGCGAACACAGTGCCCCGGGCGTCGCTCGGCAGGCAGCGCACCCTGACGTGGCCGGTGTCGCCGCGCCGCGCCCCGATCGGGAAGAGCTGGCAGCCGACGAGTTCCAGCCGGCCCGCGGCGCGACGGCGCAGCGCGACCAGCTCGTAGAAGCGCGTCAGCGGCTGCCGTGCGATGACCTTGAGCAGCATGCGGTCGACCGGGTGCTCGCCGGTGAACGCCGCTGCTCGCGGGTAGCGGCGGCCGAGCCGCTCCAGCACCTTGTCTCCGCGATCTCCCCGCGAGTTGGTGCTGACCAGCAGCGGAGGAATCCGCGTGGCGGGTCCGACGGCGTCGACGATGGCCTGGTCGGCGGCGGCGTCGTCGGACGGCAGCGCGCTCCAAGGCGTGGTCCAGCGCAGCTCGCCGCGCGGGGTGCCGGCCTCGTCCCGGTAGAGCTCCCACACCCCGACGCCGTCCTGGCCGAGGTCGACGACGGTGAGCCAGCGGCTCCCGCCGAGCTCGGTCACCGCGGCGGAGAGGACTTCGCGTAGCTCGCGGGAATCCCTCGACACCCCCGGCCCTCCCTCAACCTCAAGATCGCGGCCGCGAGCGACCAGAAGTGTGCGCCTCCCGAATTCGATCTACATTGCACCGAAGATCGAATTCCGCTGATCCGAGCTCCGGATCAACTCGCCAACTCTGTACCATTATCATCGATCTTTCTGTGTCACCTGACACTACCGACCCGGATAGGCCACATGGGGTCACATAACCGGATCAGTTTGGGTTTGGGAGCCGATCTTCCCCTATGCTGGCCCCACTTGTGCCCTTCGGACGCCGGCAGCCGCGGGGCAGCACTTACATTTCTGAGAGGGGAGCGCATGAGGGACTTTCTGGTTTCCCTGTCGGGAGCCAGGCCGGACGTCCTCAAGCAGTGCCCCTCCGATCGAGTCAAATTCGAGGGCGTCGGCGGTGCCGTGCTCACCACGAGCGTGCTGGCGACGCTCTCCATGTGGTTCGCGCTGAACTCCGCCGTCGGGGTCCACCCGCTCCTGGCCGTCCCGGTCGCACTCGTCTGGGGCCTCATCATCATGAGCCTGGACCGCTGGCTGGTCAGCACGATCCCGGCGGAGGGCGCCCGGCGCTGGAAGCTGGCCGCGCCGCGGCTGGTGATGGCGCTGCTGCTCGGCGCCGTGATCTCGACCCCGCTGGTGTTACAGATATTCCATGCCGAGATCGACGCGCAGATCGTCGAGATCAGACAACGCCGCGCCGACACCTTTCTGCGCGGCCAGGAGCGCAGCTCCGTGGGCCAGCAGGTGGCCGCATGGCGAAAGACCGTCACGGACCTGCAACGGGTGGTCTCCTCCAACGGGGACGTGCCCCTCGACCCGTCCGCCGATCCGCGGATCAGGGGTCTTACCGGTCAGCGGGACGCCGCGCAGCGGCAGGCCGACACGAGCTACCGCAAATGGCAATGCCAGCTCTACGGCGGCGAAGGCTGCACCCGCAAAGGCGACGGGCCGCTCGCCCGCGCGAGCCAGGAGGACTACCGCAAGGCCCGGGCGCAGGTCGACGCCCTCAATTCCCAGATCGAGCAGCGCAAGCGGCAGCTCACCCGCGACGACGACGGCGCGAAACGGGCCCGGCTCGACCAGGCCCGTACGGAGCTGCCGAAGGCACAGGCGCAGTTGGACGCGGCGAACCGCCGGCAGAACGACCTGCAGCAGAGCTTCGACGCGCGGAACGAGGCCAACAAGGGCCTGCTCCTCAGACTGCAGGCGCTCAACGAGGTCTCCGGCCGTGACTCCACGTTGCAGACGGCCCAGTTCCTGCTGTTCCTGCTGTTCCTGATGATCGAATGCCTGCCCGTCGCGGTGAAGCTGATGATGCGGCCGGGCAACTACGAGAAGATCCTCAAGCTCGTCGCCGACCAGGAGATATGGGAGGCGCGCGGCGCCTACGGAGCCAGGTACCCGCGGTCCGGGCCCGCTCCCGACCAGGCCGCCGCCCCCGACCAGGCCACGGCCCCTGACTCCGGCATCCGCGACATCTGGTACAACCAGGAGTCGCTGTCGGCGCAGGACCCGTTCGCCTCCCGCGCCCCCGCTCCCCGCTCGGAGCCGGCCGAGGCGATGGCCGACCCGGCATCCGGGCTCGAAGCCGCCGCCTTCAACGGCGAATCCCACTCGATCGACGACGCGGCGCTGCGCGGAATGAAGGACACGCGCACTTCGCAGATCCCGGAACCGCCGGAACGGCAGAACAAGATCCAGTTGTACGACGAAGACGACGACTTCTTCTGAGGCGCACGTGCGTGACCGGGTGCTGAGCGAGCGTTATCGGCTGCTGGCGTCGCTGGGGCGCGGCGGCATGGGCAGCGTCTGGCTGGCCGAGGACCTCGTCCTGCGTCGCCGTGTCGCGCTGAAGGAGCTGATCAACGACCGCGGCGCCCAGCACCTCGACCAGGGCCGGAAGCGCGTCGTCCGGGAGGCTCGCGCGCTGGCCCGGCTGGACCATCCCTCGATCGTCAGCGTCTACGACGTCTTCGTGGAGGAGGGCGACCCGTGGATCGTGATGGAGTACGTCCGCGGCCGATCCCTCGCCGAGCTCATCGACGACGGCCCGCTGGACGAGCGCAGCACCGCCCGGATCGGGCTCCGGGTCCTCAGCGCCCTCGAAGCGGCCCACCGCGCCGACGTGCTGCACCGTGACGTCAAGCCGGCCAACATCATCGTGACCGACGCCGGCAAGGTCTTCCTCGTGGACTTCGGCGTCGCGCATGTCAGTGGAGCGACCTCGGTCACGGCCGGTCACGCCGTGCTGGGCACCCTTGAGTTCCTCGCGCCGGAGCGGCTCGTCGGCGACGACGCCGGTCCCCCCGCCGACCTGTGGTCGCTCGGCGTGACCCTCTACTGCGCCCTGGAGGGGCACACCCCGTTCAAGCGATCCGGCGACCGGCATGTCGCGGCCACGATGTGGGCGATCATGAATGTCACGCCCGCACCGCCGCACGCCGCCCCGGAACTGGCCGATGCCATCATGGGCCTCCTCAACCGCGACCCGGCCGGCCGTCTGCGCGCCGGCGCCCTGGCCTCGATCCTGCGTTCCGTCGCCGCGCCCACCCCCGCCCG
>NZ_VCKW01000190.1 GCF_005889715.1 Actinomadura soli
CCGCCCCCGCCTCCCCGGCGAGCAGATGTGCACCCAAGAACCCCCCGGCCTGCTTCTTCGCTAAATGTCTTCTCCCTCCAGAGCACATCGGGTGAGGCGTACCTGACCACGTTCGAGGCGGACGAAGGACCGTCCCGCCATCCGTCTCGTGGAACGTCATGCCATTCGGAGTCTGGGGACCCGTGGCAGTACGCGCCCTGCTTCACGAAGTCGGCGTGTCCTACCGGAGACGCGTTCGAATTTCCTGGGGAGATACGCTTCCGCTGTCCCGACAACAGGTGCTCCGGGGTGCCCGAGGCCCATGCGGCCGAACCGGCGGGAGTAAGAGGCGGCTCACGGGGCGGCCGCACGCGTGACGTGCGATCGCCGTTCCTGGCTAGTCCCCACCGGACCCGGCCTCTGGGCGACGGCGCGGGACCCGTACGCTGCCGCCGACTGGTCGACGCGACGAAGGCACGATGGCCGGCACGGTGACCTGCGGAACGCACCGGATCCCATCCGCAAACGTTCCGCGACCACTGGCGAACGGATGCCTCCGGCGGCTGGCCGGGGGGCATGGGACGCGAACAGCCTTCGACCGTTTGCACAGGTCAGGGGCTGTTCCTGGTGGGTGGCGGGCCCAGGATTCGAACCTGGGTAGGCTGAGCCGACGGATTCACAGCCCGTCATGTTCTTGGAACCTCACGGGCGCCGACCTGCTTAGAAGCGGCGTCCGGCATGCTCGTGGTCGTCAACGATTCTGCCTCTGCTCTGGCTCCCGTGTGAGGCTCAGCCTTCCGGCGCTCTGGAGCCGTAAACAAACCGTAAACCGGTACCGCCATCCTTAAGGCACATGAGCGGCAGGCCGGGCAGGCCGATCGCCTTCGAGACCGGATCAACACGGAGGAACCATGCGAAAGCTCGTCGAGTCGACGTTCGTGACACTAGACGGAGTGATCTCTTCGCCGGAGAAGTGGGGCCCGCCCTACTGGGACGAGGAGCACTCGGGATACAGCGATGAACTCTTCTCCGCCTCCGACGCCCTCCTGTTGGGACGTGTGACCTACGAGGCGTTCGCGCAGGTCTGGCCACAGATGGAGCGGTCCGAGGGCGACTACGCCTCCCGGATGAACGCCCTCCCCAAGCACGTCGCCTCCAGAAGTCTGAAGCAGGAGCAGGCCACGTGGAACGCCACGATCATCGAGGGCGACGTCGCCACCGAGGTCGCCAAGCTGAAGGAACTCCCGGGCAAGAACATCCTGAAGTACGGGACCGGAGAACTCGACCGCACGCTCCTGGAACACAAGCTGG
The DNA here is from genome assembly GCF_005889715.1 of Actinomadura soli. Classification (GTDB taxonomy): domain Bacteria; phylum Actinomycetota; class Actinomycetes; order Streptosporangiales; family Streptosporangiaceae; genus Spirillospora; species Spirillospora soli. The sequence continues at coordinate 1,291 of NZ_VCKW01000190.1, forward strand.
TGGATGAGTACCACTTCTGGATATTCCCCGTCGTGTCCGGCAGCGGCGAGCGCCTCTTCGACGGGTTCGACACCAGCCACCTGAAGCTGGTGAGGTCCACACCGTTCGCCTCGGGCATCGTCGTCCACGTCTACCAACCGAAGCAGTAATCGACAGACCTTCGGCACGCGGGTCTCGCTGCGCCTCAACTCCGGTGTTCCGGCAACTGAGGTCGCCGAGCGTGCGGGCCATTGGTGCAGGTCTACGCGAAGTGCGTCCTGGGCCAGCACGACCGGGCGAACCAGCGAATCGACGATGCGCTCGATGACTGATCCGACCTACCCTCAAGGGGCTTCGGTTTGCGCCGGAGCCCCTTCGCCGTTCCCGGCGCGCCCTACGGGGACACGCTCGGATTCATTCCGCGCATATTCCGGAGACCAGTGACATCCGGCGGCGTTCGGTGGCATCTGGCTGCATGCGTCGGACCTTGGAACGCGAACAGCCTCCGACCGTTTGCACAGGTCAGAGGCTGTTTCTGATGGGGTGGCGGGTCCAGGATTCGAACCTGGGTAGGCTAAGCCGACGGATTTACAGTCCGCTCCCATTGGCCACTCGGGCAACCCGCCGTGGCGTCGCTGTCGCGACGGCACTGGAAAGGATAGCGGACGGTGGGAGCGGGTGTGACATCGAGCCGGGTGTGGGCTTGATCGGCGGGCGCTAGGCTCTCTGGGTCGTGAACAGGGCTGGTTAGGGGATGTGTGCGATGAGCGATAGTTCCTTTGACATCGTGAGCAAGCTCGACCGGCAGGAGGTCGACAACGCGGTGAATCAGGCCGCCAAGGAGGTGGCGAACCGGTTCGACTTCAGGAACGTGGACGCGGGGATCAAGTGGTCGGGGGAGTCGATCGAGATCCAGGCGAACACGGAGGAGCGGGCGAACGCGGTGCTGGACGTGTTCAAGGACAAGCTCGTGAAGCGGGGGATCTCGCTGAAGGCGATCGACGCGGGCGAGCCGAAGCTGTCGGGGAAGGTGCACAAGCTGGGCGTGGCGCTGAAGGAGGGCATCGCCCAGGAGGACGCCAAGAAGATCGGCAAGATCATCCGGGACGAGGGGCCCCGGGGCGTCAAGGCGCAGATCCAGGGGGACGAGCTGCGGGTCAGCTCGAAGAAGAAGGACGATCTGCAGGACGTCATCGCGCTGCTCAAGGGCAAGGATCTTGACGTGGCCCTGCAGTTCGTGAACTACCGGTAGGACGTAGGGAGCGCGCCGGCCCCATCCCCCGCAGAAGTGGCCGGCGCGCTCTCGGGTGTTATGACGCCGCTGACTCCGGGATGGTTCGGTCGAATTCAGCCAGTTTCTTGGCGAGGTCGGTGAGGTCGATGTCCAGGACGCGGGCCAGGGACGCGACGGTGTAGAACGCGGGGACGGCGATGGCGCCGCGTTCGATCTTGCGGAGGGTGTCGAGGGAGATGCCGGCCTCGGCGGCGACGGCGGCGGCCGGGCGGGGGCCTCGGGCGGCGCGGAGGATCTGGCCGAGGGCCTTGCCGCGGTCGCGCTGTTCGTCGGTGAGCGGGGTACGGACCATGCGAGCATTGTAATACTGGTATTAAAATCTTCTGCATGGTGACCTATCGAAGCCCACGGGAGTGGGAGCTCATGCGCGACGCGGGGCGGATCGTCGCCCGGATTCTGGCGAGTGCGCGGGACGTGGCGGAGCCCGGTGTGGCGCTGGCCGAGCTGGACGCGGTGGCGGGGAGGGTGCTCAAGGAGCATGGCGCCACGTCGCCGTTCCTGCACTACAAGCCCCAGTGGGCGCCGATGCCGTATCCGGCGAACATCTGTGTGTCGGTCAATGACGTGGTGGTCCACGGCATCCCGGACGGGGCCGTGCTGAAGGACGGGGATCTCGTCACGGTCGACGGTGGGGCGAAGATCGGGGGGTACTGCGGCGACGCGGCGATCTCGTTCATGGTCGGGACGGCCGATGGCGATGGTCTGCGGCTCATCGAGACGACTCGGGCCGCTCTGGAGAGGGGCATCGCGGCGGCCGTGCCCGGGAACCGGATCGGGGACGTCGCGGCGGCCATCGAGGGCACGGCGAGGGCGGCGGGGTACGGCATCGCGGACGGGTCCGGCGGGCATGGGATCGGGACGGAGATGCACGAGGATCCGTCCGTGCCCAACAAGGGGCGTCCCGGGCGCGGAATGAAGATCAGGGAAGGGCTGACGATCGCGATCGAGCCGCTGGTCACCGAGAGCGGGCGGGACGCGACCCGGGTTCTGGAGGACGGCTGGTCGGTGGCGACCGCCGATGGGAGCCGGGCGGCGCATTTCGAGCATTCGGTGGCGATCACCGCGGCGGGGCCGATGATCCTTACGGCGCCCTAGCGGCGGCGGGGCCGAGCGCCTAGCGGCGGTGGCCGGCCATGCGTTCCAGGCGGGCGATGCGGTCGGCGGTCGGGGGGTGGGTGGAGAAGAGCTTTCCGATGCCCGCGCCGGCGAACGGGTTGGCGATCATCAGGGAGCTGGTGGTGGCGAGTTCGGGGTCCTGCGGCAGCGGCATGGCGCGGGTGCCCGCCTCGATCTTGCGGAGGGCGGAGGCGAGGGCGAGCGGGTCGCCGGTGAGGCGGGCACCGGCGGCGTCGGCGGAGTATTCGCGGGTGCGGCTGATCGCCATCTGGACCACGGCGGCGGCGACCGGGCCGAGGACGAGCATCAGGAGGGCGCCGAAGAGGCCGGGGCCTTCGTCGTCGTCGGAGCGGCCGATCGGGATGAAGATCGCCAGGTGGGACAGGTAGGTGATCACGGTGGCGATGGCGGCGGCGACGGACGAGATGAGGATGTCGCGGTTGTAGACGTGGGACAGCTCGTGTCCGAGGACGGCGCGCAGTTCGCGCTCGTCCAGCATCTGCAGGATGCCGCGGGTGCAGCAGACGGCGGCGTTGCGCGGGTTGCGCCCGGTGGCGAACGCGTTGGGCTGCCGGGTCTCGGAGACGAACAGGCGCGGCATCGGCTGGTGCGCGGAGGTCGCCAGTTCCCGGACGAGCCGGTACAGCATCGGCGCCTCGACCTCGCCGACCTGGTGGGCGCGCATGGAGCGCAGGGCGATCCGGTCGCTGAACACGTACGCGACGCCGTTGGTGGCGAGCGCGATGATCAGCGCGATCGTCAGCCCGGCGCCGCCGCCGATCAGCCATCCGGCCGCCAGCATCAACGCCGACAGCGTGCCGATCAGCGCCGCCGTCTTGACGCCGTTGAACTGCACTTCCGCCTGCCTCCCCGTTGGACCCCGCATGATTAATAACGGGTTGACCTGGGTCAACGTTCCCATTAGGTGGCTTGAGTCACCGTTTGTAGGACGATTTGCGGGGCGGCTGAGAGTACAAGCGCGGCGGTGGCAGTTGCGGTGATCGCGGCGCGGACGGGCAACCCGGGCGCCGGGTCGTAGGACGGACCGGACGCGGGTGTGAACAGGCGGACGGCCCAGACGAGGTAGTAGTACAGGCCGATCGCCGTGTTGATCGCCATCACGACGGCCAGCCAGGTGACGCCGCCCGCGACGGTGGCGCGGAACACGACGACCTTGGCGAACAGTCCCATCACGCCGGGCGGCAGGCCGGCGAGGCAGATGAGGAAGAACGCGAGGGCGGTGGCGACGGCGGGGCTGCGGCGGGCGAGGCCGCGGTAGTCGTCGAGGGCGTCCCACGAGGCGCTCAGGGGCGCGGTGCGGCGGCGGAAGCCGATCACCACGGCGAACGCGCCCAGGTTCATGACGGCGTACAGGGCGACGTAGGCGGTGGTGGCGGCGACGGCCTCCGGGAGCCGGTCGTCGCCGACCGACAGCGGCGCGAGCATGTAGCCGGACTGGGCGACCGACGACCAGGCGAGGAGGCGGATCGCGGTCCGCTGGCGGAGTGCGACGAGGTTGCCGACGGTCATGGTGAGGGCGGCGATGACGGCGATCACCGGACCCCACACGTGCGCGTACGCGGGCAGGCCGAGCGCCAGGACGATCGCCAGGCCCGCGAACCCGGCCGCCTTCGACACGACGGACAGGAACGCCGCGACGGGCAGCGGGGAGCCCTGGTAGACGTCCGGCGCCCAGAAGTGGAACGGGACGGCGGCGACCTTGAACGCGAACCCGGCGAGGACGAGGACGGAGCCGGCGGTGGCGACCGGGTCGAGGTCCGAGGGCAGCCGGGACAGCGCGGGGGCGATGCGGTCGAGGTGCATGGCACCGGTCGCGCCGTACACGAGGCTGATCCCGAACAGCATGACCGCGGTGGAGACCACGGAGACGAGGAAGAGCTTCAGCGCGGCCTCGGACGCCGTCCCGTCGTAGCGGCGGAGGGCCACGAGCGCGAACACCGGCAGGGAGAGGGTCTCCAGCGCGACGAGGAGGAGGACGAGGTCGCGGGCGGCGACGAGGGTGAGCGCGCCGATGACGGCGGCGAGAAGGAGGAAGTGGTACTCCCCCACCGGCATCTTCGAGTCGGTGATCTCTTGCAGGGAGAGAAGGACGACGACGACCGCGGCGCCTAGGACGATGCCCTGGAACAGGAGAGTGAAGTCGTCGGCCACGTAGGAGCAGGAGCGCGGGCCGTTGCCGCGCAGGCCGTCCGGGAGGCAGAGGGTGTCGCGGCGGTCGCCGAAGGCCAGGGCGACGACGGCGATCAGCGCGGCGGCGAGCGCACCGCCGCTCAGCAGGGACAGGACGCGGCGGGACGCGTCGAAGGCGTCGGCGAGGAGCAGCCCGATCGCGGCGACGGCGAGGATCAGCGGCGGCGCGAGCGCCGCGTAGTCGATGCTCTGGATCATCAGCCGCCTCCGAACAGGGCGCGGACGGGCTCGGTGGTCACGTCCAGCAGGGTCTTCGGCCAGAGGCCGACGAGCAGCGTGAGCGCGATCAGCGGGGTCCAGGCCGCGTACTCCTGCACCGAGACCGCCGCCGGGCCGCTGAGGGCCGGGACGTTCCGGGGCTCAGCGGTGCCGTCGGACGGGCCGTGCGTGAGCTTGGAGAGCATGCGCAGGAAGTACGCGGCGGTGAGCACCGCGCCCAGTGCCGCAACCGCCATGAACGTCACGAACGTCTCGCGCGGCAGGTCGGCGTGCGGACGGTACGCGCCGAGCAGCGCGAGCATCTCGCCCCAGAACCCGGCGAGGCCCGGCAGGCCGAGCGACGCGACGGACGCGAACGTCAGGATCGACGCGAGCCGCGGGGACGTGCCGAGCATGCCGCCGCCGAGCGCGTTCATGTCGGCGGTGCCCCAGCGTTCCTTGACCGACCCGGCGAGGAAGAACAGCAGGCTGGTGATCAGGCCGTGCGCGATGTTGCCGAACAGCGCGGCGTTGACGCCGACCGGGGTGAGCGTCGCGATGCCGAGCAGGACGAAGCCCATGTGGCCGACCGAGGAGTAGGCGATCATCCGTTTCAGGTCGCGCTGGGCGAGGCAGGCCAGCGCGCCGTAGATGATCCCGATGACGGCGAGGAGGCCGAGCCAGGGGGCCCAGAACTCCGCTCCGTCCGGTGCGAGGGGAAGGGCGACGCGGACGAGCCCGTACGTGCCCATCTTCAGCAGCACCCCGGCGAGCAGCACGGACCCGACGGTCGGGGCCTCGGTGTGCGCGTCCGGCAGCCAGGTGTGCAGCGGCCACATCGGCGCCTTGACCGCGAACCCGAGGCCCATCAGCGCGAACGCCGTGACCTGCAGGCCGTGCGACAGGCCCGAACCGTGCCGGGCGGCCAGCTCCGTCATGTCGAGCGTGCCCGCCTTCGCGCCGACGAGCAGCATCCCGGCGAGGAGCAGGCCGGAGCCGAGGAGCGTATACAGGATGAACTTGGTGGCGGCGGCGCGGCGGCCCGTCCCGCCCCACAGCATGATCACCGCGTACATGGGGATCAGGACGGTCTCGAAGAACACGAAGAACAGCACGAGGTCGAGGGCGGCGAACGTGCCGATCAGCCCGATCTCCAGGACGAGCAGCAGCGCCGTGAGCAGCCGGATCCGGCCGCCTTCCGGCGGGTGGCGCAGCGTGTAGAGGAAGCACAGGAACGTCAGCAGCGCGGTCAGGACGACGAGGGGCAGCGAGATCCCGTCCACGCCGAGGTGGAAGCGCAGCCCGATCGCGGAGGCCCATTCGCGGTCGACCTCGAGCTGCATGCGGGACGTGGCGCCGAAGTCGAACGCCGTCGCGGCGGAGATCGCGACGAGCAGCGTCGCGCCGGACACCGCCGTCCCGAACACCCGGACCGCGACGTCGGTGCGCAGGAACCGGTTCGCCGGGACGAGCATCGCCAGCGCCCCGACCAGGGGGATCGCCATCATGAGCACGAAGATCACAGGAAGATCACCACCCCGGCCACGATGACGACGACACCGGCGAGCAGGCCGGTCAGGTAGTTCTGCACGTTGCCGTTCTGCGGGACGCGGAGGATCCCGCCGAGCCGTCGCGCGCCGCGCCCGGCCCCGACGACGGCGCCGTCCACGCGGCGGCCGTCGAAGACCACGACCTGGCGGGCCAGGGCCTGGACGGGCCGGACGATCGCCATCGCGTACAGCTCGTCCACGTAGAAGGCCCGCGCGAAGACCGGACGGGCCGGGCCAAGCGCGCGCGCAGGATCCAGTGCGGGGTCACGGTTCCAGACAAGGAACGCGGCACCGCCGCCGAGCACGACCAGCAGGAGGCTCAGCAGCGCGGCCCCCACGTGCGGGCGCAGTTCCTCCGCCCCGAGCCCGAAGAAACCGAGGATCGCGGCGGGGACGGCCAGCACGCCGACCGTCCACGACATGAACCTGGACGGTTCGCGGACCTCGTACGTCCCGCGCGGCTCGCCGAAGAACGTCATCAGCCACGCGCGCATCGCGTACGCCGCCGTCAGCGCGACCGTCAGCAGCAACCCCAGATAGACCAGCCACGCCACCCCGCCCGGCACGTCCACGTGGGTCGTCCGGTATGCCACCTCCGGAAGCGGCGCGACAGGATCCGCCCGCTCCACGTAAAGGGGTGTGTATGCGAACCAACCGGTAGGGGCGGTGAACGCGGAGGACGATTCGCCGCCGTGGAGGGCGGCGTGCTGGGCGGCCTCGATGACCGAGTCCTTGCTGAACCAGCCGCTGAACGGCGGGACGCCCGCGAGCGCGGCCAGGCCGACGGTCATCGACCAGAACGTGATGGGCATGCCGCGCCGGAGCCCGCCGTAGTGCGCCAGCATGTTGGAGCCCGCCACGACGATCACGCATCCGGCGGCGAGGAACAGCAGCGCCTTGAACGCGCCGTGCGTCAGCAGGTGGAAGATCGCGGCGGACTCGGCGCCGACCGCGAGCCCGGCGGCCATCACGGCGAGCTGGCTGATCGTCGAATACGCCAGGACGCGTTTCAGATCGTCCTGCGCCAGCGCCGCGAGGGCCGAGCCGACCATGGAGATCACCGCGACGACACCGAGCACCGCCAGCGCGGCCGGGGCCGCCACGAACACCGCGTACAGCCGCGCGACGACGTAGACGCCCGCCGCGACCATCGTCGCCGCGTGGATGAGGGCGCTGATCGGGGTCGGGCCCGCCATCGCGTCCGGGAGCCAGGTGTGCAGCGGGAACTGCGCGCTCTTGCCCGCGACGCCCGCGAGCAGCAGCAGCGCCGCCGCGGTCACGGTCGTGTCGGGGAGGGCGCCGGCCTTGCGCAGGATCTCGTCGATCTCGAACGTGCCCGCGCCGATGCCGAGGACCAGGATCCCGATCAGGAAGCCGACGTCGCCGAGCCGGGTGACGAGGAACGCCTTCACCGCCGCCCGCGAGTTCGCCCGGTCCTCCCAGTGGTGGCCGATCAGGAAGTACGAGCAGATGCCCATGACCTCCCAGCCCGCGTACAGGATGAGAAGGTCGCCGGCGTAGACGACCAGCAGCATCGCCGCCGTGAACAGCGAAATGAACGCGGCGTAGGACGAGTAGCGCCTGTCGTCCCTCATGTAGGCGATCGAGTACACCTGCACGGCGAGCGCGACGCAGCAGACCATGAGGCCGACGACGGCGGACAGCCCGTCCACCTGCAGCCCGACCCGGATCGGCACCGAGCCGGTCTCGATGAGCGTGAGCGTGCCCGTCCGCTCGCCGGGGTCGCGCCACACGGCGAACGCGGCGAACGCGGCGAGGACGAGCGACACCGCGATCGGCAGGCACGCGATCAGCGCGGGGCCGTTGCGAAGCGGGGCCGAGCCGCCGGGGCGGCCGCCGAGGAGGCGGGTCAGGGACGGGCCGAGCAGCATCCCCGCGAACGCGGCGAGGAACGGCAGCAGGGCCACCAGCGAGGCGAGCCAGATCACGGGGCGGCCTCCTCGACCGCCTCGGCCTCCGGTTCGGCCTCCGGTTCGGCCTCCGGTTCAGCGGGAGCGGCGGGCTCGGCGGGACGGGACGGGTCCTCCGCCAGGGCGCGCAGGCGGTCGACGTCCACCATCTGCCGGTTCCGGTACACCAGCAGGACGATCGCCAGGCCCAGCCCGATCTCCGCCGCCGCGATCACGATGGTGAACAGCGTGAGGACCTGCCCGCCGTGCAGGCGGTCCCGGTACCAGATGTCGAACGTGACGAGGTTGAGGTTCACCGCGTTCAGCATCAGCTCGACCGACATCAGGACGAGGATCGCGTTGCGGCGCGCCAGCACCCCGTACACGCCCACGGAGAACAGCAGCGCGGCGACGACCGTCGGGTAGGCGAGATGCATCAGCCCTCCTCATCCGCGGCGGCCCCGGCCTCGGGGCGGGCGCGGATGTCGGAGCGGGACAGGACGATGGCGCCGACCAGCGACGCGAGCAGCAGCACCGACAGCACCTCGAACGGCAGCACCCACGTCCGGAACACGGCGGCGCCGAGCTCCTCCGCCGAGCCGCCGCCCGCGCGCAGCGGCATCCGCTCGTCCCGGAACCCCATGACCACCACGGTCACCAGGGCGGCGGCGGTGGCGACGGCGACGGCAGCAGCGGCCCACCGGTTGCCGGAGTCGAGATCGGCGGACTCGCCGATCGGCGCCCGCGTCAGCATGATCCCGAACAGCAGCAGCACGACGATCGCGCCGACGTAGATCAGCACCTGCACCCAGGCGACGAACTCCGCGGTGAGGACGAGGTAGCCGCCCGCGAGCGCGCCGAACGACACCACCAGCCACAGCGCCGCGTGGACGAGGTTCCGCGTCGTCACCACCAGGATCGCGGCCCCGACGGCGACGACGCCGAGCAGCGCGAACACGATCTCCTGGCCGCTCATGCCCGCCTCCCGCGGGGGCCGCGGGAGGCGGCCCCGCACCCCTCCCGGTCCGCTTCGCTCACGTCCGCTCCCCTCGCGGAGGGCGGGCGCCCCGGGCGGCGGCCTTCTCCGCGGCGGCCACTTCCTTCGGCGGTTCGGCGGACGGGTCGTGCGCCTGCGGCGGCGGGACCGTCCACATCCATTCCCGCAGCCGGTCCTTCTCGTGGGTCAGCTCCGCGATGTCGTACTCGGCGTACTCGAACTCCGGCGACCAGAACAGCGCGTCGAAGGGGCACGCCTCGATGCAGATCCCGCAGTACATGCAGAGCGCGAAGTCGATCGCGAACCGGTCGAGGACGTTGCGGGTCCGGGGCCGTCCGGCGCCTTCGGCCGGGAGCGTCTCCTTGTGCGAGTCGATGTAGATGCACCAGTCGGGACACTCGCGGGCGCACAGCATGCAGACGGTGCAGTTCTCCTCGAAAAGCGCGATGACGCCCCTGCTGCGCGGAGGCAGATCAGGCTGCACTTCCGGGTATTGACGCGTTATGGAACGCCGCGTCATCGTTCGCAACGTGACCGCCAGCCCCTTGGCCAGCCCGCCTCCTGGTAGCCGTCCCACGCGCCCCATGATTGCGCACGATCGCCTCCGGGGGAACGCGCTCGGGTTCGCGTTCGTCCAACCAGGCATAGGCCCCGAGGTCATGGCGGGGGTCGCGGGCAGGGAGGGCATGTGAGTCAGCACGCGGACCACCCTCGGCGCCGCCCCGCACAGCGGCCGTACGGCGGGCCGGCCGGCTGGCGTCCCCCGTATCCGGGGCCGCCCGTCCCGCCGGTTCCGCCGATGCCGCCCGCCCCGATCGCGCCGAGCGAGACGGCACGCGGGATCCTGTGGGCGTTCGTGCCGTTCATCACGCTCGGGTACGGGACGCCGATCTCGTTCCTGTACGCGGCCATCCGGCGGGGGTCGTGGAACCTCGGCGCGACGGCGGCCGGATACGGCGTCGGGACGGCCGGAGTCATCACGCTCCTGCAGATGGAGAACCCGGTCCTCATCGTGCTCGGCACGTTCGTCGCGGTCCTGCTGTGGATCGCGGGCACCGCGCACGCGTTCGCCGTGCGGTCGTCCGTCTTCCCCCGCGAGGTGCCGCGCAACCGCCTCAACGAGCACGCGATCGAGGTCGCCAAGTACCGCAGGTCGCTGCGCGAGGAGGCCCGCGCGCTCGCCGCCGAGGACCCTGCGCTCGCCCGCGAGCTGCGGATCGGCCGCCCGGACGTGCCCCGCACCTACGACGACGGCGGGCTCGTGGACGTCAACCACGTGCCGGAGGAGATCCTCGCCGCGCTGCCCGGCATGACGCCCGAGCTGGCGGAGCGGGTCGTCCGCCGCCGCGAGGAGCAGGGCGGATTCGTGTCCGCCGAGGAGATGGCGGTGGACGCCGACATCCCGCCGGACGTCCTCCCGGAGATGGCCGACTTCACCATCTTCCTCACGTGACCGGCCCTGGTCAGCGGTTCAGCGGGCGGTCAGGGGTTCAGAGGGCGACCTTGAGGACGCCGGTGAGCGCGAGCTGCGCCAGCGAGAGCGGCACCAGCCACGCCCAGGCGAGTTTCTGCAGCTGGTCCTCGCGCATGCGGGGGTAGCTGACCCGCAGCCAGATCACGAGGAACGCCAGCACGCCGACCTTGATCAGCGTCCAGAGCCAGCCGAGCTCGGTGTCAAGGAACGGGCCCTTCCAGCCGCCGAGGAACAGCACCGTCGTCAGCCCGCACAGCACCACGATCCCGGCGTACTCGGCCAGCAGGAACAGCGCGAACCGCAGCCCGCCGTACTCCGTGTACGGGCCGAAGATGATCTCGGAGTCGGCGACCGGCATGTCGAACGGCGGGCGGCGCAGCTCGGCGAGCCCGGCGACGAAGAACACGACGGCCCCGATCGCCTGCCAGGGCAGCCAGTACCAGCGCCACTCGTCCACGACGCCCTGGAGCGAGAGCGTCCCGGCCGCCATCGCCACCGACGACGCCGCGAACACCATCGGCAGCTCGTAGGACATCAGCTGCGCGGCGACGCGCATCCCGCCGAGCAGCGAGTACTTGTTCGCGCTCGCCCAGCCCGCCATGATCGCGCCGATGACGCCGACGCCCATGACGGCGAGCGCGAAGAAGATCCCCGGCCCGAGGTCGAGCGCGACCTGCCCGCCGGGCCCGACCGGGATCACGAGCAGGACCAGCAGGTACGGGACGAGCGCCACGCCAGGGGCCAGCTTGAACACCCACCGGTCGGCGTCGCGCGGGACCACGTCCTCCTTCTGCGCGAACTTCACGCCGTCTGCGACGAGCTGTGCCCAGCCGTGGAAGGCGCCCGCGTACATGGGGCCGAGACGGCCCTGCATGTGGGCCATGACCTTGTGCTCGGCCTGCCCGACGAGCAGCGGCAGCAGCGCGAACGCGGCGGCGACCAGTGCCAGCTTGACGACGACCTCAAGCATCGGTCGCCTCCCCTTCCGGCCCTTCCGAGCCCGCGGAAGGTTCGCTCCGGCGGCCCGTGCGTTCCGTGCGGCCCGCGCGTTCCGCCGCGGCGCCCCAGGCGCCCTCGTCGGGCACGCCCGGCGGCCGGACGCGGCGGCGGCTCGGCGCGCCGTGGCCCGATTCGCCCGGTTCCTTGGCGCCCGGCCACGCCTTGGCGACGCGGGCGGCGAGCACGAAGTCCTTGCGGAGCGGATGGCCCTCGAACCCGTCCGGCAGCAGCAGCGGGACGAGGTTCGGATGGCCCTCGAACAGCACGCCGAACATCTCCGACGTCTCCCGCTCGTGCCACTCCGCCCCCCGGTAGACGCCCGTCGCCGTCGGCAGGACGGGCGCCGACTTCGAGACGCGCGTCCGGACCAACAGATGGTGGCGGCGCTCCAGCGAGTACACGTGGACGACGACGGCGAAGCCCTCGTCCAGCTCGTCCACGCCGGTCAGCCAGTCGAAGAAGCCGCAGGACAGGTCGTCGCGGGCGAAGGTCAGCGCGTCCAGCCAGTGCTCGTGCGGGACCCCGACGGCGAGGCCGCCGAACGTCTCCTCGGTGGTGATCTCGTCGCCGAAGCGGGCGGTCCAGGCGTCCACCAGCGCCTGCTGGACGGGCTGTCCCGCCGGCCCGGCGCTCACCGGTCGCGTCCGATCTCGTCGTCGTGGCCGTCGTCGGTCAGCCCCGGGATGATCGACGGATCGTGATCGTTCTCGGCGGCCCCGTCGTCGGCCACGGGCAGATCGGGCCTGGTCACGTCGTCGGCCGGGTGCACACCTGGCGGTATCTCCGGGACGACCGGCACCTCCACGGTCGGCGCGTCGGGCTCCGCGGCCGGCGCGTCGAGTATCGGAACCTCGGCCGTCTCGGCCGTCGCCGCCTCGGAGCCCTCGCCCGACGCGTCGGGTTCGGTGTCGCCAAGGTGCCAGACGGGCACGGTCTCGTCGTCCGGACCCGCCCCATTGGGGTCTTCGCGCCCCTCCGCAGCGCCGTCCGGGGTGGCCTCCGGGGGCGGCGGCTGGATCGGACGGCGCAGGACCGTCGCCGACAGCGGGCGCGGCGCGGGCGGCGGCGACACCGGTTCGCCGCCCAGCCCGTTCGCGGCGTAGCGGTCGCCGAGCGACTCGCCCGCGATCTTCTCCTGCAGCCGGACGATCCCGTGCAGCAGCGCCTCCGGGCGGGGCGGGCAGCCGGGGACGTACACGTCCACCGGGATGACCTGGTCGACGCCCTTCGTCACGCAGTAGGAGTCCCAGTACGGACCGCCGCAGTTGGAGCAGGCACCGAACGAGATGACGTACTTCGGCTCGGGCATCTGCTCGTACAGGCGGCGGACGGCGGGCGCCATCTTGTCGCTGACGGTGCCGGACACGACCATCAGATCGGCCTGCCGCGGGCCGGGCGCGAACGGGATGACGCCGAGCCGGATGAAGTCGTGCCGGCTCATCGAGGTGGCGATGAACTCGATGGCGCAGCAGGCCAGGCCGAAGTTGAAGACCCACAGCGAGTAGCGGCGTCCCCAGTTGAGCACGAACTTGACCGGCTTCGGCGCCAGCCGCGACAGCGGCCCGACGCTCGGCGGAGGTAGATCGATAGTGCCCACGGGAGCATTGTTACAGCCCGCCGCCGTCTGGCCAGAGGCTCGAGCGGATCAATCCGGACCGGACGCCGTACCCGGGACGGTCAGACCCAGGACAGGACGCCCTTCTTGCCCGCGTACGCGAGCCCGGCGGCGAGAAACGCCAGGAAGACGAACATCTCCCCCAGCGTCGTCGCGCCGTATCCGGGTGCGGAGAAGACCGTCGCCCAGGGGAAGAGGAACACGGCGTCCACGGCGAACACCACGTACAGGTAGGCGAACACGTAGTACCGCACGTACGAGTGCGCCCAGCCCTCGCCGACGGGGTCGACGCCGCATTCGTACGTGGTCAGCTTCTCGGCCGTCGGACGGTGCGGACGCAGCATCCGGTTCGCGGCGAGGCCGCCGACGACGATCCCGGCACCGACGATGAGCAGTACGACTACGACGACATATGTGTCGAAATAGTTATGCACCAGATCCTCCTCGCCTGCGTCGTACCAAGTATCCCCCGCAACGGCGTCCGGGGGAATGTGACCGTGTACCTCCACATCCGAGGCGCGCGATGTCATGGTTTTACTGCAGACTAGGCTTGGCATTGGGGTCAGTTGACCTGGAAGGACGTGACCAGATGAGCAACCCTCCGCCGCCCCCGGGGTGGGAGTCCCCGGGCGGTGCCTCCTGGCCGCCTCCGCCACCGCCCGCTGGGCCGGGCGGACCCGGTCCGGGCGGACCCGGAAGCCCAGGTGGGCCCGGGGGAGTGGGCGGGCCGGGAGCGCCGCCACCGCCCGGCGGCTTCGGCGGCCCGGGCACACCACCACCGTTCTTTCCACCGCCGCCCGGCAGCCCGATGGGCCCGGGCATGCCGCCGCCCCGGCGCAGCGGCGGCGGTGGCGCGCTGATCGCGGCGCTGCTCGGCGGCGGCCTCGTGGTCCTGGTTCTCATCGGCGTCGTGGTGTTCGTGGTGACCGCGAACAGCGGCAAGACGCCCGAGGAGAAGCTGACCGCCGCGGCGACCAGCATGGCCGCGGCCCGCGCCGTGGGGCTGAAGGGCACCTTCGGCGGCGCCGGAACGCTGAGCGGTGAGCTGAACGTCACCCGGGGCGGCCGCGCGGCCGGGGACGTCACCTGGAGCGGCAACCGCGTCACCGTCCTGTCGGCCGACGGCAAGCTGTTCGTGAAGGCCGACCAGTCCTACTGGAAGCGGGAGATCTCGTCCTCCGACGACGCGTTCTACCTGACCTCCGGCGAGCAGTGGGGCCGGCTGGACCCCGACGAGATCAACGTCGACTTCAAGGAGCAGCTGACCCCGGCGGCGCTGGCGAGCAAGATGCGCTCCGCGAGGTCGTCGACCATCAAGCCGCTCGAGACGACGTGGCAGGGTGAGAAGGCGCTGAAGTTCAGCTCGTTCTCGTCCACGATCTACATCAGCGACGAGGACGACGCCGAGCTGCTGCGCTTCGAGTCCACCACCCCGCGCGTCCGCGTGGACGTGACCCCGAAGAGCGCCGGCGACGCGTCGTCGATCATCTCGACGATGCGGACGAACATCGGCGAGCTGAAGGACTCCTTCAACGGCTCGGCGCAGCCGAGGGTCTCCGAGTGGAAGCGGGGCGGCTGCAACGGCGACTCCGGCTGCACGGTCGAGGCCAAGATCCGTCCGCCGTACGACGTGGAGACGCCGGTCACCATCGACGTCCGGTTCCGGATCACCGCCGGCACGCTGACCGGCCGGGACCTCGGCAACTGCACCACCCGCATCACGCTCACCAGCTCCACCCCGCAGTGGGCGAGCTGCCGCGTCAGCAGCAGCGCGTGGACGAGCTGGGCCAAGGCGAGCGGCGGGACCTTCTACAAGCACGCGTCGTACAAGGTGATCGGCGCCACGGCCGAGGAGGTCCAGTCGATGCAGAGCGGGCTCGACAGCGAGTGAGACGGCGGCCGAGCCGGCGGACGAACCGCAGGTGAGGCCGCGGTCGAAGCTCAGGTGAGGCGCCTCGCGCGCTGATCGCGACACCACGGGTGCCCGGTGGCGCTCTCCCCCTCGCGGGGAAAGCGCCGCCGGGCACCCTTATGCTCGTGAGGACGCCGCTCCAGGGCCGACGGCGCCCCTCCCCCTCGCAGCACGCACGTCGGCATCCCCCGGAGGACGCCTTCAGACCCTTGCTTTGGCCTGACTGTCGGGCCCGGAACCGGGCCCCGGAAGTGAGCAGAGTGAGTCCCCACGTGAGCCCTGATCAGGACGAGGCGTCATCGACGACCGCCTCCCAGCCCCCGCGAGGCACCCCCTACCCCG
>NZ_VCKW01000191.1 GCF_005889715.1 Actinomadura soli
CCCCGACACCGTCGCCTTCGACGAGAAGACGATCATCGACTCCGACGGCATCATCAACCTGGACCGCATCCCCGAGACCATGGTCGTCGTCGGCGCCGGGGTCATCGGCATCGAGTACGCCTCGATGTTCGCCGCGCTCGGCACCAAGGTCACCGTCGTCGAGCGGCGCGAGCGGATGCTCGACTTCTGCGACCTGGAGATCGTCGAGGCGCTCAAGTACCACCTGCGCGACCTGGCCGTCACGTTCCGGTTCCGCGAGAGCGTCGCGTCCGTCGAACGGATGCCGCAGGGGGCGATCACCGTCCTGGAAAGCGGCAAGCGCATCCCCGCCGACACGGTCATGTACTCCGCCGGGCGGTACGGCATGACCGACGACCTCGCCCTGGACGCCGCCGGTCTCGCCGCCGACAACCGCGGCCGGATCAAGGTGGACGAGCACTACCGCACCGACGTCCCGCACATCTACGCCGTCGGCGACGTGATCGGCTTCCCGTCCCTCGCCGCGACGTCCATGGAGCAGGGCCGCCTGGCCGCCCACCACGCCTGCGGCGAGCCCGTCGCGGAGATCCACGAGACCCAGCCCATCGGCATCTACACGATCCCCGAGATCAGCTTCGTCGGACGCACCGAAGATGCCCTCACCGAGGCCAAAGTCCCCTTCGAGGTGGGCGTGTCCCGCTACCGCGAACTCGCCCGCGGCCAGATCATCGGCGACTCCTACGGGATGCTCAAACTCCTCGTCTCACCCGAAGACCGGCGCCTCCTCGGCGTCCACGTGTTCGGGACGGGCGCCACCGAACTCGTCCACATCGGCCAAACCGTCATGGGCTGCGGCGGCACCGTCGACTACCTGGTCAACGCCGTGTTCAACTACCCGACCCTCGCCGAGTCATACAAGGTCGCCGCCCTCGACGCGATGAACAAGATGCGCCACATCGCCCGCCTCTCCGGCTAGGACGGCCAAAGCAGGTTCTCCAGCTCGGCGTCGATGTCGATGAACTCGGTCTCCTCGCCCGCCGGGACGGTCTGGTACGTCCGGTGCAGGAAGTCGGCCAGCGGCGACAGCGGCACCTCGAACAACGCGTCCCCGAACGGGGACGACAGCGCGATGTTGAGCGTGCCGTCGTCGGAGCCCGGCCAGACCTCCACGTCCCCGTCCCCGACCTTCCGCACGATGCCGACCGTCAGGAGCTCCCTAGCGAAGATCCACTCCACCGGCTCGTCATCGCCCACGTAGAAGGCCATCCGGATCGCGTACGGATCGTCGGCCGCGTACTCCAGCCCGGCGAGCAGGGGAACGGTCGTACGGTCGGGGACGACGAGTCGTAGGCCCAGCTGTGCTGAGACGGTGGTGTTCATAGGCCATTCCCCATAACGTCGTGTCCCGCAGGCGGGGCTCCCCGTGAGTGCTTGTCCTCCCCACGGACATCCCCGCGATCTATGACGCCTAACTGCCTGAACTCGGCCGAACATTCCGGCGCCCCCGGCGTTTGTGACCCATCTCACCGCGCCTGACCTGCGCAAAGACGGATGTTTCCCACCTTGTGGCCCCGCCCTGCGGGGCGATCGGCACGGTAAAACCTTTCGTTTCCACCCCCGTCCACCGGGCCTTAGGGTAAAACCGTGGCAATCAAGAACGAAAAGGAAGCCCCACCCGCGGAGCCCCGCCGCATCCACCGGTTCCGCGAACGGATCCGGCGCAACCCGCTCCTCAACACGGCCTGGCGCCTCGGCGTCTTCGTGGTCGGCTCCGCCGTCCTCCTCGGCGGCCTCATCATGATGGTCACCCCCGGCCCCGGCATCCTCGGCATCGTCGTCGGCCTGGCCATCCTCGCCACCGAGTTCGCCTGGGCCCAGCGCGTCCTCCACCGAGCCAAGACCGCCGCCGACCGCGCCAAGGAAAAGGCCCTGGACCCCCGAGCCCGCCGCCGCAACCTCATCCTCGGCACCTTGACCGCCATCCTGGCCGCCGCCGCCCTCACCGCCTACCTGGCCATCTACGGCTTCGTCGTCCCGTGGAACATCGACGACCCCATCTTCTGGACCTGACCCGGCGTCCCCTCCGATGCGCACGCAACCCCCGACATGCGCTAGAGTTTCCGACGTCCAGGGCGATTAGCTCAGTGGGAGAGCGCTTCGTTCACACCGAAGAGGTCACTGGTTCGAACCCAGTATCGCCCACCATGCCAGACCCACTACAACCCGGAACCGATCCGGTGCCAAGTAGTAGGTCTTGCAAGGTAAACAACCAAGTAGAGCCCTTCCCCGTTAGGGGGAGGGCTCTGTTGGCGTTGGCGTTCTGGGGGGTGTGTACGCCTGGACGGTTGTCGATGCCGTCTTCGTCGCCTGCGCCCTCGACGAAGCGCGTCAGCCCCTCTGGGCCGCGTGGGGCGGCCTCGTGAGCTGCCCGATCGTCCAGGCGTATCGCCTCGATGGCCTTCAAGCTGGCGAAGGGCTCCTTGAGGGTGTGGCCGGTGATCTTGTCTTCCTCCACGAACAGCGCGTGGAAGATGGCCTGGTTGAGGAGGCGGCGTTGGATGTCGTTGCTGCGTAGGTACAGCGCTTGAGGATCTTCCAGCAGGGTGAGCGCAAGGTCGACAAGCCGGGCGGCGTCACTGAGCTCGGTGCTGGTGTCGCTGAGGCGGCTCTGCAGCTTGCGGCGGCGGGCCTCGATCTCCCGCAGCTTGAGCTTGATCCTCCCTTGCGGCATCTCACCATCTGCAGCTAGATCCAGCAGGTTCTCCTCCTTGGCGTCCAAGGCGGTGAGTTCGCTGGTCAGCTGCTGGTGCAGCAGTCGAGCGGAGGCTTCGCTCTTCCCGATGGCCTCGGCCAAGTAGCCGCGCACCTCGGCCATGAAGGCCGGAGCGAAGCGGATCCTGGCGTAGTGCTCCTCCACCGCGTCCTCCAGCCGCGCCACGTTGATGTGTGGTGTGTCGCAGGTGCCTTCCTTCTTCCTTCCCTGGCAGACGAAGTAGAGGTAGGTGGTGCCGTGCCGGTTGGTGGTCTCCTGCATGATCATGCGCTGGGTGAGGCGGCCGGCGTGGCAGGCCCCGCAGAACAACGAGCCCTTGAGGTAGTGGTGGTGGACGCGCCGGTACTCCTTGGCGGTTGTCCGCATCTCGATGACGTCCTGCACCTGCTCGAAGAGTTCCTCGCTGACAAGGGGCTCGTGGCGTCCGGCGATCTCGTCGCCCTGGAAAGTGATCACGCCAACGTAGTAGCGGTCGCGCAGCAGGTCGGAGAGCCGCGAGACGGAGATGGCCTGGGCAGGTCGCCCGGCTGTGGGACGTGTGCGCAGTCCGCGGTCGTACAACTCTTCGGATAGGTCATCCAGCGTGTACTCGCCCGTGGCGTACAGCTCGAAGGCCAGACGGATGAGTGGGCCGCGCTCGGGATCGATGATCACCGTCCGGATTTCGCGGCCTTCGACGCGCTTGGCTACGTTGAGGTAGCCGATGGGAGCGCGGCTGACGGTGCCGCCGTTCCTGGCCTTGTTGGCCATCTTGGTGCGGATGTCGTCGCCGCTCATGCGGACTTGCAGCTCGTTGAAGATCGCCAAGATCCCCTGCATGGCATCGCCGAGGTAGCCGTCGCCGAAGTTCTCCTTGGCGGAGATGAGGGTGATGCCCATCTTGGCGAGCTGCGCCTTGGTGGTGAGCTCTTCCAGGGCGTTCCGGAAGGCCCGGCTCATCATGTAGACGATGACGTACTTGACGTTCGGCAGGTTCGGCAGGTCGGCCATCATCTGCTGGAAGGCCACGCGCTTGTCGAGGCTGGTGGCCGAGCGGCCCGGCTCAACGTACTCCCGCACTACCGGCACGCCCATGTTGTCGGCCTTGCCCTGGCCGATGCGGCGCTGGGTGGGGATGGAGTTGCCTTCGGGGTCGTAGTCGGCGTCGGTGTCCATCTGCTTCTTGGAGGAGACGCGTAGGTAGAGGACGGCCTCTTCGACGGCTACGGCTGGCTCAGCAGGCGGGCCATCCCTCTCTATGGCAACAGACGCAGTGATCGCACCGTCGTACGGGCGATCGTCATCGAACAAGCCGAGGTAGGCGCTGGTCATATAGTTACCCCTTTCTGGCTGATTTCATAAAGCGGACTGCGTGACCACAGCCCAGCATTGCTGTGATAGCGTATTGACGTTTTATGGCAGATAATCCATACTGGAAACAACATGACGAATGAAGAATTATTTAATGACCTGAAACAATTCATCGAGGCGACGGTGTCGCAACACGTTAGTGGTGTCGAGCGACGTCTGGACGGAGTTGATCGACGTATCGAAGGGGTCGAGCGCCGCCTGGATGGTGTTGAACGGCGTTTCGATATTACGGATGAGAAGCTCGATGAGATACAAAACGCAATTGCCGACAATGTCCAAGACCATGAACGTCGCATCCAACGGCTGGAGCATCGAGCGGTGTAGGAATCTTTTGTGTGCTTTAGCTTCATGAGATTTCTCCTTTCTGCTGAACGAGTATTGTTTTGGGGACGTTCGCTAGCACTGCCTCGGAAAAGTCCACAGCCAACGCCTCCCACTGCTCGCTGCTGATGGTCGCCAGTCGCCGTCGCACCGGGTGATCAATAATCCGTTTCAACTCATGCAGCACGGTGGCAATGCGCCGATGCGGCGGGTCGCTCGCACGCACATGGATGTGCCAGTGGGGCCGTGCCCAGAAGGTGACGCCCGCCAACGGGATCGCCTCAGCGTAGCTAATGCGAACACTGGGGATAAGTGCACTCACCCGGTCGGGTATGTGCTGCACGGGCCCGGCCAAGAGTGTCCCGAGGAGAGTGGCCTGCTGCCGTGTCACCTGATGCAGCTCATCGAAACTGGTGATAGACGCATGCGCCATGGCACGCAGTCGACGCAGAACGCTGGGCGGGGAGTTGGGATCGCTGTAGATAGTCATTAAGATATTCCTCCTTCCCACCGCTTAAGTAGATGTACGTATGGCGCGCTCGTCGTTTTCATCTTCCCGATCGACAGGTCCAGTCGGGTCGATGGCGTACTCGTCCGCCAGGTGCTCGACGTAGGCGCAGGCAGCTGCGATGGCGTCTTCGGGGAGATGGCCGTACTGCTCACACAGGTAACTGCGCAGATCAGGTGGTGTGGGCGTCACGTCGTAGCCGATTCGACTGAGGAGTTCGGTGACTGGGACGTCGAGGGCGTAGGCCAGGCGCCGGATCGTTTCTGGCCGAGGCGAGTGCACGGTGCGACCATTCTCAATCGTGGTGAGCCCACCCGAGTCGAGCCCGGCCTTCTTGGCCACCTGGCGGATGGACAGACCCAGTTCCTCGCGCCGCGCCCTAATGTATTTCCTGAATTCGTCCGCAGCTGATGGTGCATCGTCTTTCATGTCTTTATCCTTTGTTATTTTGGTAGTCCCATTTTACCTCACCTGGTGGCAATTGCCAGCACTTTTGTATTCCCGTAAGTAGTTAAGTGGACACTTTCCGTAGTCATTAGCTATCTGCCATCTTCATCGGCTGGACTGGCAGTGAGATGCGCCGCGAAGTTCGCCGCCGTAATGACCCGGAACAGTTCCGGCTGAATGCCTCGCCCGGCGGCGAGGGCTGTTTTCAGCACCCGAACGCGCCGCTCATCTGGCACCACCCACAGCACGGCTGGGAACACCCCGTGCTCGGCTTGGTGGGCTCCGGTGGCTGCGTACTGCTGGTAGATAGCCGCCTTACGCAGCACGACGCCGGGATGCTCAGTGGCCCGATCGACCTCGATAAACCAGTGATCCTCGTAGTCGCCGGCAGCGGTGATGGCGAACAGATCAGGCTTCAGCCAGGCCCGCGTCCCGTGCGCTGCCAGGAACGTGCGCCAGCAGGACGGCTCGCTCTCGACGGCCACCAGTTCCAGGACGCCTCGGCGGTCAAGCTCCTGTAGCTGCGTGGCCAACTCCGCCCCCGCCAAGGTGTGCGTGATAAAGGCCGCCGAGGGCTCCAGATAGCGGCGACGGGCGGTCTCGCCGTGTACCGAGCGCAGCAGCCGTTCCCCGCGAGCGCCCAACTGCCAAACGATCCCCGACGACCCAGCCCGCACCCCGCCGATACGCCGCTGTAAGCGGATTACCAAGCCGCGTGACTCGAGACGGGACAGGACCCGCATGGCCGCGCCGGAGGCGGCGGCCTGGCTGCTGTGCCGCTCGCCCTCGCCATGGACGAAGTAGAGCCGCCGGATCAGGGCTGTGGTCAGCAGCCGATGAGCACGGAGGGCTTCCAACACCGCCCGGTCTCGCTCCGACAGGTGGAGCAGCAGCTCGGCAACATCGTTACGGGTCATGAAAGCGCCTCCTGGCGGCTGGCGGGCCGGTGGCCGAGGCCAACCGGGAAGCGGGAGAGGAGACCGGAAGGACGGTCAGTCCCATCCCGCACAGTGGCCATGAGGGCCGGTGAGCTGGGCCAATGCAGCCGCGTGAGCCTCGCGAACCTCCGGCCGAGGACAGGGGCGAAGCCAGGGGGAAGATCTGGGGGATCGCCACCATGCATCACGAGGTCCTCCGTTGGCGGCGCCGTCGACCGATCCGAGTTGGCGGCCGGGCGGGCGGTTCGGGGTGTGGTGCTTCATCGGCTTCTGGGGCGGGTGGTTGCGGTGCCGGGCCGTAGCCAGCACGCACGGCCGCCCGCACCTGCTCGGGATCGGTAGTCGCGGGAGGCGGCGGCAGAGTCTCAACCAATGCCCAACCTGAGGGCCGCCCGTTCGCCACCAAGTTCGCGTAGGCGTGGAAGCGTGGCAACGCCATGAATTCCTCGGCCACCAGACCGGGCGCCAGGCGAGCCATATCGCGGGCGTCATCGTGTTCGGTGGCGAACACAATCTTGCTGCGCGCGTTTATGTCAACGGCCGCGCGCAGTTCGGGTCCGAATTGGTGACGGAACTGGCTGGCCAAGATCCAGCCGACGCCGAGTGAGCGGGACTGCGCCAGGGCGTCGGCAAGTGGTACGGGCAGGCCCGTGAAGCGGTGAGCTTCGTCGATGAACATCATGCCGGGTCGCCCGCTGGGGTCGGTCTCGCTGGCTCGTTCCTGGATGGCTTGCCATAGGTCGGCCACCACCAGGTTGCCGAGCAGCGTGGCGGTACCGCTGCCCACCAAGCCCTCGTTCAACGGGATCAGCACGATCTTGTTCTCCCGGAACACGTCGCGCAGCCGGAAGCGCCCCGTTCGTTGATTCAACATCCGCGTCAGCGCAGGTCGGAGCAGGAACTGTCGCAGTTTGTTCAAAGCTGGTGCGATGGCGGCGGCCTGGGCGCCCGGAGACTGGCTCTGGTACCAGGACCAGAAGCCGGCCAGAGCGACGTCGTCTTGTACTCGGCCGACCAAGGGGCGACGGAACTCCGGCTCGGTCAGCAACCGCGGCAGGTCGATGAGCGTAGCTGGATGCTCGGACGTACTGGTGCGCGCCAGGGTGCGCAGGGAGGCTGACATGATGTCGCTCGTCCTGGGACCCCAGCCGTCACTGAACACGGCTTGAAAGACGGCCATGATGCCGTCGACCACCACATCAGGATCTCGGTTGGCTACTTCCAGCGGGTTGAAGCTAACTGGCGTGGCATCGGCGGCGTTGAGCTCCACCACGTCGCCAATCCGGTGCTCCGGTATCCGCGCCATGATGTCGTCGATGAGTTGGCGTTTCGGGTCGAGCACCACCACCGGCCGCCCGGCGGCTATATCCGCCATGATGAGGTGCAACAGAGCAGTCGTCTTACCAGATCCGCTCGGCCCGTAGGTGATGGCGTGGAACGTCTGGTCCGTGGGGGAGATGCCTATCTGGCGGTCATCACCCGGCACCGCGCTCCGCGCGAAGACGCGAGGCCCTTGGTGGACGGTGGCCGCTGCGCGCAGCGGTTTCGGATGCACCGGTGGCAAGCCAGGCAAGTCGGCTGTCTGCTGGTCATCGTCGTAGGGCCAACCGAGCAGCGCGGCCACCTCGGTCACGCTGAGCCGCAGCGGCCAGTGCCACGGCGCCCGCGCCTGCGAGAGTCGTTCGGCGGGCTCGCGCACCAGGTCGAGCCGGACGCCGGGCGTCTGCGTGGTGGCCAATGCACCGAGCAGGTCACGCAGCAGGCGACGACGACGCGTGGCGTCGTGGCTGGCCACGCCGAGGCGGACGGTCGCCGCGAACCCGGCTTGTCCGAGCCGCCGTGCCAGGCGTTTGCGCGTCTCGGGGCTGGCCGGACGTTGCCCTCGGGTGAGTAGCGTCCATAGCGAAGCGGGCTCGATCGCCCTGGCCGGTACCGACCGCGGTGAACGCGACGGCCCGAGCACGGTTTGCACGACCAACTCCTCGCCTACGCGCAGCGGCACGGCTATGGCGGACAGCAGCGCCCGCGTGGTGGCTTCGGGCGTCTCGGTGTGAAGCGGCAACCCGGCCGGACATTGCCGGAGTTGTCCGGCCGCTGTCGGCCGACGCCGCGGCGCTGGGTGAGGACCGCCCATGACGAGCAGGGCTCGGGGGAGCGCGTCCGCCAGGCGACGTCGCAACCGTGTTGCCTCCCGTGCGTCGCAGCCCAGCAGGTAGCGCACACGGCGGCCGTCGGCACGGACTTCCAGCACCAGCCGTCCGGCTCTCGGCTCCGATGCCAGGTGCGTCAGCCACTCGACCACCCGGCCGAAGGCGAGAGGGCGCGGTAGATACAACTCGCCGAACACCATGCGACTGGCCTCACTCATCGTTACCCTCTCGCCCGCTTTGTGGGTGCTCGACCCTCTCCTCTTCGTCGTGCCCGCGGCGGGCGTCATGCTCGACCTGGGCCTGCCGTTCCGCTTCGGCTTGCGCCAAGCTGATAAGGGCCTTGCCGAGCTTGCGCATATCCGGGGGATCGCGTCGCACGCCCCGCACCCGGAAGCGGCGTTCCTCTCGCCGTGGCCGATTGTGTCGCTTACGTTTTCCCATGTCGCACCTCCTTTCCGCTTAGGTGCTGACAGTTGTCAGCACTCTGCTTTCTACTTGTTGCCGAAAATGATCTTTTCGTCAACGGTATTTGTGGATTCCACAACAACTACCTCTGTGACACATGACAGGTGCCGGTTCACCACTGCGAGCGTCGCCAGCGCGTAACGGCCACCACGCCCCACACGATCCCGGCGATCACGACCGCGCCGATGAGCCACGGCACGATCGGCTGGAGATATGCCACAGCCATGTTGAGCGCGAGCATTGTTCCGAGGACTAGCAAGCTGGCGCGAAACACCGTTTGAAATGGCCCGCCGCCGTTGTCACCCATCGCGGCTCACTCCTTTCGTGTGCGGTCGCTGGGCACTGGATAACCAGGAATGACGATGTCGGCGTCGACCTCATTGCCCCACACGAACCAGGGCTTGTCACTGGGCGGACGGCGGCGGGCGAACAGCTCCAGATACGGTGGATGCGATATCCGCTCGATAACGGCGTACTGCTCTTCCGGTTTGTGGCTGTGCTCCTGCACCGGTGCATTGATCCAGGTCGGCTGAGACCGGAAGCGCACTGGTGCCCGCCCACGCGTGGCAAACAACAGATGCTCGGTGCTATTGCGCAGGTAGTGGCCCAGTCCGAGGGAGAACTTCACCCACGTAAGGGGTGAGCGCACTATGAATCCCCATGCTTCGGCGACGTCGAATGCATCCCGAAGTGCAGAATTTGTTGTCCACAACCACAAATGTGCATCGTCCTCGGCCAGTTCCGCTACTGGCAATGCCTTGATACGCTCCAGCGTTAGGAGCGGGTAGTGCCGTGCTGCGCCGCGTGCACCCTTTTGATGTATGTCCCACGGACAGTCGGCCATGATGGTGCGGAACTTCGCGGGCACGTGCGGCGGGATGGTGGCGTCGTGCTCTGCCACGGTGTTCTCCTTTCTGCTCCCGACATGTCTCAGGCGTCGGGACGCAGGGTTAGTTATGACGAAGAGAGATGGTCACGGCAACCGTCGATCCGGTCGAACGTTCGACCGAAGCTTCGGCCGGATCGACGCTGCCCTGTCTCTGGTGATTGCCTGGGTGTCGGCGTCCTGCGTTGCGACGGAAAATGCGTTGTGCTTTTCGCAGCGGACAGGCAGATAGCTACGGTTCGGCGCGAACTGAACTACCGGGCCTGTGTGCGACGAGGCTGGCGAACAAAGCGCGGCCGACGGCCCCCGGCTGGCTGTGCTGGTCGATGCGGCTGACGCTGATGCGACGGTCGAACACCTCGTCGCCGACCTGGCTGCCAAGCACCACGGCGTGAACGCGCCCGGGAAAAGCCGTCAGCTCGGCCAGTGTTCGACGCGGATCGGGGTCGAGGATCTGGAAGTCGGATAGCAGCACCAGTGTCACCGCGTGGTCGGGGTGACCCGTGGCCAGCTCAATGGGCCGCGCCAGGCTGGGCGCCAGCACACTTGATCCAGCCCCGTCAGGCGGTACCCGCAGCCCCGTTCGCAGCCGCGCCACACCGTGCCGGGTGAGAGGCACCGGTGCCACGTCGGCATGTGAGGGCGAGTCGAAGTGCAGTATCGCGCCGAGCTCATGCGACGAGCCGTAACGCGCCACCAACGACAAGGCGCTGCCCACCTCGGCGAAGCGCTGGGCCGCCGGATCGGTGCCGCCCGTGCTCACCACCGAACCCGAGTCGTCGAACAATGCGATGACCAGCGTCGGCACCGGTGCCGGCCGCCCCGGCTTTCCGAGATCCGAGGCCGATGTAGAAGCGACGGTCGGATGCGTCGTTCCGAATACTGGAGGTGCCCCCAGGAGACGACTGGGCTGGAGGACGCTGGAGAGGAGTCGGGAGAACGTCACGCCGCACCATCCCGGCGTCGCCTCCCGATAACCCCACCCGCGTCCCCGGCCGGGAAGCCGTGCCCGAGCACCTGCGGGTTGTTGCGCAGAATCCGCCACGACAGCGCCTCGATCTGCTGTACCGCGGCCAAGCCGCGCGCCTGGTGCTCAGCCAGGAGGGAACGGGCTGCCTCCTCGGCCTCGGCCTGTCGCCGAACATCTGACAAGGCGGCGAGCTGGCGGTAATGCCGCTCGGCCTTGCTCGCCCGCTTAGCGGCGGCACTGATCAGGTCGGCGACTTCATCGGCCGCCGCGTAGCCGAGCAGGAACGAGCCGAGCGCGGTGGCCGCGGCCAAGAGGCCGAACATGAGCCCGGCCGCGCTGCCCTCGGTGCTGGCCCGCAGGACGAAGATGCCGACCGCCAACAAGCCGACCACCACCAGCGAGACGAAGCCGACCAGCCCGGCCAAGCCAACGCCTCGGTCGCCTCCCGCGAACAAACGCCAGTAGCGCCGCTCATCGTCGGTCAGCGACTCAGCATCGCGTACGCGGGCACGGGCCATCCGCAGGTACTTGACCTCCAGTCCCACCAGCCCGGTGCAACCAGCCGCCACGCCGGAGGCCAGGGCCTGTCCGAACGCGATAGCGGGCACTTCACCAAAGGAGACAGCAGCGGCCCAGACGCCGGATAGATCACCGATCACCAAGGCGAGCCAGCCCCACCAGTACCGCCACTTGGCACCCGGCTCGCGCCGCGTGTACGGCAGCAGCACCCGCGCGGCATGCTGGGCATCCGCCTTGGCTTGGCGCACCGCGTCGGCCTGCTCGGTCAACAGCAGCTCGGCCGCTGCCGTCCGGCGGGCCAGGCCGCGAGCGCGCATCTGGTGCGGGCGTGCCGCTCGCTCGCCCTCGGCCGCCCACGCCACCGCCTGCTCGCCCGCCAGCGCCTGGTACTCCCGCTCGACGTACGTCTCGCCCATATGAGACGGCCGCACCTGTGCGTCCGGCTCGTCGACCGGCGGCAACACAATCTGGTCGGCCTGGTGCGCCCAAGCGTCGGCGGGCAAACTGCCAGCCGGCCGCAACCGTGAACTCCGCCAGCGCATCCCGTTCACCGTCCGGCTTGCGCGTAGTCGGTGACAGCCAGGCAGGATGCCGCGCCGCTCTTCTTACAGAGCGCCGTGTAGTAAGCCACCAGGCCCTCCACCACGCTGGAGCGCGGCGGCTTCCCGGCCACCCGGCCCAAGCCCGCCACCGTCAGCGAGGCGCCAGGCAGCTTCGGCACCGTGGTCGTAGCGGCGAGCTGCTTCGCCTTCCTGACGGTGAAGCCCCGCCCACCGACGCGACGCTCGACGTTCTCCAGGCCGTCCGTGAAGACGTACGCCTCCAACCGGTGGCCACTGCCGAGCTGCCGTTGCCAGTCGGCGGCGTGCCGCAACTGCCCCGTGATGTCCGAGCCGCCGCCCGGCAGCTTGGTCAGGGCGCTGCTGTAGGCGGGACGAATACGTCCCATGGCCGACGCGACCAGCTTCGGCACGCGCTTGAGCCGGGCGTTGTCCGTCGCCCCGTGCGGGTGGAGCGGCTGGTCGTACAGGGTGATGGTGGCCGCGCTGCTCGATGAGAACACCAGGACCCGCAGACGGCCGGAGCAGACGGCCGTGCGGCGCATGATCTGTTCCACCGCGGCCAGGCGCTCGTCGGTGATGGCCTTGGCGTTGCTGGAGGCGGTGCCGTCGATGGCCACCAGGGCGCCGGGCGGCTGCTTCGGGCAGG
The DNA here is from genome assembly GCF_005889715.1 of Actinomadura soli. Lineage (GTDB taxonomy): Bacteria > Actinomycetota > Actinomycetes > Streptosporangiales > Streptosporangiaceae > Spirillospora > Spirillospora soli. Next base: position 12,516 of record NZ_VCKW01000191.1, read on the forward strand.
TGGCAAGGAGGCGCTTGTCGTCGGCGAGGTGGCCGGACGTTGGGGTGGTGAGGGTGCAGGCGGCGAGGGAGAGGGCGGCGAGGCCGGATGCGGCCGTGATCGGCAGTACATGAGGCCGACGAATTGCTGCCCGGATAGTGCGTAGGATGATTACTCTCTTTCGACGAGGGAATGGAGGTGAGCTTGTTGAAACAGAGTTCAGATGGAGGGAACGAGCGCCCCAACGCGAGTCCGGGGCGCTCGAATCCGACTAGTTGTTGTCGGGGATGCCGAGAAGGCGGCGCAGCTTGGCGTTGTCGGCACGGAGCTGCTTGTTCTCTCCCTGGAGGTCGCTCACTTTTCGACGGTTCTGCTTAGCGAAGCCGTACTCGTCACGACGTACGCCGAGCGCGGGAGCGAGGATGCCCCCGATGAGGCCACCGACGAGGAGGCTCGCTACAACGAAGACGAACTGGCTCAGGCTGCGCCCGTTGAGGGCCATGCAGAACGTGACCCCACCGGCGAGGCCAATGAAGAGCGCCAGAGCGAACTCCGCCCACGAGTGGGTGGAACGCGGCGCCCGTAGTGCCACATAAGTGGCGATCGAGAGCGTTGCGACGACGGCTCCGAAGACGGAACCGGCGAGGAACTCCGCAAAGGATGCGAAGTGGAAGTAATCAAGCATCTTGGGGTCTCTCTCGCTGGTGCGGGAGAGGGTGGCCACCCCCTGCACCCGTTTGGGCGCAATTTGAGAGTGCAACGACCCCAACTAAGATTCTAGAGCTACAAAATTCTAGAAGATCTAGAAACCGGGTACGGGTCTGACCTGGGATTTTGTAGATCTTTTAGCAGATCCGGCGATTTGCGAATCAACTCTATGTCGAAAATCGGAGATGCTAGATGCTCGTCAGGAAGCCTGCTGCCCGCCCTCGGGGTCTTTAACATGCCCCATGATGCGCACGAATGCTTCCTGTTGTGGGTCGTAGAGACCGTGTCCAGCCTCTGCTTGCAAAAAGACATGGTGCAGCCAGGCTACTTCGTCTGGAGTGAATACAGCATCAGCGCCAAGATCCTCCGGACGCTGAGATGATTCGTTAAGGAGATAGAGATAGTTGTCTTCGAGGTATTCGTGGGCTCTCTGTCTCACTGTCATATCGCTGTCACGAAGTAGTCGTTCCAGGTAAGGCTTGATGTGACCACGATCACCGCTCTCTGCAAGTTGAAAAAGAAATATTGCTGCGTGTTGCCTGTCGAAGGAGACTGGACTTTCCGCCTGGGCAGTGAAGATCTCACGCGCACGCTCAACATCTGTTTTCGGCAAGTCAGAAAGGGCGAGCCCCAACAACACACTTTGTTGTTTAAGGAAAGGATCTTCAACATTACCTATTTGCCGGGAGTACCTGTACGCCTCAATTACGTCCTCGACTGGTTCAGATTGAAGTGCTTGAACTAAAGAATCGATCTTTCCTCGACTCTTTTCAACCCAGATATTCCAGGCTTGCAGATCCTTTTCGGAATCGTATTCACGGCTTTCTGTCATACCTTTCCATAATAGAAAATTATCTGAATAAAAACAACTGCCATAAAGCTTGGTGCTGCCCCTGCTAGAATCCATGCCCGGCAGACCGACGTTGCTCCACCGTCTTGCGTTGGGTGTGAAGTGGATCAGGACACGAAGCAGGAGATGCTAGATAAGCTGATGCTTCTGACCAATGAGGCAGGAGTACAGCGCCCAGGCTTGTACGCCAGAGTGGGTAGCGAACTGCGAAAGTATTGGCAGATTGCTGAAGAAGATCAAGACTATGTGAAAGCTATTGTCATCTGTCAGATCGAAAGACTCTTGGAAGAGGTCTGCGACGAGGACGCCAAGCTGTACTTTCGTGTTGCGTTCAATCTAAAGCCAGCGGAAGGCGAAGAAAAGCTAGCCCTGGGTGTGCGACTGCAGCGCAATGCTCTCGACAGTAACCAGTATTATGGTGAATACAGAAAAGAGTATGCTCAGAAGTTTCTGAGTAACTTTGACAACCCGTCATACACGCGCGCCGAACTAGCCGCTGTGCTGAAACGAACAAAAAACATCGACCTGTCTCAGGTAGAAGATTCTCCTGATGCTGAATCTAAGGGGACTGGGCAGGAAGCTACCGAGTCCAATGGAGGCATAGCTGAGGATAAAGCACCGGACTCGGAGATCCCACCGCCAGGGTCGAATTCCTCAAAAAAGGGGGTATTGACACGACTTCCACCTATGGTGCGGTACGTCTTGGCGGGGACTGTGGCAGTCGTGCTTACTTCAGTTGGAGGTGTGGGATTCTATTTGGTTTCAAATGATCGAGAACCGCCAAAAGCTAAGCAGGCTGGGGCAGTCCCGGTGGATGTCCTGAGTCCGTCAACTTCTCCTCAGCCTCTTTCTCAAAGCCCTAGTAGTCGTTCAAGTAGTCCTGCCTGGCCTGACTGCGCACCCACGATTAAGGGTTCTCCTATTACCTGTATGACACCGCCGAAGGTGAAGGACACGAAAAATCTCGCTATCTCACTTATGGGTGGAAGTGCATATCTTTTTGCAGGCTCCCCTGCCGAGCTTGCAAATATCGAAGCACCGCCGGAATTTCCCGAGCATGCAAAACTTGGACACTGCGACTACTGGGAGAACTGGATTCTGCGCCAAAGCAAAGTTTACAGGGTCTTCCCAACGCTTTCGGTTGGCGTGAAGTCGCAAGAAGGAGAATTGGTTGTACTAAAGAATATCGAATCGCTTGTTTATTCGAGGGTGCGCCTTAAGGAAAGTGGAGCTGTTCGTCTTCGTTGTGAAAATGGAGCGGGTGGTGATGGTGTCTTCATTCAAACCGACACTGTGACCAAGGCTAATCGAGTGTTCAACGATAATGACGGGACACAAAAGTTGATGCCGCCCACCGCAGTAGTGCTTGATGCGGGAAAGCCAGGATATCAGGGTGCCATTATTGAGATACGCTCTCATCCCCGGTACGTCTATACGGGCACAATCGTCATCACGATGGAGGTTAAGGGGAAAGTACAGCAGATCCGATTTGGTACCCCGCTTCGTCCTTTCCGGTGGGTGGGATCTGATGGGCCCGAAAAGCCGCATGAATGGATGGGGCCTTCGTATGACTGGAGCCTCTCAGAGAAGCGTTGGAAGCAAGTTTCTGACTATGCTCACGAGTAGTCTTTGTCGTGCGTGCCAGCCGCCCAAGTAAACGGTCCAGCCAGCCGACCATTTTCGTTCGTCATCGAGTGCTGCTTGAAGTATCTTCTCTAGTGAGTGATCTTTACGTCGACGGTGACTAAGGATTAGTACGCAAATGTGAAATGGGCGAGGCCCGCCCGCACCAACCATAGGTCGATCCAGGCAGGCCCCGCCCGCATCTCATCCCAAGGCCGTAACCCCAGGCCAGGTACTTCCCGCTACGAGGACTTACCGCCCCGGCGGGATCCGGCCGGCTTCTGAGGCGAGCTGTCCTCGCCCATCAGGCCCTGGAGGACCTCGCGCCGTGCCTTGAGTGCGCGCTCCTCGTTGTCCAGGCTCGCCAGCGCCTTCGCCCGAATCTCGGGGTCGGACAGCTGCTTCGCGATCCAGTCGGTGAGCGCTTCGATGCCAGCGTCATTGACGCTGAGTTCGGTGATCTGGAGAACCGAGTCCAGCCGGCCGCGCAGCTCGGGGCTGACGCGGATGGCGACGGTCTTCTTCTCCTCACCGGTACCAGTTGGCTGCTCGCTCACGAGCTACCTCCTCGGCGGATTGCGGCTGACGAACCCCATGACTGAGTTCATCGATGAAACCGCATTGGGCCGACGAGGGGATGTGCTGGTCAATGGTGACCGTTCACCCGTGCTGACGTTTGTCAGCATTCCTATTTATAATCACCCATCGATAAAAGTCAATGCCTCGTCCTAGGATCGACGTGCAATCGCATACTAGCTGGGCTTCTAGTCGTCGGCGACCGCACCTACGGTGATGCCGGGGAGGTAACGAAGCAAAGCGCGCCCCGCAGCGGAAATGAAGCGGGACGCGCTTTGAGTAGATGCTGCCTTATCTAAACCCGTTGTAAATCACATCCTCGATGTGCGCCCTGATGACGCGCAAGCTGGGCGACCCCTCCTGCGACGTGGTGTTGTGCGTGATGCACCAGATCACGTCCAGCTCCGAACGCAGGTAGAAGCGCCCTCGCCCTTTGCGACTAGTGTTCTGAGTCATTAGTTCTTCGTTAGTCGGTAGGGTGTGGGGATGCCGAGCCCGAAGCTGGAACCGGTGGTGTTGTCCGACGAGGAGCGGTCGGTGCTGACCGGGTGGGTGCGCCGTCGCAAGACCTCCC
>NZ_VCKW01000192.1 GCF_005889715.1 Actinomadura soli
GGGGTGGGGCGACCGGACGATCGCTAGGCTCGGGGCCATGAAGAAGTGGGAGTACGCGACCGTTCCGTTGCTCGTGCACGCGACCAAGCAGATTCTGGACAACTGGGGACAGGACGGGTGGGAGCTCGTCACCGTCCTGCCGGGGCCGAACCCGGAGAACCTCGTGGCCTATTTCAAGCGCGAAGACCGGTCCTAGGAGGATGGTCATGAGCACGCCCGAAGAACGGATCCGCGAGCTGGGGTTGGAGCTGCCGGAGGTCGTCCCGCCGGTCGCGTCGTACGTCCCCACGGCCCGGACCGGGTCGCTCGTCTACACGGCCGGGCAGATCCCGCTGGTCAAGGGCGAGCTGGGCCTCACCGGGAAGGTGGGCGCGGAGGTCAGCCCGGAGGAGGGCGCCCGGCAGGCGCGGATCTGCGCGCTGAACGCGATCGCGGCGCTCAAGGCCGAGGTCGGCGAGCTGTCCCGGATCGCGCGGATCGTCAAGGTCGTCGGCTTCGTCGCCAGCGCCCCGGACTTCGACGGGCAGCCGCAGGTGATCAACGGGGCCAGCGATTTGCTGGTCGAGGTGTTCGGGGACGCGGGCAAGCACGCCCGCAGCGCCGTGGGCGTCGCCGCCCTGCCGCGCGACGTCCCGGTCGAGGTCGAGCTGATCGCTGAGATCGCCTAGCACCGGATGCCGCCGTCCCCAGGTCGATAGCGACGCTGCCCGGCGCTGCCGCTGGTGTCCGAGACGTGGGGCGGGGTTGACGGAATGACGTTCGGTATGTCCGAATTGGCCGCCATGAGGGCTGGACTTCGGGAGGCCGAGCGGAGCTCGTCGTTTGGCTGGTGGTGGGTGGGGGCTGGAGGACGGTGAACGCGCTCAAGCTGCCGGAGTCGTTCCGCGGCCGGGTCGAGGACATCCGGGCCGGGAGGGCCGAGCCCGTCCCGGCACGGCACGCCGCCACGGTCGTCGTGCTTCGCGATCACGAGAGGCACGGGCTGCAGGCGTTCCTGCTCCGCCGCGTCCGGTCCATGGAGTTCGCGCCCGGCGCGTACGTGTTCCCGGGAGGCGGGGTCGACCCGCGCGACGGGGACGCGGATCTCGCCTGGTCGGGCCCGGCGCCGGACGAGTGGGGGCGGGCGTTCAACGCCGATGGGACGCTGGCCCGCGAGCTGGTGTGCGCGGCCGTCCGGGAGACGTTCGAGGAGACGCTCGTCCTGCTCGCCGGCCCGACGGCGGAGACGGTCGTGGACGACACGCGCGGCGACGACTGGGAGGCCGACCGGCGGTCCCTGCTGGACCGGACCCAGTCGTTCGCCGGGTTCCTCGACCGGCGCGGCCTCGTCCTCCGCGCGGACCTGCTCCGCCCCTGGGCGCACTGGATCACCCCGAAGGTCGAGCCGAAGCGCTACGACACGCGCTTCTTCGTCGCGGGGATGCCGGAGGGGCAGCGGGCCCGGGACGTCAGCACCGAGGCGGATCAAGTGTCCTGGGTGCGTCCGGCGGAGGCCGCCGAGCGCGGGAGCACGGGCGAGTGGATGATGCTCCCGCCGACGATCGCGACGCTCGCCGAGCTCGCCGAGTTCGACACGGTCGCGGACGTGCTGGCCGCGCCCCGCGAGATCATCGCCTACGAGCCCACCGCGGAGATCATCGACGGTGAGGCGTACCTCGTCCTGCCGGATTCCGTGGCCCGGCACTACCGGTGACGTGAGCGGTGATGGGGCGAAGGTGAGGCGGGCGGTGTGAGCGGGCGGCGGCGGGACGCGGTTTCCAAGGCGGTCATGTACCGGCTGGCGGGCACGTCGGCGCTGCGGCATCTCGACCGGCTCGGCTGGAACCCGGTCCGCCACCCGGATCGGGCCTCGGGAAAGATGGGGGACATGTCCGAGATTGATGGGATGGGCACTGAGCGGGCGACCTGCGTGCTCGCTCCGAACCCGTCCGCCATGACCCTGAACGGCACCAACACCTGGATCATCGCGGAGCCGGGCTCCAGCGAGGCTGTCGTCGTCGACCCGGGGCCCAAGGACGGCAAGCACCTGCGGCGCGTCCTGGACACGGTCGAGGCCCAGGGACGCCGCGTCGGTCTCGTCCTGCTCACGCACGGCCACCCCGACCACTCCGCCGGGGCCGGGAAGTTCGCGAGGCTGGCCGGGGGCTCGGTCAAGGTGCGGGCGCTCGACCCGCGGCACCGGCTCGGCGACGAGGGCCTCGGCGAGGGCGACGTGATCACCACGGGCGGCCTGGAGCTGCGGATCATGGAGACGCCCGGCCACAGCGACGACTCGCTCACCTTCTGGCTTCCGGCGGACGACGCCGTCCTCAGCGGCGACACCGTCCTCGGCTACGGGACGACCGTCCTGGAGGGAAGCCTCGGCGACTATCTCGGCTCGCTCGACCGGCTCCGCGCGTTCTCCGCCGAGGCCGGGGCCGCCACGATCCTCCCCGGTCACGGGCCGAAGCTGGACGACCCGATCGCCGTCCTCGACCACTACATCGACCATCGGCGGGAGCGTCTCGCCCAGGTGGAGGCCGCCGTCGCCGCGGGTGCGCGCACGGCGCGCGAGGTCGTCGAGCGCGTCTACGTGGACGTCCACAAGTCCCTGTGGCCCGCGGCCGAGTCGTCCGTCCAGGCTCAACTCGACTACCTGAACGGCCGCTGAACCCACGCAGCCCGCCCCGTCGCCCCCCGTCGCGCCCTGTTGCCTCATGTCCGGTTGGCCTCGTTGCCCCGGATCGCCCCGGTGGCCCCGTTCCCCTAGGCCGCACTGTGCCCCTGTTGGCCCTGCGCCCCCGATAACCCCCGATTGCCCTGTTGGCCCCCGATGACTCTGTAGCCGCAGTCGCCCCGTGGTGCCGCTGCGCGGTCCGCGCGTTCGCGGGTTCACGTGGCGTTGTGTGAGCGCCTGCTCAGCTTGTCGGGCAGGCGGTCACTTGGAGCGCTTGCGGAGGCGTTCGATGTCGAGGATCACGACGGCGCGGGCCTCGATGCGCAGCCAGTTCCGCTGTGCGAAGTCGGCGAGCGCCTTGTTGACCGTCTCGCGGGACGCCCCGACGAGCTGCGCCAGCTCCTCCTGCGTGAGGTCGTGGTGCACGTGCAACCCGGCCTCGGACGGCTGGCCGAACCGCTCCGCCAGGTCGAGCAGCGCCTTGGCGACACGGCCGGGCACGTCGGTGAACACCAGGTCGGCCATGACGTCGTTGGTCTTGCGCAACCGCTGCGCCAGGGCGCGCAGGAGCTGGACGGCCACCTCCGGGTGTCCCGTCAGCCAGGGCCGCAGGTCGTCGTGGCCGAGCCCGGCCAGGCGGCACTCGGTCACCGCGATGGCGCTCGCGGTGCGCGGACGCGGGTCGAACAGCGACAGCTCGCCGAACATCTCGCTCGGGCCGAGCACGCTCAGCAGGTTCTCCCGGCCGTCCGGCGCCGTCCGGGTCAGCTTGATCTTGCCTTCGAGGACGACGTACAGCCGGTCCCCGGTCTCCCCCTCGTTGAACAGCGTCTGACCGCGTGCGAGGCGCACCTCGGTCACGTTGGCGCGCAGCGCCTTGGCGCCCTGCTCGTCGAGGGCCTCGAAGAGCGGGGCTCTGCTCAGAACGTCCACGTCGCGATCCGTCACGCTTCTCCTCCTCAACACCGACATGCCTAGTGTGACGTACGTCCCACCGCGTACGTGAAGGCTGGGTCACGGCGCGCCGAAACGGAGGACCCTGGCTTTCCGTCCTCCCCGGGCCGCCGCGGTCCCGTTCGCCCAGTGTACGGACCATTGGGTGAATGCCATCACACCGGTCTCATCACCCCTTACCGGACGTCGAGGCAGGGTAGCGGCCGTGCCTTACTCTGATCGGATGTCCCAGGCTTCGCCGCGCCGCCTTCCGCGGGGGCGGCACGCGCTGTCCCGCTCGGAGGTGGAGCGGGTGCATCGCGACCGCCTCTGCGCGGCCATGGCGGCGGCGATGGCCGAGAAGGGGTATGTGGGGACGTCGGTCGAGGACGTCCTGAAGCGGGCCAGGGTTTCCCGGCAGAGCTTCTACGGGCTGTTCTCGTCCAAGCTTGACTGCTTCATGGCCGCGTTCGACCAGGCGATCGTAGTTCTTAGCCGTCGCCTGGAAGACGCCGTCGCGGAGGGCGGAGGCGACCCGGCGGAACGGTTCGAGCGCGCCGTCACCGTCTACCTGGAGGCGCTGGCGTCCGAACCGGGATACGCACGCCTGTTCCTTGTGGAGGTGTATGCGGCGGGGCCGGAGGCCATCCAGCGGCGTTCCGAGGTGCAGCACGAGCTTGCGGCGGCCCTGGCCGTGCTGATGGGCGCGACAGGGGGGACGGCCCGGTTCGCCTGCCAGATCGTGGTCTCGGCGGTCGGTGCCATGGTGACGCCGGCGGTCGCCGCGGGCGACATGGGGGCCCTGCGCGCGGTCGGGCCCCCGGTCGTCGAGCACGTCCGCCTTCTGCTGCGTTCCGGGGTCCTGAACAGTTCCGGGGCCCTGAACAGCTGAAACGCTGTGGTGATACTCACGCCCCCTGGCGGGGTCAATGATCTGGCTGGACGCGCAGCGTGCCGATCACGGTGGCGAGCATCTCGTAGTGGGCGGCGAGCATGGTCAGCTCGACGCACTGTCCCTCGGACAGGTGGGTGCGGAGCCGCGTCCAGGTCTCTTCGTCCAGGTCGCGCCGGTCATGGAGCTGGTCGGTGGCGGTGAGGATCGCGCGCTCGCGAGGGTTCCAGCCGCCCGCGTCCGGACCCCTCTTGAGGCGCTGGACGTCCCGTTCCCGGACGCCCGCGCGGCGGCCGATGCGCACGTGGTGGTCGAACTCGTAGCGGCAGCCGCGGAGATGGGCGACGCGGAGGATCACCAGTTCCGTCTCCCTGCGCGGGAGCGTGCCGCCGGGCATGAGCCGTCCCGCGAACCACAGCCAGCCGCGGAACAGGCCCCGGCGGCGGGCCAGGGTGAGGAACAGGTTCGGCGGGCCCGTCCCGGTGGCTCGGCCCGCGACCCGGCAGATGAGCCAGTTCACGACGCCCACGTCCCGGACTCCGCCCGGCGTGACACGTGGCGCGGGGGTGGCGCCTGGCGGAGAGGCGCTGGACGCTGGGGTCATCCGTGAGGGTCCGGTTGCGGCGTCGTCAGCTCCACGTGCTCTTTCCGCGCGATTTCCAGGGTTTCGCGCAGCCTTCGCTGGACGACGCGGTCGACGACGGGTTGCGCGGCCATTCTGACCGGCAGGACCCCGCCGACCCACCACGGTGCGACGATGCGCTTGGAGCGGCGGGCGATTCCGCGCTCCAGGGCGTCGATCCCTACGCGCAGTGGCGTGACCGTTGAGACCAGGCTGGACGCGCGTCCCGAATTCACCAGGGCGTTGGCCGCCTCGGTGTCGAACCCCCGTCGCGTCATGTCGGTGTCGAGTTCGGCGAAGTACGCGACTCCTGCCCTGGCCCCCCACGGCCGTAGTTCGACCCTGAGCGTGTTGCCCAGTGCCTCTACGGCGGCCTTGGACGCGCTATAGGCCCCCAGCAGGGGCGCGTGGACGGCCGCCGCCAACGACGCCACGGCCAATGCATAGCCGCGTTCATGGCTGATGTGCGGTCCGGCTGCGCGAAGGGTGTTGTGGACGCCCAGGACGTTCACCCGAAGGCTCTGCTCCAGCACGGACGGGTCACCGCCGATGACGGGCATCTGCGCGGCCACTCCCGCGTTGGCGACGACGACGTCCAGGCCGCCGCCGAGGGCGTCCGCCGCGCTGTCCACGACCTCGGACACCCTGTCGCGGTCGGTCACGTCGCACGTCCACCACGGGGCGGAGCCGCAGGTCGCCGCGACGGAGGCGAGGTGATCGGGCTCCAGGCCGGCGAGCGCCACCCTGGCGCCGCGCTCGTGCAGCCGGACGGCCAGGGCGGCGCCGATGCCGCGTGCGGCCCCCGTGATCAGGACGCGCCGCCCGGCGAGGGTCGCGGTCCACCGGGAGGAGTCGAGGATCATGCGGGCGAGCGTAACATAAATGAACATAGTCGTTTTTTTAAGGCGGGGCGCCGAGATTCCACTTCAGCCGAGTGCGGGGCACCGAGGCCGTAGGCTGGCTGGTATGGCGACGGAGGCGTCCAGAAGGCCGCGAGCCCGGAAATGGCAGAACGAGTCACGGATCGGGCTCGTGCGGCGGGCGCGCAGGATGAACCGGATCCTGGCCGAGACGTACCCGGACGCCCACTGCGAGCTGAACTTCGGGACGCCGTTCCAGCTTCTCGTCGCCACCGTCCTGTCGGCGCAGACCACCGACGTGCGCGTGAACCTGACCACACCCGGCCTCTTCGCCAAGTACCCCACGCCGGAAGACCTGGCCGCCGCCGACCCCGAGGACGTCGAGCAGATCCTGAAGCCCACCGGCTTCTTCCGCGCCAAGACCAAGTCGGTCATGGGGCTGTCCGCCGCGCTGCGTGACAAGTTCGACGGCGAGGTCCCAGGGAACCTTGAAGACCTGGTCACTCTCCCTGGTGTCGGGCGTAAGACGGCCAACGTCGTCCTGGGAAACGCGTTCGACGTTCCGGGAATCACCGTCGACACTCACTTCGGCCGTCTGGCCCGCCGTTTCGCATGGACGAGCGAAGACGACCCAGTGAAGGTCGAACAGGAGATCGGCGAGCTGATCCCGCGCAAGGACTGGACGATGCTTTCCCACAGGCTGATCTGGCACGGCCGCCGTATCTGCCATGCTCGCCGTCCGGCCTGTGGCGCATGCCCCCTCGCACGGCTGTGCCCGTCGTTCGGCGAAGGACCGACCGACGAGGAGACCGCGCGCAAGCTCGTCAAGCCCGGCCCCTTCTCGTGACCGGCGTACCCGTCCTCGCGGCCGGCGCACCCGCCGCGGGAAGCATGAGGAGCGTTCCGGAGTTGGGACGGACGTGACCGACATCGCCCCCACCGGCCCGCCGTGGCTCGACCGCTTCTGCTCCGAAGGGCCGCGGATGACGGTGCCGCCGATGTTCCAGCCCGTGCCGGGCGCGCGCGCCGCCGCTGTCCTGATCCTCTTCGGCGAGGGCCCGGACGGCCCTGACGTGCTGCTCACCGAGCGCGCGCCCACGCTCAACAGCCACGCCGGGCAGCCCGCGTTCCCCGGCGGACGCATCGACCCCGGCGACTGCGGCGGCCCCGACGACGATGGCGCGGTCGCGGCGGCGCTGCGCGAGGCGTGGGAGGAGGCGGGTGTCGAGCCGTCCGGTGTCGACGTCCTCTGCAGGCTGCCCGAGCTGTACCTGGCGCACAGCAAGCACGTGGTCACGCCCGTCGCCGGCTGGTGGCGGGAGCCGTCGGACATCGCGCCCGGCCATCCCGGCGAGGTCGCGACGGTCGCACGCGTCCCGATCGCGGAGCTGGTCGACCCCGCGAACCGGCTGATGATCCGGCACCCGTCCGGGGTCAGGATGGGGCCCGCGTTCCGCGTCCGCGGCATGCTCGTGTGGGGGTTCACGGCGGCGTTGCTCATCCGCGTCCTGGACGCGGGCGGCTGGAACCGTCCGTGGAACGCCGACCACGTCGAGGACCTGCCGCCGGAGACCCTGAACCTCGCCGCCCGCGACTGAACATCCGCGCCGCGATCAAACGTCCCGAAACCGAACGTCCCGAAACCCCAACGCCGGCGACTGAATGTCCGCGCCACCGGTCGTGACGGCTCGGCCGCAGGTCAGGCGGTCGTCGTCATTCCGGCCGACGACAGCGGCGGTCGCGCGTCACACCGGACGGCTACCCCGCACACCCCAATCTGGTACATCGAGGGGACGTTATGCAGCGGTGCGGCACTATACGGTGAAGCGGTGCTGCACGACCACGTTCTCGACGCCATCCTGCTCGTGCTCGTCGTGCTGTTCGGAGTCTCGGGCTACCGGCAGGGCTTCATCGTGAGCCTGCTGAGCTTCGTCGGCTTCGTCGGCGGCGGTGTCGCCGGGGTGCTGATCGCGCCGCCGATCGCCGAGGCCGCGGTGGACGGCGCCGCGCAGCAGGCGCTCCTCGCCATCGTGATCGCGTTCCTCGCCGCCACCATGGGACAGCTGGTCGCATCCTCCCTCGGCGCCATCCTGCGCAACCGGGTGACCGGCCTGAACGCCCGCACGGTGGACGCGGTCGGCGGCACCTTCGTCAGCGCCCTGTCCCTCCTGATCGTCGCCTGGTTCTTCGGGAGCCTGGTCGCCAACTCCGAGTTCCAGCCCGTCCGGACGCAGGTCAAGGGCTCCTCCATCATCAACGGCATCAACGACGTGATGCCGCCGCAAGCGCAGACCTGGTTCACCTCCTTCCAGGGCTTCGTGAAGAGCAGCGAGTTCCCGCAGGTCTTCAACGGGCTCGGCGGCGAGTCGGTGGTGCAGGTGCCGCCGCCGGACGAGTCCGTGCTGAACACCAGGGGGCTGCGCGCCGCCCGCGACAGCATCGTGAAGATCGTCAGCACGGCGCCGCAGTGCCAGCGGCGGATCGAGGGCACCGGCTTCGTGTTCGCGCCGAAGCACATCATGACGAACGCGCACGTCGTCGCGGGGGCGCGCGGGTCGTCCGCCGTGGCGACCGTGAACGGCGAGACCGCCCGCGGACGGGTCGTCCTGTACGACCCGAAGCGCGACGTCGCCGTTCTGTACGTGCCGGGCCTGGACGCGCCGCCGCTGAAGTTCGCCGGGGAGGCCCGCGTCCGCGACAGCGCGATCATCGCCGGGTTCCCGAAGAACCAGCCGTTCACGCCGGGCGCCGCCCGGATCCGCGCCCGGCAGACGGCGCGGGGCCCGGACATCTACCACTCCGGCCAGGTCACCCGCGAGATCTACGCCATCCGCGGCAAGGTCGAGCCCGGCAACTCGGGCGGCCCGCTCCTGTCCACCGAGGGCCGCGTCTACGGCGTCATCTTCGCCGCGGCGCTGGACTCGCCGTCCACCGGCTACGCGCTGACCGCCGAGGAAGTCGCCCCGGACGTGCGCGCGAGCGCGAACGCGACAACACCGGTGTCGACGGAGCGCTGCTCCGACTAACTCCTAAGTCGAACGGTTATCGGGCCCTCCTGGGGATGCCCGGCCAGATGGCGCGCGCGCTGAACGACCCCTTGGACGTCGATGCCGTGCGGAGGGTCAGCCTCATACGGGACGAGGCGTTCGGCGGCGCGGCTCAGGAGCGCGTCAGCGCCGCGCGTATTTCCACGGCGGAGATGAGTTATCCCTACAGCGACCTGTGCGAGACCTCTCCACAGTTCCCGTTCGGGTTCTGGCGCGGCCTTCCAGACTGCTTCGAGTACCTCGTGTGCATGGAACGGACGGTCGGCGTCCAGGAGGCGTTGCGCTTCGACCAAGGCTTCGGTGGGCGGCATGTCGAGGTCGTCCGGCATCGTGGGTATGCCGGTCGCGTCATGGGGCAGCGGCCGTCCGAAGGCGTCGCGTGGACGTGCGTTCCGTGGCCGTCCGGCCTCGTCCCGATCCCGCATCCCTCCACGCTACGCCCGCCCCACACGCGCCATACCGGCGGACGGTCAAAGCTCAGGCTCGGGATCGGCGAGCCAGCCGAGAAGCTGGGTGTCGAACGTGCGGGGACGTTCCTCGTGCGGGAAGTGGCCGGCGCCGTCGATGAGCTTCCAGCGGTAAGGGGCCGTCACGTAGCGGCCGGAACCCTGAGCGCTGCCAGGGAGAGTGCACGTGTCGAGCGCACCGTGCAACTGGAGCGTGGGTACGTGGATGGGTGCGCGCATACGGTGCGCGTAGCGGATACCGTCCGGGCGGGCCTGCGAACGGATGAGCCAACGGTGATACTCCAGTGCGCTGTGCGCCGCCCCAGGGATCTGTACCGCTCTTCGGACGAGCCGCTCAGTGCGTTCATCCGGCCAGCCTGGGCCAGACCAGTCGTGCAGTAGCTTCCCGACCAGTGCCGCGTCGTCCCGCATCAGGCGCCGTTCAGGCCACAGCGGCAACTGGAAGCCGAACGTGTGGCGTGTCGCCCAACCTTGGCCGCGCGGGTCACCGGCGACCGCCTGCCGCAGCCGCAGCGGATGCGGGGCGCTCACCACCGCAAGCCGCTGGACGACCTTCGGATGGTAGACGCCCATCGTCCAGGCCAGGAGCCCGCCCCAGTCATGCCCGACGACGATCGCGTTGGCCTCACCGAGTGCCCGGACGAGCCCTGCGGCGTCCCCGGCCAGCGTCACCAGGTCGTAGCCGCGCGGTGGCTTGTCGCTCCCGCCGTAGCCGCGCAGGTCCACCGCTGCGGCGCGGTAGCCCGCCGCTGGCAGCGACACCAGCTGGTTGTGCCATGACCACCAGAACTCGGGGAAACCGTGCAGAAGCAGGACGAGCGGCCCGTCACCGGCCTCGGCGACGTGGAACCGTGTCCCCCCGGCGCTGATCTGCCGGTGGGTCCACGGTCCGTCGACCTCGACCAGGGACGCGTCGTGCCCGGACATGGCGATCGGTCAGCCCGTCAGCTCTGGCGTGTCGGAGTCGCCGCGGCGGCGCAGCCTCGACAGGTCGCTCTTCAATGACTTGCGGGTCCGCTTCGCCCCTTCGATCTTCTTGATGATCCGTTTGGCGATGAGCATCAGCGCGCCAGCGAGCAGCACGTACACGACCGCGACGATCAGGAAGGCGAGCCAGCGCCAGAGACCCAGTCCGATCAGCCCGTACGCGAACGAGATCGACAGCAGGATGACGACGATTCCGCCCATCACGGCGGCGATGGTGAACATCACACTGCTGACGGCCGCCTTCTTGGCGTCGGCCTTCAACTCGACCCTGGCGAGTTCCATCTCCAGCCTGATGATGTCCGACATCTCGCTCAACGCCAGCGTGGCCAGGTCGCCGAGAGACTTGTCCTCGACGCGATCGCCCGGTAGTGCCTCGGACATATAGAAAATTCTCCTTCAGTCCCGGCGCGCGCGCAGACGCACCCTTCTCCGGAAGACGACGGCCGCGGCCGCCGAGGCGAGAACGCTCGCGATCAGGACCGCAGTCGTCACTCTCTCGAATTGTGACGGGTCGGTATAGGCCAAACCGCCGATCAGCAGCGAAACGGTGAAACCCACCCCGGCGAGCAAAGCGACCCCCGCGATCTCGTGCCAGTGCAGATCGTCGCTGAGGTTCGCCCAGCCGAGCCGGACGGCCGCCCAGGCGCCGCCGAAGACGCCCACGAACTTACCGATCACCAGTCCGGCGATCACACCGAGGGCCACCCGGTCGGTGAACACCGCACCCAGCTGCGACGCGCCGAGCCCTACGCCCGCGGACACGAACGCGAAAACCGGCACGCACACTCCCGCCGAGAACGGACGCAGCGCATGGTCGGCGCGTTCCGCGTTCGTCGGCCGTCCGTCCGGTGTTTCCCTCGGGCTGGTGAGCATTCCTAGAGCGACACCCGCGACGGTGGCGTGCACACCACTCCGCTGTAGGCAGTACCAGGCGAGGACGGCGAGCGGCACGTACACCCACGGCGATCGGACGCTCCTGTACTGCAGCAGCCCATAAGCGCCGATCAGGACCACGCCGAGACCGAGCGGCGTCCAGTTCATCTCGTGGGAGTAGAACAACGCGATGATGGTGATGGCGATGAGGTCGTCCACCACGGCCAGGGTCAGCAGGAAAGCGCGCAGTGGCGCCGGGCATGACGTGAACGTCACCGCGAGCACGGCGAGCGCGAACGCGATGTCCGTCGCTGTGGGAACGGCCCATCCGCTGGACGCGCCCGCCTCGCCCGCGCTCACCGCCAGGAAAATCAGCGCAGGCACCGCCACACCGGCCACTGCGGCGAGTACCGGCAGGGCAGCGTCCCTTGGGTTGCGCAACTCCCCGTGGGTCAATTCCTCACGCAGCTCTAGACCAGCGACAAAGAAGAACACGACGAGCAGCCCGCTGGACGCCCAGTGCTGCACGTCCATGTGCCCGATGTGCAGCCAGCCGGGGCTGATCTCGAATGTCTGCAGGTCCTCATAGGCGCTCGCCCACGGGGTGTTGGCCCACACCAGTGCGGCGACCGCCGCGAGCAGCATGACCACGCCGCCGATCGTCTCCGTCCGCAATGCCGCCGCGACCTGCGTCCCGTAGCGGACGGTGGGGCGGAACGGCCACGTCGCTGCGACGCGACGCCGGACGGGTGGGTGCACCATGGAAACCCCCGGGAAGGTGGCGAGCGGTCTGGTCCGGCCACGACCCGCCATGCGCAACAGACCGTGACGTTGCCGACCAGACTTCCCGGCGCACCACGAACGACCCTACCTGCACAGCCATCACCACCATGCCAGCCGCCATGCCACCGCCTCCGCAGTGAGAGGGCTACCGTCCATAGGGCAGGTGTGCATCGGTCATGTGAGACCTTCGCGAGAACGGCCCGCGTCCGATGGTGTGCACCGGGCGCGGGCCGTCCTCGCAGCTCGTCGGGGGTCACTCGTCGGACTTGGCGCTCGGAAGCTTCTCCGAGATCAGGTCCATGACCGTGCTGTCGGCGAGCGTCGTCACATCGCCGATGCTGCGGTTCTCGGCGACGTCCCGCAGCAGCCGCCGCATGATCTTGCCGGAGCGGGTCTTCGGCAGCTCCGGCACGATCATGATCTGGCGGGGCTTGGCGATCGGGCCCAGCGTCTTGGACACGTGGTCGCGCAGCTCCCGCAGGAACTCCTCGCCTTCCACGTCCCCGCCCGCGTCCCCGCGCGGGATCACGAACGCGACGATGGCCTGCCCGGTGACCGGGTCCGTCGCGCCGACGACCGCCGACTCGGCGACCTTCGGGTGCGAGACCAGCGCCGACTCCACCTCCGTCGTGGAGATGTTGTGGCCGGACACGAGCATGACGTCGTCCACGCGGCCGAGCAGCCACATGTCGCCGTCCGCGTCCTTCTTCGCGCCGTCACCGGCGAAGTACAGGCCCTCGAAACGCGACCAGTACGTCTTGACGTACCGCTCGTCGTCGCCCCAGATCGTCCGGAGCATGCTCGGCCACGGCTCCCTGATCACCATGAACCCGCCGCCGCCGTTCGGCACGGACCGGCCCTGGTCGTCCACCACGTCCGCGGCGATGCCCGGCAGCGGGCGCATCGCCGCGCCCGGCTTCCCGTGCGTGATCCCCGGCAGCGGGCTGATCATGATGGCGCCGGTCTCCGTCTGCCACCACGTGTCGACGACCGGGGCCTTGTCGCCGCCGATGTGCTTGCGGTACCAGACGTACGCCTCCGGGTTGATCGGCTCACCGACCGACCCCAGGACGCGCAGGGACGACAGGTCGTACTGCGCAGGGATGTCGTCGCCCCACTTCATGAACGTGCGGATCGCCGTAGGCGCGGTGTAGAAGATGGTCACCTTGTACTTCTGGATGACGTCCCACCAGCGGCCCTTGTTCGGGGTGTCGGGGGTGCCCTCGTAGATGACGCTGGTCGCGCCGTTGGCGAGCGGCCCGTACACGATGTACGAGTGACCGGTCACCCAGCCGATGTCGGCCGAACACCAGTAGACGTCCGTCTCCGGCTTCAGGTCGAACACCGCGTGATGCGTGTACGCGCATTGGGTGAGGTAGCCGCCGGTGGTGTGCAGGATGCCCTTCGGCTTACCCGTCGTACCGGACGTGTACAGGATGTACAGCGGGTGCTCCGAGTCCATGGGCTCGGGCGTGTGCTGGTCAGTCTGCCGTTCGACGACGTCGTGCCACCACACGTCGCGCTCGTTCTCGGCTACCGGCTCACCGGTGCGGCGCACGACGAGCACGTTCTCGATCGTCGGCGTCTGCGCGACGGCCTCGTCGACGATGCCCTTCAGGTCGGACGGCTTACCGCGGCGGAACCCGCCGTCCGATGTGATGACCAGCTTGGCCTGCGCGTCGTCGATGCGGGTCCGCAGCGCCTCCGCGGAGAACCCGCCGAACACGACCGAATGGGTCGCGCCGATGCGCGCGCACGCCAGCATCGAGATCGGCAGCTCGGGAATCATCGGCAGGTAGATCGCGACCCGGTCGCCCTTGCGGACGCCCAGTTCCAGTAGGGCGTTGGCCGCCCTGTTCACCTCACGCTGGAGGTCGGCGTAGGTGAGGGTACGGCTGTCGCCCGGTTCACCCTCCCATTGGAACGCGACCTTGGCTCCGCGTCCCGCCTCGACGTGGCGGTCTACGCAGTTGTAGGCGACGTTCAGCTCGCCGCCCACGAACCACTTCGCGAACGGGGGATTGCTCCAGTCGAGGACGTCGTCCCAGCGCTTCGTCCAGGACAGCCGATCCGCCTGCTCCGCCCAGAACCCCAGGCGGTCCCCCGCCGCCTGCTCGTACGCCTCGGCCTTGACATTGGCCGACGCGGCGAGCTCTGCGGGCGGGGAGAAGCGGCGCGTCTCCTGCAGAAGGTTCGACAGTGTCTCTTGGCTCTGGCTCAACGCGAAACTCCTTGCTAGCTGAAGCGGGGGTCGCCCGGTATCCCCACTTCACCAGGAAGGTCCTCGGTCCCACAAGGCCGCGTCCCTGGATGTCGCGGAAGAACGCTCGTGGTTCCGGACGGCGTTGTGTGATACCCAACACACCAGCTCTTCCCAGTCTGCGGTCAGGAAACCGCCGGGTGCGCCCGGGGGCTGGGCCTAGGCGCCGCTGGTCGGCGCATAGGGTCGGGCCGTGACCGATGCCCTTGCCGATGTAGCGAATCTGCCCGGCGTCGCCGGTGCCGTCGACGACGCGCGTTCCGCCGTAGACCGCTTGCTAGGCCACCGCATCCTGCGGCGGCGTAGCGCTGAGGTGTCCACCGAGTCCGCGTTGCGCGGTGCCCGGGCCTCGGCCGTCCTCGATGGGGTCGATGTCACCTTGGACGAGCTCCGGATCACTGAGACCCCGTCCGATCCCGTCGTCCAGGGGGCTCTTCGTGTGTCGGCCGAACTGGGCACTCTGACGGAGACGTGGCGGAAGGCGCCCCGGCAGGCTCTCGCGCGGCTGCACGTCCTGGCCGCAGCGGACGCGGTCGAAAGCGCCGATCTCGGACGTCCGCGCTCCGCAGACGGGCCCGTCATCGACGTTCTGGCCCTCGGCGCCGCACCTTCGCCGTCCGAGGTGGCCCTTCGCCTGGACGCGCTCAGCGGATTGCTGACCGAGCCGACGAAAGCGCCGGCCCTTGTGGTCGCGGCCATCGTGCACGGCGAGCTGCTGACTCTGCGTCCGTTCGGCTGGGGAGACGGGATCGTCGCCCGTGCCGCGCAGCGACTCACCCTCGTCGCCCGCGGACTCGACCCCAAATCGCTCGTCGCGCCAGAGGTGGGGCACCTGGAACTCGCCGACGACTACGCCGAAGCGCTTCGCGCCTACTCGTCCGGCACCTCGGAGGGCGTCGCCCAGTGGATCGGGCACTGCTCCGCAGCCGTCGCCGCCGCGGCTCGGGACTCGCAGGCCATCTGCGAAGCGTTCATGCGCGGCTGACTCTGTCAGTGAGCTGGTCCATGCTGGGCCCATGGCCGATCGCATGTACGGACGACCCGCGGCTCCCACCGACACCACGATCTCGTCAGCGGACTGGGACTCCCGGGACCTGACAGGTGAGAACCACGAGAACGTCCTGTTCGCGGACCTCGACATGACCGAGGCCACAGGCGTCGGCGCCGTGTTCACCGACTGCACGTTCCGCGGTGCGCGCTTCAACGCGTCCACCCACACCGATGCCGCGTTCGTGAACTGCACGTTCGTGCGCTGTGGATTCTTCGACGCCACCTTCACGGGATGCAAGCTCGTTGGCAGCATGTTCGACGGCTGTACCTATGACCTGTTGAAGGTGAAGGGCGGCGACTGGTCATTCACGGGTCTGCCCGGAGCCGACCTGCGCCGTGCGTCGTTCAAGGACGCGCGCATGCGTGAGGTTGATCTCACTGGTGCCAGGTGTGCCGGAGCCGAGTTTCGTGACGTCGACTTGTCGGGGTCGGTGCTTCACAAGGCGGACTTTTCCGGCTGCGATCTACGCGGAAGCGACATCTCGGCGATAGACCCCTTCACCGTCGGACTTCGGCGCGCGGTGATCGATCCGTTTCAGGCGGTCGTCCTGGCAACTGCACTCGGGCTGGACGTCCGCGACTAACGCCGCATTACTCGCAAAGCGAACGGCGCCCCTCCCGGGACGCCGCCGCCAAGCACGTCACACCGGGTTACCAAGCGTGCACCTCTATCCGTCGGATCGGGTCAAGCCCGTCTCGACGCGCCTCCCGCGGCTGATCGCGCGTGGGTGCCCGGCTGCCGTGCGCGGACACGTGGTCCGTACGACCTGTGTACGCCTCATTTGCCCAGTTGACAAGCCCCTGTCCGGAAAACTCGCACGGCCGGTGAATGCGGTGCCGGCGGGGACGCGGGTGCTGTGTGAGGTCAACTCGGGATGGAGTGCCCTATTCCGGACTAACCGGAACTCCCGGACGGTCCCGGAATTGATCACTCACCGTGATCATTTCTATTGTGAACGGTCGATCCGGCGGTGCGGCAGGAAAGATCTTTAGTTCTCCTGTACGCTCCCACTCCCGTCCCGATGCACTCCTTGTGCTGGGGGATCGGGTGCCCTGTCGAGGGCGGGACGGCGCCTTGCGGCACCGCGCCGCCACACGTCGAGGGGATCGCCCCAACCAGGTGCGAAAAATCGTCACCTGTCGGACGAGTTTGCGCCTCGACGGAACTCTGAACGATCGGGCAGCATATGTTGTATCTGCTTAGACTGGAGTCAGTGAGTTTGCCTCTCCTATAGAGCGAACTTGCGTACGGCTTAGCCGAACTCCCTGAGACTTTCTTGGGAAAGCGGGCCGGCTCTACCCCCCCGGAGCCGGACCGCCCGGCGACCCCCGCTCTCCCCCCCGGCGGGGGTCGCCCAGTTTTAGCGGCCGGGCGGTGGCGCAAGCACAACTC
>NZ_VCKW01000193.1 GCF_005889715.1 Actinomadura soli
CCCGAGCACCAAGTCCCCCGCCAGCCCACCGCGCAACCCTCACGCACCGCGCGACCCCCGCGCACTGCGCGACCCCCGCGCACTGCGCGACCCCCGCGCACCGCGTGACCCTCCGTACCGCATGACCCCCCGCGGACCGCGTGCCCACGGACACCGTGTCACCTCGGGCACTGCGTGCCCCACGAGCACCGTGCCACCCCGCGCACCGCGTGGCCCACGGACACCCGGTGGCCTACGGACGCCCCTAGGCCCTACAGGCGGCACGTGGCCCGACCAGCATCACTTGTCGTCGGTCAGTGCCGCGTGACCCCGGCGAACGCCGCGGCCTTGGGCGGACTCTGCCAAGGCCCTGCTCGAGGCGCCACGCGGCCCGTGCACGGGTGCCCCGGCCTCGCACATTCGTTCGCGATCTTTCTTGACGATCCTGCGGTCGTATGCGGTCGCCCGCGCTCACCCGTCGCCGCCCTCGGTCGTGCGCGATAGGTCGTGCGCGATGGCCCGCGGTCGCCCTTGCGGCGCGGGGGATGGCGGCTACTTCACGAGGCGCAGGATCCACGGGTAGCGGAACGACTGGCCGGCCAGGGCGTAGATCGCCGCGACGGCCGAGAGGATCCACGCCACCGCGTAGACCACCCCGCCGATCCCGAACGTGACGATCGTGAGCAGCAGCAGTGTCACGTGGAAGTTCACGGCCTCCGCCGCCTGCCGCCGGACGTACTCGGACCGCTTGCCGCTGACCAGCATCAGCACCAGCGGCCCGACGAAAAGCGTCGGGACCGCGATGGCGTGCGCCGCGGCCGCGAGCATGCGGTCCTCCCCCGTGGGCGCCTCTCCGTGCCCCGCCGGGACGGGCGCGAGCCGGGGCGCAGGAACCAGGTCGCGGGTCACCGCGCCCAGGTCGCTCTGGGTCTTGGCCGTCATCGCCAGGTGCATCCGCATGTCGAACTCGTCGTGGTCGAGCCGGCCCTCGGCGTACGCGTCCTGAAGGCGTTCGATGACCGGTTCCCGTTCGGCGTCCGAGACCCTGAGATCCCCCACCGCGTATCTGCTGTCCATACCATTCATGGTCCGCGCCGCCGCCGCGCCGGGATATCAGGGAAGACCCTGAGGCTCCCCTGAATTCAGCTGGACGTACTCCTTCCCAGGCGTGAGGCGCCTGCCGAACAGCTCCGACACCGTCACGAACACGTACCCCTCGGCCGCCAACCGGTCGATGATCTTCGGGACGGCCTTCACCGTCGTCCGGTGGATGTCGTGCATCAGCACGATGTAGCCCGGCTTCGCCGCCGCCAGCACCCGGCGCTCCACGTCCTCGGTGTCACGGCTGTCCCAGTCCTGCGGGTCGACGGTCCACAGCACCTGGGCCAGGCCCATCTCCCGCGTGATCTCGGACAGCCGCCTGGACGTTGACCCGTACGGCGGACGCAGCATCGTCGGCGTGACCCCGGACGCCTGCCGGATCGCGTCCTGCGTCCTGGTCAGCTCCGAGACGATCTTCTTCTTGGACGCCCTTCCGAGGTTCGCGTGCGAGTAGCTGTGGTCGGCGATCTCGTGCCCGGCCTCATGCTCACGGCGGACCAGCTCCGGGTACTCGGCGACGTTCTTGCCGATCAGGAAGAACGTCGCCTTCACCCGGCGGGCAGCGAGGATGTCCAGCAGTTCGCCGGTACTCGCCGCCGGCCCGTCGTCGAACGTCAGCGCCACGCATTTCGCCCGCGTGCAGTCGGGAGGCGGCTTTCGCGCGGGTTCGGGCGCCTCAGACGGCGAAGGGCCGTTGCGCTGGGCCACGGCGAACTCGACCCGTCCGGCGGACGGCGCCAGCGTGCTGAGCCCCCCGCAGATCGCGGCCGCGAGCACGGCGGCCGCCCCTCGCCGGACCAGGTTCGGCCCGTCCATCAACACCCCCGCTGCCGATGCCCCCTGAGCGGCCAGTCTAGGGCTCGCTCCCCCGCCCGCCGTGGACGCCGCCGCTGTGTCGGAAACCCGCCGCTGTGTCGGGAACCCGCGGACGCCGGACCATCGTTATCGTCGTACATCACAACCGGCCCCGGAACGGTTCCGGGACCGCCACCAGACGACGGGGCAGGCAATGAGGTTCCGGGACCGATTCGGGATCCGCAAGAACCGCGGGTCAACGGTGACGAGACTCGACCGCGAGGCGACCGACGCCGACATCGAGGCGCTGATCGCCTTCGCCCGCTCCCGCCGCGGCGTCGAGTTCTTCGTCGAGCCCGAGACCTTCGCCACCGACACCACCGCCGTCGCCGTCGCCCATGACGGCGAGTGGACCCGCCGCCGCGTCGGTTCCCCCAAGGTCATCGGCAAGGTGGCCCGCGACCTCGGCCTGCCGGTCTACGACGTCCAGATCGTCGGCTATCCGCCCCGGATGCGCGCCTGGAACGAACGCAACCCCGACCGCCGCATCGACCCGGGCACCCCCGGCCAGGCCGTGGCCCCATGAACCGCAGGCGGTAATCCACCGCCGCCACGCTGGTGACGAGGCCGGTTGGGGGGAGGGTGGGTCAGCCTGCCTTTCGTTGGCGGTTGTAGTAGGCGGAGGCCAGTTGGTCTGAGGTCATGCGTAGGCGGAGTTTTGAGGGTGGGATGCCGGCGTTGATCACCTCCCGGAGGATCACGGCCATGGAGTAGGCGGGGTCGGCGTCCAGGACCCGCTCGATGGCGACGTTGGCGAGGCCGCCGTCGCCTGCGGAGTAGGCGGCGAAGGCCAGGAGGGACGCCGGTGCGGGGACGTAGGCATCCTCCACACGGCGGACGACGTCGCGCCAGAAGGCGATGTCGGCGGCCGGGGCGTCCTCGTCGATGCGGATCCAGGCCTCGTCGCGGAAGCGCAGGTCGGTGAGGAGGACGCCGAGCCAGGCCACCTCGTCGTCGGTCGGTGGGGCGCCGGCGCGGGTGAGGAGGGCGTGGACGAACGCGAGGCTCTCGTCGGGATCGTCGGGCCGGGAGAGGAGGCGTATCTCGGCGCGGTCGGTGGCCTCGCGCATGGCGGTGCGGACGGGGCCGTCGAGCTGCTGGACGGACCGGACCAGCTCGGAGCGGTCGGCAAGGGCCACCTGGCCGGCGAACGTCGCCTGGGCCGCGACGACGCTGGCGGAGATGTCGTACGGGACGCCCTCGGGCGGGCAGCAGCCGTCGTCGCAGGTGAGCGACCACCAGCGGCCGTCGGCCACGCGGACGGCCTCGGCGGCGGGGACGCCCGCGGAGCCGAGGGCCGCGCGCAGGACGGCGGCGGATTCGCGGACCTCGCCGTCCGGGCCGTATCCGAGAATGAGGGAGCGGCGGAAGCCGTTGCCGGACAGGAGCGCGGCCACCCGCTCGGCGGCGTCCGACGACGGTAAGTCGAGCCGGATCGCGCATGTGCCGTTGCCGTCGCTCTCGAAGCCGATCACGACGAGGCTCCGGGACGGGTGGAACCCCAGCAGGTACGGGACGGCTGCGATGGCGTCTTGTGCGGAGCGGATCACCAGGGCTGTCATGTCCTCGACCCTCGCAGCCTGCCCCCGCCGGCCGATACCGCCGCCGAAATTGTGGATAACCCGTCCCGGGACGCGGGTGTCCGCCGCGGGCGGTAGCGTTGGGCGGCGTGCCCGCCCCTGATCTGCTGAACGGCAGCGATACCCGCGTTCCCGACATGGCGACCCTGCTCGCCGCGGCCGTGACCTCCATCGGAGGCGCCGAGCGCCCGGGGCAGGTGACGATGGCGCAGGCGGTCGAGAAGGCGATCGAGTCCGGCGAGCACGTCGCCGCGCAGGCCGGTACGGGCACCGGAAAGTCGCTGGCCTACCTGGTCCCGGCGATCCGGTACGCGGTGGAGAAGCAGACGACGGTGGTCGTGTCCACGGCGACGATCGCGCTGCAGCGCCAGCTCGTCGACCGCGATCTGCCCCGGCTGGCGGAGACGTTCGGGCCGCTGCTCGGGACGGAGCTGAAGTTCGCGATCCTCAAGGGGCGCCGCAACTACCTGTGCCTGCACCGGGTGCAGACGGGCGTCCCGGAGGAGGACGAGGGCCCGAGCCTGTTCGACCCGCAGCAGCTGTCCACGCTCGGACGGCAGGTGAAGCGGTTGAACGAGTGGGCCGAGGAGACCAAGACCGGCGACCGGGACGAGCTGGTGCCGGGGGTGAGCGAGCAGGCGTGGCGGCAGGTCGCGGTCACCGCCAGGGAGTGCCTGGGGGCGCAGCGCTGCCCGCACGGCACCGAGTGCTTCTCCGAGCTGGCCAGGGCGGAGGCCGGTGAGGCGCACATCGTGGTCACCAACCACGCGCTGCTGGCGATCGACGCGCTGGAGGAGTACCAGGTCCTGCCCGAGCACGACGTGGTGATCGTGGACGAGGCGCACGAGCTGGTCGACCGGGTCACGTCCGTCGCGACCGGCGATCTCAGCGCGGCGGCGGTCGAGATGGCGGCGCGCCGGTGCGGGCGGCTCATCGAGGAGGCCACCGCCGACCGGTTGAAGGAGGCCGCGGAGGGGCTCGGTCTCCTTCTGGAGGATTTGCAGGCCGGACGTATGGACGTCCTGTCCCCGGCCCTGGGCAACACCCTCGCGGTCGTCCGGGACGCCGCGCACGCCTGCGTCACCGCGCTCGGGCCAGAGAAAAAGGACGTCGACCCGGGCGACATGGCGGCACGGAAGGCCGCTCGGTCGTCGCTGGAAGAGCTCCATGACACGGCCGTGCGAGTGCTGGAGGCGTTCCAGCCGGAGATCGCCGAGCGGTTCGACGTGGTGTGGCTGGAGAAGCCGTTCGTCCAGGACGGGCGGCCCAGGCGTCCACCGGCGCTGCACGTCGCGCCGATCGGGGTCGGCGGCCTGCTGCGGACGACGCTGTTCGAGCGGCGCACCGCGATCCTCACGTCCGCGACGCTCACGCTCGGCGGGTCGTTCGAGCCGCTCGCCCGCCAGTGGGGCCTGCCGCCGCTGAACGAGAACGCCTCGAAGGACGCCAAGACCGCCGCCGAGGGCCTCGCCCAGACCGCGACGGAGAAGCGCGAGGAGACTGAGGTCGTGTGGTCGGGCCTCGATGTGGGGTCGCCGTTCGACCATCCGAAGGCGGGCATCCTGTACGTCGCGCGGCATCTGCCGCAACCCGGACGGGACGGTCTCGCCGACGCCTACCTGACGGAGATCACCGAGCTGATCGAGGCGGCGGGCGGCCGCACGCTCGGGCTGTTCTCGTCGATGCGGGCGGCCCGGCAGGCGGCCGACGAGCTGAAGGACCACCTGTCCCATCCGCTGCTGTGCCAGGGCGACGACTCCACGTCCCTGCTGGTCAAGCAGTTCGCCGAGGACGAGCGCACCTGCCTGTTCGGCACCCTGTCGCTCTGGCAGGGCGTGGACGTGCCCGGCCCGTCCCTGCAGCTCGTCATCATGGACCGCATCCCGTTCCCCCGTCCGGACGACCCGGTGTCGTCGGCGCGGTCGCGGGCGGTCGCGGCGCGCGGCGGGAACGGCTTCATGGCGGTCGCCGCGACGCACGCCGCGCTGCTGCTCGCGCAGGGCGCGGGGCGGCTGCTGCGCTCGATGGACGACCGGGGCGTCGTGGCCGTCCTCGACCCGCGCCTCGCGACGGCGCGCTACGGCGGTTTCCTGAAGAGCACGCTTCCGCCGTTCTGGGCCACCACCGACCCGGACGTCGTCCGCGGCGCGCTCCGCCGCCTCGACGCCGCCGCGGCAGGCCAGGTCTGAAACGCCGCTACCGCGGACGCACGGCGCGGGTCAGCGGCGGTAGGTGGTGAGGAAATCGCCTATGCGGCCCACGGCGTCTTCGAGGTCGTCGGCGTACTGGAGCGTGACGACGCGGAAATGGTCGGTGGACGGCCAGTTGAACCCCGTCCCCTGCACGACGAGGAGCTTCTGCTGTTCGAGCAGGTCGAGGGCGAAGCGCATGTCGTCCTCGATGGGGTACATCTCGGGGTCGAGGCGCGGGAAGACGTACAGCGCCCCCATGGGACGGACGCAGCTCACCCCAGGCAGGTCGTTCAGCAGCTTCCAGGCGCGGTCCCGCTGCTCACCGAGCCGCCCCGTCGGCAGGACGAGGTCGTCGATGCTCTGGTGGCCGCCGAGCGCGGCCTGGATGGCGTGCTGGCCGGGGACGTTGGGGCAGAGCCGCATGTTGGCGAGGATGTCCAGGCCCTCGATGTAGGAGTCGGCGTGCTCCTTGGGGCCGGTCAGCACGACCCAGCCGGCGCGGAACCCGGCGACGCGGTAGTTCTTCGAGAGGCCGCCGAAGGTCAGGCACAGCAGGTCGGGGGCCAGGGACGCGATGGGGATGTGCTCGGCGTCGTCGTACAGGATCCGGTCGTAGATCTCGTCCGCGAAGATGATCAGGTTGTGCCGGCGGGCGAGCTCGACGATGCCGGTGAGGACCTCGCGCGGGTAGACGGCGCCGGTCGGGTTGTTCGGGTTGATCAGCACCAGCGCCCGCGTCCGGTCGCCGATCCTGGACTCGATGTCGTCCAGGCCGGGCGCCCAGTCGGCGGACTCGTCGCACAGGTAGTGGACGGGCGTCCCGCCGCACAGCGACACCGCGGCCGTCCACAGCGGGTAGTCGGGCGCGGGGATGAGCACCTCGTCGCCGTCGTTGAGCAGCGCCTGCAGCGTCATCACGATCAGCTCGGAGACGCCGTTGCCGAGGTAGACGTCCTCGACGTCGACGCCGGTGACGCCGTCGTCCTCCAGGCGCTGCACGATGGCGCGGCGGGCGGGCAGGATGCCCTTGGAGTCGCTGTATCCGTGCGCGTCCGGCAGGTTCCGGACCATGTCCTGGAGCAGCTCCGGCGGAGCCTCGAACCCGAACGGGGCCGGGTTGCCGATGTGCAGCTTGAGGATGTTGTTGCCCTCGGCCTCCAGCTGCTTGGCGCGCTTGAGCACCGGGCCGCGGATGTCGTAACAGACGTTGGTCAGTTTGCCCGACTGGTTGACCTGCATGGACTCACCATAGCCACGGGCGGTCCGCGGCGTCCCGTCCCCCTGCCGATGTGCAGGCCAGGGGGACGGGGGCGGCGGTCACGGGGCGGAGATCGCGGACAGGATCGCCAGCCGCGCCGCGCGCCGGGCCGGGCGGATCGCGGCGAGCGCCCCCGCCACCGCGCCGACCAGCGCGACGATCACCAGGGTGAGGACGGGCGGCGCGAACGGGTTGCCGAGCGCGCTGCCGAGCCCCCGGCCGAGGAACGCGCCGAGCCCGATCCCGCCGGCCGTGCCGAACAGCGCGACGATCACCGACTCCCAGCGGACCATCGACCTGATCTGCGGGCGGGTCGCGCCGACCGCGCGCAGCAGCCCGAGCTCCCGGGTCCGCTCGTGGACGGCGAGCGACAGCGTGTTGGCGATGCCGAGCAGCGCGATCACGATGGCGAGGATCAGCATCCCGTAGACGACGGTGATGAAACCCTGCTGCTCCTCGGTCTGCGCGGCGACGAAGTCGTCCCGTGTCTGGACCTCCGGCGCGCCGTACGGCTTGGCGAGCGCGGTGAGCGCCTGCCCCGCCTCGGCGACGGTCGCGCCGGGTTTGAGGACGACGAACGCCCGCGTGTCGAGCGGCTGGCGGGTGTGCGCATTCCACACCGTCCGCGGGACGACGTAGTCGCCGGTCATGTCGGTGTTCTCGTAGACGGCGCCGACGGTGAGCCGCTGCGACGCGCCGTCCGCGAACGTGACCGGGACCTGCGTGCCGGGTTTCCAGCCCTTGTCGTCGGCGACGCTCTTCGACACGGCGAGCGCGCCCGCGTCCGCCATGGCGCCCTGGGTGACGTCCAGGTCGAGGACCCGTCCGAGGGCCGCCGGGTCGGCGACGCTCACGGTGGACGCGTCGCCGTCCACCCGCAGGCTGCCGGTTCCGGCGCCCGCGACCCGGTCGACCTGCGGCAGCTTCGCCGCGTCCTGGACGAGGCCCGTGCCGAACCCGCCGGTCTCGTTGCCCCCGGAGTTCACGACGAGCGGGCCCTTGAACGACCCGGCGACGCTGTTCTCCAGGGACGCGCCGAGCGACCCGATGAACACCGTCATCAGCGTGACGACACCGACGCCGATCATCAGCGCGGTCGCGGCGCCCGCGGTGCGCTTCGGGCTGCGGGCGGCGTTGTCGCGGGCCAGCGCCCCGGGCACGCCGCGCGTCCGCGCCGCGGGCCCGCCGATCAGCGCGGCGACCGGACGCGCCGCGACCGGGCCGAGCGCGACCATCGCCACGACGCACAGGACCGCGCCCGCGCCGGCCATCGCCATCTGCTCGGTGACCGCGCCGAACACGACGGTCCCGGCGGCGACGGCCGCGAGCACGCCGCCGACGATGACGCGGGTGTCGGTCGGACGGGCGGACTCGGCGGCGACCTCGCGCAGCGCGGCCAGCGGCGCCACCCGGGACGCCTTCATCGCGGGCCCGAGCGCGGCGACCAGCGTCACCAGCAGCCCGACCGGCACCGCGATCAGGAGCGAGGTGGCGGAGACGGTGAGCCCCTCCATGGCGATCCCGATGCGGAACTGCGTGAACAGCTGCCGCAGCAGCGCCGCGAAGCCCATCCCGCCAGCGAGCCCGGCGGCGGTCGCGGCGGCGCCGATGACCAGCGCCTCGAACCCGACGATCGTCATGACCTGGCGGCGGCCCGCACCGAGGGCGCGCAGCAGCGCCGACTCGCGGGTGCGCTGCGCCATGGTGATCGCGAACGTGTTGTGGATGCTGAACGCGGCGACGAGCAGCGCCACCCCGCCGAACGCGCCGAGGACGGTCCGGAAGATCTGCAGGAATCCCGACTCGACCTGCGACATGCCCTCCTCGACCTGCGCCTTGTTCGTTATGGCCTCCGTCCCGGCGGGCAGGACGGGCTTGATGCGGGACGCCAGCTCCCGCTGGCCGACACCGTCCTCCGCGCGGACGTAGACGCCGCTGATCCGGTCGGGCGACTTCGCGACGTGCAGGCGGGCGCCCTCCAGGCTGAACGCGGTGAACGACGTCTCGCCGAACGCCTCCTCGTCGCCGAACATGCTGATCCCGACCACGGTCACCGGGACCTTCTCCGGCGTGAGCACCGCCGTCCGGTCGCCGACCTTCAGCTTGCCCTCGGTGGCGAACATCTTGTTGATGACGACCTCGTCCGGTGCGCGCGGGGCCCGTCCCTGGGCCAGCCGGTACGGGTTGAGCTTCGGGTCGGTCAGCCAGTTCCCGGCGGTGCGCGGGCCGCGCGACTCGACGATCGCGCCGTCCTTGGCGAGCAGCTGCCCCGACCCCTGGATGACCGGTTCGGCGTTCCGGACGCCGTCCACCTGGCGGACCCGGTCGAGCGCGGACGCGTCGATCTGCCCGCGGGACCCCCACGGCTCGTCGCTGACACTGGTCGAGTTGCGGACGCTGACGTCCGTCTTGCCGAACGACTGCGAGTAGTACCCGTCGATGCTTCCGGCGAGGGTGTCGCCGAGCACGAGCGTTCCCGTCAGGAACGACACGCCGAGGAAGACCGCCACCAGGGAGCCGGCCATCCGGCGCTTGCGTCCCCACAGTTCCTTGAAGACGAGCCCGATCATCGGAGGTCCCCCAGCCCGCGCATCCGGTCCAGCACCCGGTCGGGCGTGGGAGCGTCCATGACGTCGACGATGCGGCCGTCGGCGAGGAACACCACCGAGTCGGCGTGCCCCGCGGCGACCGGG
This sequence comes from Actinomadura soli, assembly GCF_005889715.1. Lineage (GTDB taxonomy): Bacteria > Actinomycetota > Actinomycetes > Streptosporangiales > Streptosporangiaceae > Spirillospora > Spirillospora soli. Next base: position 9,659 of record NZ_VCKW01000193.1, read on the forward strand.
TCGTGGGTGACCATCGCGACGGTCTGGCCCAGGTCGTCCACGGCGTTGCGGAGGAGCGTCAGCACCTCGGCGCCGGTGCGGGAGTCGAGGTTGCCGGTCGGCTCGTCCGCGAACACGATCTGCGGGCGGGTGACCAGCGCGCGCGCCAGCGCCACCCGCTGCTGCTGCCCGCCCGACATCTCGGACGGACGGTGCGACAGCCGGTCCCCCAGCTTCAGGACGCGCACGACCGTGTCGAGCCATTCCCTGTCGGGGCTCGTCCCGGCCAGCGTCATCGGAAGGAGGATGTTGTCGCGGGCGGTCAGCGTCGGGAGCAGGTTGAACGCCTGGAACACGAACCCGATGCGCTCGCGCCGGAGCCTGGTCAGCCGCCGGTCGGACAGCGCGCCGAGCTCCTGGTCGCCGACGTAGACCTTGCCGGACGTCGCGTCCTCCAGCCCCGCCACGCAGTGCATCAGGGTGGACTTCCCGGCACCGGACGGCCCCATGATCGCGGTGAACCGCCGTTCCGGAAGCACCACGCTGACGTCGTCGAGCGCGCGCACCGCCATGTCGCCGGTCCCGTACACCTTCGTGAGATGGACCGTGCGGGCGCCGCCCTCCCCGGTGGCCGCGCCGCCCCTCCCGGCGGCCGCGCCGGTCGCGCCGCCGCCCGCCTCGTCGTTGATCGATCGCCTTGCCTCTGCTGCGTTTCCCATGCACGGGATCGTGGCGTCGCGGTCCGCCGCCCGTCGTCGGGTGAGGAGAGGCACCGTGCCTGCTCCCGGCGAAGCACTCGGCCGCCCCCGGCTACCTCCCCCGGGGTACGTCGCCGGGGAAGATCAATAAGACACGACGTCCAATTGTGATGCGGGCAACATACATGCAGGCTTGCTTGCATGTATGTCGGCTCGTACCGTCGGATGCGTGACAGTGAGCAGCCGCCGACGCCACCGGCACGTACCGTCCTCCAGCCCCCACCCACCGCCATCCAACGGACGAGCTCCGCTCGACGGGCCGCCTCGCCGCAGGACGCAGGAGGAACGCCGGTCGCACACGCAGGCCAGGCTCCTGGAGGCCACCATGGAATGCCTGGTGGACCTCGGCTGGTCCGGGACGTCCACCACGGAGGTGGCCCGCCGCGCCGGAGTGTCGCGCGGGGCGCAGCAGCACCACTACCCGACCAAGATGGTGCTGGTCGCGGCGGCGCTGGAGCATCTGCTGGAGGCGCAGCGCCTGGCGTACGAGACCGCGTTCGCGGCGCTGCCGCCCGAGCGGCGCGACGTCTCCGGCGCGCTCGACCTGCTGTGGGAGGTGTTCCGCGGGCGTCCGGCCAAGGCCCTCACGGAACTGGCCGTCGCGGCCCGCACCGACGACGAGCTGCGCCCGCTGTGCCGCGACCTGAACGAGCGGATCCTCCAGGTCATCCTGGAGGTGTTCGAGCGGCTGTTCCCGGAGAACACGCTGCCCCCCGACTTCGTCCCGACGATGCTGCGCGGCGTGTTCGCGATGTTCGTCGGGCTCTCCATACAGAACGCGCTGGACGACGACGCCGACGGCCACCAGGCCGCCGTGCTGCGCCAGGTCAAGGACGTCGCGCGGCTGATCGTCCCGGGGCCCGGAACGCCCCCGTCCGCACCTCCCGAACGTCCCGACCGAACCTCCTGAACGCCCCGTCGGCCGCGGCCGACCGCACCACCCCGAGGGAGCGCCCGACATGCCGAAAGCCCCCACCGAACTCGCCGAAGAGGTCCGCGAGCAGGTCAAGGACAAGAAGTCCTACCTCGGCGTCATCGACCGCCTGAACAAGGCGTCGGTGGACAAGCACTGGGAGGCCTACGCCGACATCCCGTGGGACGACCCCGAGTTCACCGTCGACAAGAACGACCCGCGCTGGGTGCTGCCGCCGTTCGACCGGCTCGGCGAGACGGCTTGGTACCAGGCGCAGCCGCCCGAGATCCAGGCGCAGATCGGGCTCTGGCGCGTCGCGACCGCGATGAAGATCGGCCTGCAGTTCGAGAATCTGCTGAAGCGCGGCCTGCTGAACTACGCCTACCGGCTGCCGAACGGACGCCCCGAGTTCCGCTACGTCTACCACGAGACGACCGAGGAATGTCACCACGGGATGATGTTCCAGGAGTTCGTGAACCGGACGAAGATGCCGATCCGCGGCATGCCTCGCTCGCTCAGCCTCATCGCGCAGGCCGCGCCGTGGATCCCGCTGGTCAGCACCGAGATGTTCTTCATCTTCGTGCTCGGCGGCGAGGACCCGATCGACTACGTCCAGCGCAAGTCGCTCAAGGGCGGGCACATCAAACACCCGCTCGAAGAGACCATCATGAAGATCCACATCGCGGAGGAGGCCCGGCACATCTCGTTCGCCCGGCACTACCTCAAGCACCGGGTGCCGAACATGAACCCGCTGCGCCGCCGGATCCTCGGCGTCGCGACACCGGTCGTCCTCGGCGTGATGGCGCGGATCATGCTGTCGCCGCCCGGGCCGATGGTGCGGCACTTCGGCATCCCGAAGGACGTCGTCCGCCAGGCGTACAAGAGCGAGGCGTCGATGGCGGAGATCTCCAACTCCGTCGGCAAGATCCGCGATCTGATGGCCGAGCTCGGCGTGATCAGCCCGGTCGGCAAGCAGGTGTGGAAGACGTTCGGCATCTGGGACGAGCCGAAGCAGCGCCGCACCGTCGAGACCGGCAAGCCCGCGTGACCACGACCGGCCCGGCAACCCCTACGGCGCCTCCCGGGCGTCCCGCCCCTGGGGCACGAAGGAGAGGCCCGCCGTGGTGACGCCCGCGTCCGGACCGGGGGCCCGTACAAGGTCGTCGTCATCGGGACGGGCTTCTCCGGCCTCGGGATGGCGACCGGGATGGCGATCGGGCTGAAGCGGTCCGGCGTCCACGGTCAGCTTCTGGCTGCGGACCCGCAAGCTCGACCCTGCGACTTCCAGGTAGAGACGGCGACCCCGACCTCGTGACAGGCCGGACTCCGGCCCTAGAATCGCCGTAATTGAACACCGAATCTAATTAGCTGCCCCCGCGGTTAGCGGCGTCCAACATTGAGCGGAGTCCCCATGAGCATCGCGATCGTGACCGGAGGCGCGTCCGGCATCGGCCGTGCGATCGCCACCTCCCTGGTGACGCGCGGCGACACCGTCGTGGTGACCGACATCAACGCCGACGGCGCGGCGCACGTCGCCGACAAGCTGAACACCCTCGGCAAGGGCAAGGCGACGTCCGCCCCGCTCGACGTCACCGACCCCGACGCCGTCACGGACCTCTACAAGGGCGTCGGCGCCGATCACGGACGCCTCGACCTGGTGTTCAACAACGCCGGCATCGCCATCGGCGGCCTGGCCGAGGAACTCACCCTCGACCACTGGAACCGCGCGATCGACATCAACCTCAAGGGCGTCGTGCACGGCGTCCACGCCGCCTACCCGATCATGCTGGAGCAGGGCCGCGGCCACATCGTCAACACCGCCTCGCTCGCCGGACTCGTCCCCATGCCGATCGGCATCCCCTACACGGCGACCAAGCACGCCGTCGTCGGCCTGTCCCTCGGCCTGCGCGCCGAGGCCGCGGGACGCGGCGTCAAGGTCAGCGTCGTCTGCCCGAGCTTCGTCGACACGCCGCTGCTCCACAACGTCAACCCGGACCTGCCCGAGACGCCGATGAGCGGCGACGCCACCGGCGACATCGCCAAGGCGTCCCCGCGCCTCTACACGGCCGAGAAACTGGCCCGCGACATCATGCGCGGCATCGCCAAGAACCAGGCGCTCATCGTCGCGCCCGCCCACGGCCGCCTCGCCTGGCGCGGTGCCCGCCTGAACCCGGGCGCCGCCGTCCGCGTGGCGCAAGTGGCCGTGAACCGCATCCGCAAGTAACCGGCTAACCGCCCAGCTTGGGATGGTGCAGGTCGAACGCGGGACGCTCAGAACGGATCCGCGGAATCGACGTGAAGTTATGCCTCGGCGGCGGGCAGGATGTGGCCCATTCCAGCGAATTCCCGTAGCCCCACGGGTCATCGACGTCCACCGGGACGGCGCGCCGCGACGTCCGGTACACGTTGTAGAGGAAGAACAGCGTGGATATGCCCAGGAGGAACGCGCCGGCACTGGAGATCCGGTTCAGCGCCGCGAACTCCTCCGGGTAGTCGGCGTACCGCCGCGGCATGCCCTCGGCACCAAGCCAATGCTGGACGAGGAACGTCGTGTGGAAGCCGATGAACAGCGTCCAGAAATGGACCTTCCCCCACCCCTCATGCAGCATCTTCCCCGTCATCTTCGGCCACCAGAAGTAGAAGCCTGCGAACATCGCGAACACGACCGTCCCGAAGACGACGTAGTGGAAGTGCGCGACGACGAAGTAGGAGTCCTGGACGTGGAAGTCCAGCGGCGGTGACGCCAGGATGACGCCGGTCAGCCCGCCGAACAGGAACGTCACCAGGAAGCCGACGGAGAACAGCATCGGCGTCTCGAACGTCAGGCTCCCCCGCCACATCGTCCCGACCCAGTTGAAGAACTTAACCCCGGTCGGCACCGCGATGAGGAACGACATGAACGAGAAGAACGGCAACAGCACCTGACCGGTCGTGAACATGTGGTGCGCCCACACCGACATCGACAGCCCCGTGATCGTGATCGTGGCGCCGACCATACCGAGGTAGCCGAACAACGGTCTGCGGCTGAACACGGGAATGACCTCGGTGACGATGCCGAAGAACGGCAGCGCGATGATGTAGACCTCGGGATGCCCGAAGAACCAGAACAGGTGCTGCCACATCAACGCGCCACCGTGTGAGGCGTCGAAGATGTGCGCGCCGAGCCGCCGGTCCGCCTCCAGCGCCAGCAGCGCCGCGGCGAGGACGGGAAACGCCATCAGCACGAGAACACTCGTCAGGAAGACGTTCCACGTGAAGATCGGCATCCGGAACATCGTCATTCCCGGGGCCCGCATTCCCACGATCGTCGTGATGAAGTTGACCCCGCCGAGAATCGTCCCGAACCCCGACAGCGCCAGCCCCATGATCCACATGTCGGCGCCGATGCCCGGCGACCGCAGCTCGCTGCTCAGCGGCGCGTATCCCGTCCAGCCGAAGCTCGCGGCGCCGCCCGGGGAGATGAACGACGCGAACAGCATCAGGCCGCCGAACAGGAACAGCCAGTAGCTCATCATGTTCATACGCGGGAACGCCACGTCCGGCGACCCGATCTGCAACGGCATGATCACGTTCGCGAACCCGACGAACAGCGGCGTCGCGAACAGCAGCAGCATGATCGTGCCGTGCATCGTGAACATCTGGTTGTACTGCTCGTTGCTGACGACCTGCAGGCCCGGCTCCGCCAGCTCCCCGCGGATCACCATCGCCATCAGCCCGGCCAGCAGGAAGAACGTGAACGACGTGATCAGATACAGATACCCGATCACCTTGTGGTCGGTGGTGGTCAACCAGGACACGAGCACCGAGCCCCGTGGACGCGGCGAGCGGCCCGCCTCCCGGAGTGGACGGCCGAGAAGGACCATGCCAGGCTCCCTGCGAACGGAGGATTCCACCACTATTCGCCGCAGCCCCGAGCGACGCAAGACGTGCCCGTACCCCGCATATTCTGGAGGACGTGGAACGCATTCTGGTCAGCTCCTGCCTCATGGGGCGGCCCGTCCGCTATGACGGCGCCGCCAAACCGGTGGGCGACGACCTCTTCGAACGCTGGCGCGCCGAGGGCCGCCTCGTCCCGTTCTGCCCCGAGGTGTCAGGCGGACTGGCCGTCCCCCGCCCACCGGCCGAGATCGTCGGCGGCGACGGCCACGCCGTCCTGGACGGCACCGCTCATGTCCGCACGGACACGGGTGAGGACGTGACCGCCGAATTCCTCCACGGCGCCCGCCAGGCCCTCGACACCGCCCGCCGCTCGGGCGCCCGCATCGCCCTCCTCAAGGAGGGCAGCCCGTCCTGCGGCAGCCACCGAATCTACGACGGCACCTTCACCGGCACGTCGGTAGCCGGGGAGGGTGTCACAACCGCCCTCCTCGAACGAGAAGGCATCCAAGTCTTCAGCGAAACCGACCTGCCCGCGGTGAACTCCCTCCTCCAAACCCTGGAATCCAAGCCCGACTCGTAAGCAACCGCCGTCCCCCGCATCCGCAGAGCCACCCGCAAGACGGTGATCGGATGGGCTGGGAGCGCGAGCGGGATTCACCAAACGGGCGCGACGTTGAGCCCGCGCTCCCCGCCCGTCGATCAACACGACGAACCCGTTCTAGGGATCGGTTCCGGCCATCACTTCCACGGCCGTACCGACCACGAACAGGCGCCATCCACCGCCCACGCCCCAATGAGCACTCCCCACGACCACCGAGCGACGAGTGCTCGACCTCCGTCAGCTCTGCCCGTTCTCCGTGCCTGGCGCGGCGGACGAGGCAGGCCCGACTGCAATGGCTTCAATCTCCAGAAGCCAAGCCTCGTCGTAGATACCCGTGATGATGATCGTGATCGCGGGACGGTGCTCGCCGAGCACCTCGTGACGGATCTGCGAGTTGAGTTCGCGGTATCGCCGATCGGACAGATAAATGGTGACCTTGGCGAGATTGCCGACGGTCATACCGGCGCTGGCAAGGACCGTCTTGACGTTGTCCCATGCGAGGCGGCACTGGGCAGCGAAGTCAGCCGGAACGTCGCCCTTGGTGGTCCACGGCGGCTGGCCGCTGATGTACAGGGTCCGTTGCGCACCGCTGACCAGCGTTCCATGCGTGTAGGCCGGCGAAGACTCAGGCAGCTCGGCCGGATCAATCGGTTCAATCGCGAAGGTCATCACTATCCCAATCTCACGAGGAAGGTTCGGGACGAAGATAGTCGATCGCCGCCATTCTCCGGGGCACCGTCACCGGCCCCGGAACCCGACTCCGACAAATAAGAAAGGCCCCGCCGTGTCGGCGGGGCCTTTCTGTGTGATATGTGTCCGGCGGTGTCCTACTCTCCCACACAGTCTCCCATGCAGTACCATCGGCGCTGAAGAGCTTAACTTCCGGGTTCGGGATGGGACCGGGTGTTTCCCCTTCGCCAAAACCACCGAACGCC
>NZ_VCKW01000194.1 GCF_005889715.1 Actinomadura soli
GCTACCGGCGGCTGACCATCCGCTACGAACGCCACGGCCATCTGTTCACCGCCTTCCTCACCCTCGCAGCCGCCATCAGCTGCTATAAGAAGCTCGCCAAACCTTCCACATGAGACACCCTCTTAGCGTGTCCCATGCCGAACTGGACACCGACGTCGGGGGGATCGCGCACACCACTCTCCAGATCGGCTCCGAGCACCCGGATTACGTCTGGCTGCGGTCGCTCGCGGTCCCCGAAACGGCGGGGGACCGCCGCCAGATTGAACTGGATCAGTACCTGGCTCAACACCGCCCAGAAGGCGACGCCATGCTGCGCTTGCTCCAACGGCAAACTGGGAAGCGACACCGCTGGGCGAGGTGAGCTCAACTCGCCCAGCGCACGACCTCGTACAGCCTGCGCTCGGGGACCTCACGGGTGGTCTCCCGCACCGCTTCGGCCACCGTCTGATCTACGCGGCTCGTCAGCCCGCCCCAAAGTGTCCTGGATTCGCCACGCGGATCCACAGTCATCAAGGACGACGTTAGGTCTGACGAGTTGGTCTTGCCGCCACCTCCGCTTCTTCCAGTGCCGGTTCCCGGGCCCTCTGCCTTGCTTTCCGAAGTCGTCTCCACGGGCTGGACTTGATCGGGGCGTAGGAGGCGCGAGGTCGTGTTCGGACACGCTTGCACGTAGGCAAGTCCTGCGCTGGAGTTCTGGCGTGCTTGCGCCGCGACGCCTGCTGATCGATGGCCAGCGGCTCTCGCATGTTCTGTCACGAAGCGGAAGCGCCTTGTTCTTCCACGTACGACACTAGGGGTGTGCGGAATACGGTAATAGCCGCGGCTGGCTGGGTAGTTGCGGCCTGTGCCCCTGGGGCTGAGCTACCTCGCATACCGCCACCAAGTGCGTGAAGCTGCGCGGCTCGCTGAGCGAGAGCGCCAACTCGACACGCGGGAAGCAGCCGCGGATAAGCGCGAAATGCTATTGCCGCCTTCATGTTGCCTTCGTTCGTGAACGTTCCCGGCTGCCACTTGGCAATCCTCGATGGACGCTGCGGGGTGATGAACGGCAGCAGTCAGCCAATCAGGGAATTCGCTGCTTGCTACAAAGGCGAGCAACTGACGTTCGACTCGCCTAGCGGGTTTCTGAGCCCTGGCATGATCCGATACACGCGGGTTCCAGCTCGCCTTCTGCCGGACCGACCCCGTCATACAAACACTTTGGTCGGTCGAGTTCACTGATGCCGCCGGCTACCGGTGGCAAAGGCTGGGTGATGGATCGCTACGGCAGGGTACTCAGCGGTGGGACGGCAGCGTCGAGTGGGGAGATGCGCAGAGGCCGGTTATCGAGGTGGCAAATCCCAAGGTCTGGCAACGACCGTCGGAGCCGCTGGCATTGCGGAGCAGGAGCGGATCATCTGACTACCGCGATGGGTGGGGCGACGGCTGCTAACGAGCAAGCGCTTCCCTCGACCCCTCGGCAGGGCGATAGCTCCGTGGTCTTGGCGAGGTTTCGCCGGGCGGTCGGCAGCCGTGACGATGAGGGATCGTCTTGGACGCGGATTGCCAGTGTGTGCGGCGGGGCGGGTGCAGCGCGTGGCGCTGCGAGGGTTGCGGTGCTGGGTCTTAGCCTGATGAGCTGGATTGGGATCTCGGTCTCGCCGAGGTGGCGGGCGAGTGGTGCAGCTGGTGGGGGGCTGCGAGGTTGGTTAGGCCGTCGATCACCACCGCAAGTGGCCTCCCTCGGGTCAGGCCCCTCGTGTTCGTAGGAACGTTGGGGGTCCGGATTTGGCCAGCGGCCGTAGCGCCGAACTGGCTTTCAAGCCGTCAATCGGCTCATAGTGTCGGAAAACATGCACACTATGGCTGGGGTTGCCGCAGCGGACTCCTTCGGGGACTGGATCGGTTTCTTCGGCGCGGTGGCAGGCGTATCAGTGACCTTGTTCTCCGTCATGCTCATCACCTTCCAGGTGAAGTCGACCACCTGGCACAGCTCTTGGCTGAAGCGGGTCGCTGCCATCGCGGCTCTTGCCGAACTGCTCATCCCGCTTCTCACCGCACTCTTCGTGCTCACCGCAACTCATCCGTGGAGACTTGCCGCCTGGATCATCGGCGCCTTGGGCCTGGCCGTGGTCGTCTCACATTGGGTTCTCTACTTCCGAGATCGACATGGGTCACATTGCGGCAGGTTCGACACTGTGCAAGCGCGCCTTGCAGGCCCCTCTTTTGTAAGCTCGCCGCCATGATCATCGGAGGTTCGGCTGGGCCATCTCTCGGCCTGCACATGGTCGGCGGAATCGGCATCTGGCTCCTTCTCTCGGGTGCGATCGAGGCCTGGTGGCTCCTGGAACCAAGGATTGCCGAACCATAGGCCCTTATAATTAGGTGGTGAGGCAGCCCCAGCAGCGGATTATTCCGCCGCTCCGCATCCCGCTGTTCAAGATCGCACCCTTCCGCCAGACCGGCGGCGGTCAGCGCAGTGCTGGCGGTTCTGCTGCGTGAGGAACGCAGCAGAGGAGGAGACGGACAGCGCTGACGGGCTGCCCGGTCCTTCTCGCGGTTCGGATTGGAGCGTTTGGCAGCCACGGCGGAGCGGGAAAGGCCCAGCCCACGCCGAACTAGATCAGGCCCGCGCCGATCATCGACCAGGCGCACTATCCGCGGCGCGAGGACAAGGACGGCGACCGCACTCCCACGGCCACCTCGCCGGAGGAGCCCGCGTTCTTGATGCTCGGGCCCGGAGCGGCGTCTTGGCTGGTCGAGGCAGCCAACACCAGCGTCCGCCGGATGAAGCCCAAGATGGCCGAGGCGGTCAACCTGGCCAAGCTCTACTCGGCCGCCCAGGTCGACCGGGCGCTGGGGCCGCGGCGATCACCGGACGGTTCGCCGACGCCGACCTGCTGTCGATCCTGGACTACCAGGTCGGACGCGAGGCCGCCAAACCGAGCCGAGCCTCCAAAGCTCCCAGCCTCTAGCCCGGAACCTCCGCCTGGGCCTCCTTCGGGCGGGCCGCCGCTGGTCCCGCCGAGCCCACCACCGAGACCGCCATGACTCTTGAGGACAACGCCTGATGGCCACTCCGCTGTGCTTCGTTCCCGGCTCCAACGGCGGGTCGTCCGCGTCCTGCTCGCCGAAGAAGCCGCCAGCCGCGACCGCGCCAACCTGCATATTCGCCGCAAGCGAGCCGGGTTCCCCGCGGGCAAGACCTTCGGCGACTGGGACGAGACCGCCTCCTCCATCCCGCGCCCCACCCAGGACGCGCTCAAGAGTCTGGAATGGGTGCGCCGCCGCAAGAATCTGTGCATCTGCGGCCCGTCCGGAATCGGCAAGAGCCACTTCAGCGAAGTACTCGCCCAGACCGCTGTCGAGGCCGGCATGACCGTGACCTGGTTCAACACCGAGGACCTCGGCGCCCTGGTCCGCCGGCACCGCGCCGACGACTCCATCGCCCGCGCGCTGACCCGCATCATCCGCACGGACCTGATGATCATCGACGACATGGGGCTCCTGCCGGTCTCGCCGGACGCCGCCGAAGGCTTCTATCGCTTGGTCGACGCCGCCTATGAACGCCGCACCCTGGCCGTCACTCCAACCTCCACCCGTCGAAAGCGCACATGTTCGCGCGAAGGTGTGCAAGGTGGCGCCGAAACCTCACACGTTCGAGAACGGTCTATGCGGTTGTGGCTGGTGCGGGACCTGTCGCTACGACCCGTTCAGGCATGTGTGCCGGAAATCGATCGCGTGCTACGGGTCGTGGAGGTGGTTGCGGGCGGCTGCGGTGAACTCGTCAAGTGCGGCGGTGTGTGCCTGCAACGCGGTTCTCACTTCCTCAAGAGAGGTCTCATGGGCGAGGTGTCGAAGGCAGATTCTGGCGTAGTTCCGGGTTCTGGCTTCGACGGCTTGGGCTAGCTCGTAAAGATCGGATGGTCCTTCGAGTTGGACAGCAATGGTTGCGCGGCGGAGTGGCCCGCCTCCATGGTCCTGTTCTGCGAGCCTCCAATCCATGATTCGGGTGGATGGCGCCGGAACTCCTTGTTGGTCAGATTGCCGGTAGTGTGTGTCATACCAGCCCTCGGTTAGCTGGAAATGATCTCGGGCAGTGTTGATCAAGGTGATGCTGGTCTCCCGTCGATGAGTACGACACCACTGGTCGATCTCGGCGGTCGTCCTCTCGCGGGCGGTTTTCAACGCAGCGCTAGGTAAATGCGCTGGTCAAGGTAGTGCCGCCAGCACCTATGGCGGCCCCGATGATGGCCGCTAGACCTGCGTCCATATCAATCCTCGATGTCGCGTGATCGCTCGAAGGGCAGGATCATGTGCTGCACCTCATCGTCTCCGTTCGCGCTCGTCGAGGAGACGCCCTTCATCGACGCGATCGGCGAGATAGATCATGACGCCCCCGGGATCCATTCCAAATGCCGCCGCAACGAGCTTGGGGTCCATGGTGTTGACCAGGTCGACCAGGCGGGTGGAGCGGACCATGCGGGGCGGCACGCCGGATGGGTCGAGGAGGTGACTGACATAGGCGATGGAGGCCGGTGCCTTCCCGGCCTTGGTTCCGCGGGTCACCATGACGTGGGGATTGCCGGTCTGCAGGATGTCGCGATGGTCCAGGCAGCGCTGCAGCACGTTCCAGCTGGCGGGGTCGAGGGGCACTGGATGCGGGCGCTTTCCGAGCTGGACCGGCCGATGGGAGCGTCGCCAATCCCTGACGCGCCAGTCGACAGGACGGTCCCGTCGACCAACCCGAGCCCGTTCCAGCGGGCGAGAAATGCCCGCCGAGCCCGTGCCCGGCCCATGTGCTCTTGGCGGAGCGCGGCCAGTCCAGCGCGGACCAGCCCGCACCGCTGGTAGTCCGGCAGCGTGTAAGGCTGCTCGACCCAGCCGATCCCGCACCGGCGGCAGACCTGATAGTCGACCTCGAACACATTAGGCCGCGGGCGCTGCAACCGGGGCCCGGCGGCAGCCGCCTGGGGCGATGCAAGGGTGGCGGGGGAGGGGCTTGCGGAGACGGTCCAGGTCTTCGGGGCAGCCGTCCCCGTATCGGACGAGCAGCAGGGGCACCACGATCGCGAGGACGATCAGTCCCGTGTCGAGCTGTTGCAGGTCGCGGTCGGTGTAGGCCTCGCGGCGTGCACGGCGCGAGGCCAAGCCCGGGTCGTCCCCGGACTCCGAGCAGATCACGGCGTGAGAGCACGTAGTCGGCGCGCTGGACGGTCAGCGGCGTGCTATCCGAGGCGATCAGCGTCCGAAACTCTGGTGCTCGAACCGGGTGTAGCTATCCACCTTCGCCATCGTCCGGATCTCTGCCCCTGACGTCCCCTTTTGACGCTCTTCCGGTCCGCGCCCTCCGGTCCTGAGGCAATGAGATGGGTAGCCAATGAGCGGAGGTCGTGGGTCGCATGCCAGCCTCGTGACGGAGCATGGACAAAGTTCACGCGCGTCTCTGGGATGGCGCGTCTGCGGACCATCATGGGGGTGAGACAAACGTTCGGGCGGGTGTTCGGGGAGCCCAGTCTGTCCCGGTCTCTTCCGGACATGGACTGTTAAGCTCCGCTCCGGAAATCGGCGGCGCATCCCAGGATCTTGGGGGGAGATGGCTGTAGTGACGGCGACCGCGGCGGTGAGTCTCGCGTCGAGCACGGCGATAACCGACATGGCCCGGTTGGCGGCGATACCTGTGCGGGGGACGCCGCCGGTGCGGACCCCTGCGGAGTTGGCGAGTCTGATGCGGGCTTCGGGCCTGCCTGAGCGGGCGCTGCAGGCGACCGCGGTGTGGCTGGTATCAGGGCGGCGCGAGTCCGACCACACCCGCGCCGCCTACGTCCGCGATGTCGGCTGGTGGGTGGCCTGGTGCGCCGCGGTAGGCGTGGATGCCGCTGAGCCGCCGACATCGGCGGCGGACCTGTACATGGCCGAGTTGGCCGCCTCAGGTCTGGCCCGGGCGACCATCGGCCGCCGGGTCGCGGCCGTCTCGTCGTGGTACACCTACCTGGTCCGCGAACAGGGCGCGGCTACCAACCCGTTCGACGGAGCCGAACGGCCCCGGCTGGACACCGCTGCGTCGGCCACGCGCGCCCTGTCTCGCGAGCAGATGACGGCGGTGCTGGCGCACGCAGCCGAGCATGAAACGGCACGCACCCAGGCGCTGCTGTGGCTGATGTTCGCCACCGCCGGCCGGATCGGGTCGCTGTTGTCGGCCCGCATCGAGGACCTCGGGCAGGACCGCGGCCACCAGGTCATCGACCTGACGGTCAAGGGCGGCACCATCAAGAGGTTCGCGGTCCCGCCCGCGGCGCTGGCCGCGATCGAGCACTACCTCAACGAGCGCGGACATCCCGAAACCGGCCCGCTCTTCGTCACCCGCACCAGCCGGGCGCTCGGCCAGCCTTATGCGTGGAAACTGGTCAACCGTGTCGCCCGGGCCACCGGCATCACCCACACCATCTCCCCGCACTCCTTTCGCCACACCGCGATCACCATCGCGCTCAGCGACGGCAGGCCCCTGCACGTCGTGCAGGACTTCGCCGGACACGCCGACCCCCGCACCACCCGCCGCTACGACCGCGCCCGCAACTCCCTGGACCGCTCACCTGCCTATCAACTCGCCGCCTCCGTCACCCCTGAATCCACCTAACCTTAAAACTCCGGTACGGCGCAGAAGGTAAGCGTGAGGACCGTCAAGGCCTTCGGTCCACACGCGCGGTGAGCCCGGAACCACGGACGCCGCTGGACGTGCTTGACACCCACCCAGGTAGAAAGCTCCTCGACATCCCCGCAACTGCCCCGGACAGGGCGCGTGGAACAGCGGGGATGCTTGATTCAAGCTCCGTGAAGCCGACGCCGGAACTCGGCGCTCCCAGCTGAGCGTGGACCGTTGCTATCTCTCGACTGCGTGAATGATCGAGTCTCGTACGAAGAGTTTCTCCACCCGGTCGAGATGCCGTTGGGGGCTGCGATTATGAGGAGTTCCTGCGCCCGGGACCCGGCTGTGTACAGGACCCGGCGCGGTTCGCTGTCGGTGCCTGCCTCCCAGTCGTCCAGGACAGTGTGCTGCCGCTTTTCATCTCCGACATCATGAGCGCGACTCCGCGATTCTCGCGACCCTTGACCCGGTGGACGGTGGAGGTGGCGAGTCCTTCTTGTTGCCTGGTGGACATCAGTTTGTTCCACTCGTCTGCCGGCGGCGCTCTGAAGGTGTTACTCAGATTTGCGGGCGGGGCGTGGTGGCCCCAGTCGGTTGAGGCCAGGCTGGTTCGCACAGCGTAGGCGTAGGCGTCCATGCCGACCGGGTCGAGGGTGGTGGCGATTCTGATGGCAATGTCCCGCAGCCACCGAGGGTCGATGTCCTCCTCCTGGCAAACACGCTCGTGTGTTCGTTGGCCGGGGTCGATGCCCAGGACGCTGTCCACGATCAGCTTTTCGACCTTGGCGACAGCTGATTATCGGCTTTTGGTGTCGAAAGCGTGCGATCGGAGTTGCCGGCCCGCGTCGGCGATGGCGAGCACGCGATTGGACGACAAGCTGAACGCTGTCTTACCCACGGCTTTCAGTCCGTCTTTTTCACGGTGGGAGAGGATCACGAGGTCTGATGCCGATATGCCGTGCCGCTCGCCGAGTGCGAGTACGCGCGGGGCTATGGTGGTGGGCTGGACGTAGCCGATCAGGTACACCGGAGTGGTGATGTTCACGCGGTGACCTGGAGCTCTTTCGGTCATGGGGCCGGACCGCAGCGCGTTGTTGAAGCTGCACACCGCGGGGGAGCTGCGGAAGTTCTCGGTCATCTCCAGCTTTGAGGGCAGGCGCGCTCCAAAAGCGGTGACTTGGTCGGGGAGAGCGCGCCGGAACTCGAAGATCGACTGGTCGAGGTCGCCGACCATGACCACGATCACGCCGCGTCGGCGAAGGAAGTCCAAGGTCATGAGTTCTGGTTGGCCGCAGTCCTGAGCCTCATCGACGATGATCTCGGTAAAGCGGATTCCGACCAGGCGCTTCAGTGTGTCCGGGCCGTTGGCGCGGGTGAGGAAGCGGGATGTCAGAACCCGGGCCGCTTCGCAGGTCACCGTTCCGGCTCTCAGGAACCGGAGGTAGGACTCGCTGGCCCGCTTTTCTATCTCGCTGCGATGGAGCGTCAGCAGCTCTTTGAATTCGTCGCTGACGGGCGGTGGGATCTCATCGATCCTAAGGGTGGCGGCCCCGTCGGCGGAGTAGTCGAACCAGGAGAGTCTAATAGGTGATTGAGGGCCGGTGTAGCGATGAGTGAACTTGGCACTCTTCAACTCGTCCCAGCTCTGAATATACCGGGGGTGGATCTTGTAGACGTGCGGGAAGAGCGGTGTGACGATGAACCGGTGTAGGAAGCCCTCGAACGTGCCAAGAAAGTTCGGTGCACGAAACGCCTCAACACGGTCGACGCACCGCATCCTGATCTCGTCGATCGCGGTACTGGTGAAGGACACCAAGGCCACGCCCTTGCGCGGTTCCTGCTGCGTCCGCCAGAGGAACCGCTCGACGATCGCTCTGGTCTTGCCCGCGCCCGGGCAGGCCATCGCGAACGTACTGGACGATGCGGTGGCCAGAGTCTTCTGCGCCTCACTGAGCAGCGTTGTCATGTGCCACCGTCGTGGATTGCCTCAGGACCCACAGGACTGCATCGCGCAGGTAGGCAGGCGCGCTGAACGAATGCCCCTCCTCGATGGCGATAGCCACCTCGTGAGCGAATTCACCCTTGCTAATGAATTTCTTGTTCTTGCGGAGTTTCCGATAGAACGCTGCGGTCGGATCTGGGCTCGAGGTGATTTCCTTCCAGGTCTTCTGTGACCTGCGATGCTGCTTCAGGTATGCGGTCCGAAGGACCCGGCTCGTTGCCGGGAGGGGTCAGCAGGTCAGCCTCCAGGGTGTGCGGGGCCTCGCCGACGAAAAGGCAATCGGCTGCGCCGAACGACTCTGCGTGCTCGATCAGACGGACACCTCGGCATCCGGCGCGCCCACCCGACCAGATGCTCGTCAAAGCCAGCGGGACACGCCACGATGACAAGCAAGAGCAGGAAGGTTCCACCGGCCGTACGACACGCCCACACATCCAGGGAGCAGGGATGCGCGGTAAGCCGTCTCGAGGTCGTCACCAGCAGCAATACCAACAGCGACTACTGGAACGACACGCCGACGCCGTCGCCCACGCGCGCTCCCTGACTGACACAGACCTGGCGGACGAGCAAATGTGCCGCAACCTGGCCTTGTGGGTCCGCGCGTACCGACACGACCACCGCGGACAGGCCCCGCTTGGTCCCTCATCGCCCAACGCGCCCGTCCGACATTGCCCGACGCGGCACCGTCGGACCCAACATCCTCCAACGCGACACCGCCGAACGCGGACGTAAAAGCCCCCCAAGTACCTGCTGCTACACGCCTACACCGTGAGGCTGCTGACCGGCCTCAAACAGCGCCGCTGGCTGAAACCACGACCGCCGCCCCGGCTCCACACGGCAAGGATCGCGCCTGTACGAAGAAGACCCCTTCCGAGCAAAGAGGAAAGGTGCACCGCCTACTACGCCGCAGCCGAGTGATCAGAACCGGGCGGCCTGCTTCACGGTGACCTCCAGGACTGAGCTAGAGGACCCAGCCCCAACCTCGCCAACGAAGACGACCACCACAGAAGAACACTACAAAAGATGCATCGCCAACATGCGATAGAGTATAGTTAATTGCGAACTTCGCATTAAACATTACTTCTTGAAAAGAGAATGTCGAACGCCTTCACGCCACCGTATGCAGTTCACAGACCGGCGAGCGGGGCTTACAGTGAAGCGCCACCGGATGGAGTGTGCTCTAGGTCACTGACGTGCCCTGACGAGACAACCGACAGGAGATGACGAAGTCCCTGGACAAAACACTGCAGAGTCGCAGCGGGCAGAGCGGGCAGCAGCGCCACGGACCCGGCGATCGGATCGGGGCCGGACACCTGCCCTGGGAGGACACGCGACGCCGGGACGCCGGACGGGACGGAAGCCGCGGGCATCACCTCCCCGGCCACCACTCGCGGCGGCGCCTCCTGCGGTGTGCTCATGCGCTGCCTTCCTGCCGGGCCGTGGTGGAGCGAAGGTCCGCGATGCGCCGTCGTCGCGACGGGACACCAGGATAACTGTTGTTATCCCGGACCCAAAGCTATCGCGATCCAACGCTTTTCACGTGTCGCTTTAATGATTTCGCGTGTAACTACGCGATTAAATGAGTGGGCGACAGTAGGGTGAGGCGGGTGAGCAGCGAAGACATCGCCGCGGCGGGTTCCGGCGTCCCGGAGGCGGATCAGCGACCTGGTCGGCAGGAGGTGCTCGGGGAACCGGTGGCGTCTCCGGGCGCGATGCCCGAGGACGGTCCGGCGCGTCCGGGCGGGGAGTGCGCGTTGGCCGGTTGCACGCAGCCGCTGCCGCCGCCTGGACGCGGCCGTCCGGCCAAGTACTGCGGCAAGGCCCACGCCGACCAGGCCAGCCGGGACCGCCGCGCCGCCGACGCCGCCGCGGTGGACGAACCACTCCGCCGCGCCGAAGCGCTCGCAGGACGGCTCCCCGACGCCATCGGCGGGCTGCAGGAGCAGCTCACCGCCCTGACCGAAGCCCTGGCCCAGGCGCAGAGCGGCGCACTGGCCCGGGTCCAGCGGGCCGAGGCCGAGGCCGTCGCCGCCCGGCAGGCCGAGGCAGACGCCGACGCCCGCGCGGCGGAGGCCGACCGCGCCCGGGCCCGCGCGGACGCGGACGCGGTGGACGCCGTCCGGGCCCGGCGGGCCGCGGAGCAGGAGGCCGAGCGTGATCGCGCGGCCCTGGAGCGGGTCCGCGCCGACGCCGCCGAGACGGTCGCCGCGCATGCACAGCTCCGCGACGCCGCGCGCGAGGGCCAGGCCGCCGCGGAGGCCGCCCGGGACGCCAAGGTCGCCGAGTTGCGCGAGACCCGCCAGGCCCATGAGCAGGACCTGGCCCGCCGCGACGCGGCCGCCCGAGCCGAGGCCGGCCGGTTGGACGCCGCACGGGCCGATCTCACCCGCACGATCGATGCCCTGACCGCCGCGCGGGAGGCGCTGGCCACCGCCGGCGGCGAGGCCCGCGCCGAGCGAGCCCGCGCGGAGGCCGCCGAGCACGCCCGCGACGTCGCGCTCGACCGCCGGGTACAGGACCTCCAGGCCGCCGCCGATCTCGCCGCCGGCGAGGCGGCCGACGCGCGGGCCTCACTGGCGGCCTGCCAGGCGGTGTCCGACCGGCTCGAAACCGCGCTGTCGGCCGCCCGCGCGGAAGCGGCCGAGCAGCGCGAACGCGCCGCCCGCGCCGAGGCCGCCGCAGTCGCCGCGCAGCGCTTGGGTGATGACCGGCGTAACCAGGACGACCGGTCCGCTCCGCAGCCCGAGGACCCGCCCGGCGGCGCCCGGCAGCCCACCTGATCCCGGGCGGGCACACGCGAGGCGGCCGCGTCGATCAGCAAGTTCAAGGAGCGGCTGGCGCTGCTGGCCGACATCGACGCGCTCGGACCGACCGAGGAGTGGCTGAACGGCGTGCCGCCCGGGAAGATTGCGCACTTCGCCGGGGAGGCGCGGGTCACGGACGTCGCGGACCTGAAGAAAGTCACGAATGAGGACAAGAGGCTGACGCTGATTGTGGCGTTGGTGCACTCGGTCCGGAGCGGGGTCCGTGACGACGTGGTGACGATGTTCTGCAAGCGGATGGCCGCGATCCACAAGAAGGGCCGCGACCAGCTGGAGAACCTCAGGGAGCAGCACCGGGCCGAGTCCGAGCGGCTGCTGGGCGTGTTCGGCGACGTCCTGTCAGCCGTCCGGGACGCCACCACCCCACCCGAGGCCGAGGAGACGCCGCCCGTAGCGGTCGAGGAGCAGGCGGTACCGGATCCGCAGGTGACGGCGGAGACGGCCGGTCGGCTGGTGCTGAAGACGCTGGAGAAGGCGGGCGGATTGGAGGCGCTGGCCACCGCTCATGAGACGGTGTCGGCGCATCACGGCAACAACTATCTGCCGCTGCTGGACCAGCACTACCGGTCGCATCGCTCTGCACTGTTCACACTGGTCAACGCGGTCGACTTGGTGTCGACCAGCGCGGATCGCAACATGATCGACGCTGTGGAGTTCCTGAAGGAACTGCGCGCTGCGAAGGCAGCGTTCGTGCCGGAGCGGTTGGCGGTGGCTCGGCCCGGACCCGACGGCCAGGACGTCGAGGTGACGTTGTCGATCAATGTCGAGGGCTTCGCGTCGGGCATGTGGAAGAAGATCCTGCGGGACAAGGGCCGGCCGGGCATGCTGGTGCGCCGCCATCTCGAGGTGTGCGTGTTCTCCTACCTGGTGTCTGAGCTGCGGTCCGGCGACATGGCGGTGGAGGGGTCGGACTCCTACGCCAACCTGCACGACCAGTTGCTGTCGTGGGAGGAGTGCGCGCCGCTGGTCGCCAAGTTCTGCGCCCAGGCCGGGATCCCGGCCGAGCCGAAGAGGCTGACGGCGTTCTTCAAGAACAAGCTCACCACCATCTCCAAGGGCGTCGACACCGGGTATCCGTCGAACACCGACCTGGTGTTGGAGGGCGGCCGACCGATGCTGAAACGCCGTAAGGGCGTCGAACGGCGTCCGGAGGCGCTCGCGCTGGAGGCTGCTATCCACGAGCGGCTGCCGCAGCGGGCGCTGCTGGACATCCTGACTCGCACCGCCTATCTCCTCGGCTGGCACCACCACTTCGGCCCGGCCTCCGGATCCGACCCGAAGATCAAAGAAGCCCTCGCCCGGTACGTGCTGACGGTCTTCGCGCACGGCACCCTGCTGGGCCCGACCCAGGTCGCCGCGCACATGCGCGGGAAGGTCAGCGTGCACGAGCTGACCTTGGCCGGGAACGAGCACACCAACGCCACCAAGATCGAAAAGGTGTCGGCGACGGTCATCAATGCCTTCAGCAAGTTGGATGTGGCCAGCGTGTGGGGCGACGGCAAGACGGTCGCGGCCGACGGGTCGCAAATCGACACGTGGGAGAACAACCTCCTGGCCGAGACCTCGATCCGGTACGGCGGGTACGGCGGAATCGCCTACCGGCGCGTCTCCAACACCTACGTCGCCCTGTTCAGCCACTTCATCCCGTGCGGGGTGTGGGAGGCGGTCTACATCATCGAGGGCCTGCTGAAGAACACCTCCGACGTGCAGCCCGACACGATCCACGCAGACACCCAAGGCCAGTCGCTGCCGGTCTTCGGCCTGGCCGCGCTGATGGGGTTCGACCTGCTGCCCCGCATCCGCAACTGGCACGACCTGGTGTTCTACCGGCCGACCGAGACCACCAGCTACGCCCACATCGACGCGCTGTTCGGCGAGGAGGCCGTCGACTGGGACCTGATCGAGACGCACTGGACCGACCTGCTGCGGACCGCGATCTCGATCCGGGACAACAAGATGTCGTCGGTCACGCTGCTGCGCCGGCTGGGCAACCACTCCCGCAAGAACCGCCTGTACCGGGCGTTCCGCGAGCTCGGCCGCGCGACCCGCACGATCACGCTCCTGCGGTACCTGTCTGGCCCCGCGTTGCGCGAGCAGATCACCCTGGCCACCAACCGGAACGAGGCCTTCCACGGGTTCGCCGACTGGCTGATGTTCGGCGGCAAGCTCATCGGCCACAACGACCCCGACTACCAGGAGAAAGTGATCAAGTCCAACGAGTTGCTGGCCAACTGCGTCATGTACTCCACCGCCTGCGACATCACCGACGCCGCCAACGACATCGCCGCCGACGGCCGGCCCGTCGACCCCGACGACCTGGCCACCATGTCCCCCTACATCACCTCCACCGTCCGCCGGTTCGGGAACTGGACCCTCAACCTCACCCCGCCCGACGACCAGCCGAACACCCGCCTCGATCTGGAGGCCCGAGTGCTGTTCGCGCCCACCCCCGCCTGACTTCCCCGCAACCACTGAAGACCGAGGATTTCTGAGGAATCTAGGCGTCCTCCTCCCAACCGTGGCCCCGCCCTGGACATCATGAACGTGGTCCGGCAGTTGGTGGCCGAGGGCTGGCCCATCACCGCCGACCAGCTCGCCGCCCTGTCGCCGTACCTGCGCTCCCACATCACCCGGTTCGGGGCCTACGCCACTGACGAGCTCGCGCACAAGCCCGCCGCGTTCAACCCCGTGCTGGCCGAGGTCGACTTCTCCGCCTTGGACCTGGCGGCGTAACGGCGTCGTCCAGGTGGGCTGATGGTCGAGCCGGCGAGCGCGCGCCCGCCACCCGCGACACGGGGCTTGGAGCGCCGCATATCTGTGGTGGTGGCCGCGTTCAACGCCCTCCAAGGACGCGAAATTGACCCATGAGTGTCGCGATTGAATGAACCATGTCTTGGGTCTTTGTGCGCCGTAGATTCGTCGGTGTCAGCAAGAAGGGCCTGGTGAGCCGGGCCGGACACCCAGGAGAACCCATGAACGCTGTTACGAACCAGCCGACCGCCCCCGTCTTGGTCCGCGCCGCGGACGCCGAGTCCCTGCAGGACGGCGCGACAAGTCTGATCACGCTGCTGGCCGACGCGGGTGCGACCGGCGGCGCGCTCACCGCCAACAAGGCCACCTTCCAGAAGGGGTCGCCGGGCGCTCCCGCGCACTTCCACACCAAGGCCACCGAGATGTTCTTCGTCCTGGACGGCGCGATGCGCATTCTGGTGGACGAGGAGATCGTGACCTTGGGCAAGGGCGATTTCCTCACCGTCCCGCCGACCGTGCCGCACGCGTTCGCGCCCGCTCCCGGTAGTGAGGCCGAGATGCTGGTGGTCTTCACCCCCGGCCTGCACCGCTTCGACTACTACCGGCTGCTGGAGCGCGTCTACCGGGGCGAAGCCACGGTGCAGGACATCCGCGACAGCTCGCAGCAGTACGACAACCACTACTTCGACAGCCCCGTGTGGGCCAAGGCGCTCGCCCAGCGCTGAACCCGCAGCCGGGCCGTGTGTCCCAGCGGCCCCGCCCGGCACCACTCCCCGTACCTTCTCTGGAAAGCAGCCTCCTCATGCCCTCGACCATGCCCCAGGCGCCCCGGCGACGCCGCCCGGGAGCGATCCTGGCGCTGCTGGCGTTCGCCCAGTTGATCATCTCGATCGACTACAACATCGTGTACGTCGCGCTGCCGGAGATCGGCTCCGGCCTCGGCTTCTCCGCACAGCACCTGCAGTGGGTGATCAGCGCGTACGCCGTCGCGTTCGGTGGCTTCCTGCTGCTCGGCGGGCGGGCGAGTGATCTGCTCGGACCGCGGCGGATGTTCACCGTCGGCCTCGTGCTGTACGCGGTCTCCTCCCTGCTGGGCGGTCTGGCCGAGTCGGCCGCCGTGCTGGTCGCGGCCCGGGCCGCGCAGGGGGTCGGTGGCGCGTTCCTGTTCCCCGCGACACTCACCCTGGTCTCCACGAAGTTCGCCCAGGGACGCGAGCGCAACCGGGCGTTCGCGGTGTGGGGCACGGCGGGCGGCAGCGGGATGATCCTCGGCTCACTGCTCGGGGGCGTGCTGACGGAGGCGTTCGGCTGGGAGTCGGTGTTCTTCGTCAACGTGCCCCTCGCCGGTGCCGCCGCGCTGCTCGCCCTCGTGTTGATCGCACCGGACGCGCCGCGTGCCGGCGGCCGCTCGATGGACGTCGCGGGGGCGCTGACCTCGACGATCGGTATCACGGCCGTGGTGTTCGCCCTGGTGCAGGGACCGGAGTCCGGATGGCTGTCGCCCGGCGTGCTGGCCACCGCGCTCGCGGGCGCGGTCCTGTTCGCGGTGTTCGTCGTGGTCGAACGGCGCAGCGCCGACCCGCTGCCGCCGCTGCGCCTGTTCACCAACCGCAACCTGAGCGTGGGGACGGTCGTCACGTTCTTGTACATGGGCACCTTCGGCACCCTGCTGTACTTCCTGACCGTGTACTTCCAGGGCGTGCACGGCCACGACGCGCTGACCACCGGGCTGGCGTTCCTGGTGCCGATGGCCGCCATCGCGGTCGGCTCGCAGACCGCGGGCAGGCTGGCCACCCTGCACGGGATCCGGCCGGTGCTGGTCGCCGCGCTCACGGTGGGCGGTCTCGGCGCTGTGATCGTCGCCGCAACGATGGCGACCGGTGCCTCGTACGTCGCGCTGATCCCCGGCCTGGTCGTGCTCGGGGTCGGTCAGGGCGCCGGGTACACCCTGATGTTCGGCGCCGCCGCGCTCGGGGTGGCCGCCGCAGACCAGGGCATCGCCTCGGGCGTCGCCTCCACCAGCCAGCAGGTCGGCGGCGCGGTCGGCCTAGCGCTGCTGGTGGCGGTCGCCAACGCGGGCCTGGACGGACTCGGCGGCCAATCGCTGCGCGCCGCGACGACCCACGGGCTGCGCACCGCGATGTTGATCGCGGCGGCGGGCATCGCGGCGACCGCGCTGGTCGCACTCGGCCTACGCAAACCCAGCATCAAGCAGAACACCGCGCAGGTCACCGAGCACGAAGCGCAGGCCGGCGGCCGCCCGGCCGTGCACGTCTGACCGGCACAGATCCAGTGTGGTGCCGCCCCCGTTCCGGGGCGGCACCACACTTCGGCGTCCTGGGCCACTTCCGGCGGGCGCGGCGCGCGGCTCAGGCGTCGGGGGGTGGTGGCAGGGCGCGGCACAGCGCGTCGAGCGCCGGCCGGTAGCGGTGCTCGGGCGGTGTGGCGTGCCCGACGACCAGCCCGTCCCGGTGGGGTTG
>NZ_VCKW01000195.1 GCF_005889715.1 Actinomadura soli
GGTCGGGGTCGTGGGCGTGGACGGGCGGCATGGGGCGGAGCAGGTTCGGCAGGCAGAGGCCGAACAGGGCGGCCAAGGCCACGAGGACCAGGACTGTGATCACACCACACCGTCCTTCCGCGGTCGAGTTCCACATGATTCTTGCGTAAGGAGCAAAACAGTTGAACGCTACCTGGACGACCCTTCGGATGGGAGCCCGACATGCTGACCGCCGGAGACAATGGGCCCGTGGAGTCTCAGGTGGACGCGCGTACGCGCGAGCTGGCGAGGATCGTCTGGGACCATCTCGTCCTGTCCGAGCCCCTCTCCAAGGCTGACCTCATCCTCGCGCTGGGCAGCCACGACACGCGGGTGGCGGTGCACGCGGCGCGGCTCTGGCACGAGGGGTGGGCGCCGCTGGTGGTCGTGTCGGGCGGACGCGGGAAGGTCACGTCGGACTGGGAGCTGACCGAGGCGCGGGTGTTCGGACGTGTCGCGCGCGAGCACGGGGTACCGGAGCGGGCGCTGCTGCTGGAGGAGACCGCGGCGAACACGGGGGAGAACATCACCGCGTCCAGGCGGCTGCTGGAGGAGCGGGGCGTCGCGGTGGGGCGCGGGATCCTGGTCGCCAAGCCCTACATGACGCGCCGGGCGCTGGCCACGGCGCGGCGCCAGTGGGCCGGGGTGAGCTGGGCCGCCTCCGCGCCCGAGCTGGGGTTCGAGGCGTTCGCCGAGGACGAGCGGCAGTTCATCGAGCTGATGGTGGGCGACCTGCAGCGCATGGTCGTCTACGCGGAGCGGGGCTTCCAGGTGCCGATGCCCGTCCCGGCGGCGGTGTGGGCGGCGTACGAGGAACTGGCGCGGCTCGGCTACGACCGGCACGTGATCAGGTGATCCCGCCGGCGCCGGGCCGCCCGCGCGGGGCCTAGGCGGCGGTGGTGGGACGGTGCGGAGCGATCACGCGGCCGTCCGGCAGCAGCTCGCCCGTGTCGTCGAAGACGACGATGCCGTTGCAGAGCAGGCTCCACCCTTGCTCCGGGTGGCTGGCGACGGTGCGGGCGGCCTCGCGGTCGAGAGCGTCCGGCGTCGGGCAGGGCGGTTCGTGCGAGCAGATCGAGTCGTGTTGTGCGGTCACGGTGTCCTCCACGGTGTCCCTGTGATTAAGGACATAGATGCAGCCTGCCGTCGCACGTCCGAAATATGCAAGTCGATGATGGATTCTTTACCGTCCAGAACGTGTGAAGCCGGACAAGACGGGGCAATCCAGCCTGATTTACCGCAAGAGGCCCTCATCGGGATCGCCGCCGTGGTCGACGTCCAGGCCGACGACCGAGGCGCAGCCGGTGCAGATCCACTCCGCGATGACCGCCTCCGGGTTGGTGACGTGGGTCCGGTACGGGCGGTCGACCCTCCGGCGCCGCATCCCGTGGCCGCAGGACGAGTGCAGCAGCCGGCCGCAGGTCGGGCACGGCCACACGTCCTCGCACCGCAGGTCACAGCGGGGGCAAAGCGGCGACTCGTAGGGGCCGGCCACTCCGCCGGCCTCCAGTTCGCCCATCCACTCGTGTTCGAGGTCGAGGTACTCGTCGCCCGGCCAGTGGTGGTCGGCCAGCCACGCGAGGTATTCCTCGTCGCCAGGGCCGAGCACGGCCGTCAGGGACTCGGGGTGCTCGTTCGCCGGCTCGTCTCGGCGCCTGCCGTGCCGCGCCGTGGCCAGGAACGTCAGGAGGCCGAGGAGCGCGGCCGCGGCCAGGCCGGTGGCCCAGGGCATCGCGGCTTCCTTATGGTCGTGCGGCGGGATTTGATCATGAATTCACTTCACAAAACCCTGCGAACGCTACAAGAAAGGTTCTTTACTGAAAAGTCGATCAAAAAGATTCTTTACCCGGATGGTGGCGGAGGTCGGGACCGAAACCGGGCGAGGCTGCGTCCAGAACCCGTGCGGCCTGCGGGAACCGGCGCGCCGAGCCTCCCCGTCCAGGCCCGCGCCCGGAGCGGGTTTCACTCTCCGCTGAATCCCGCCTGTCGGTGTTGACGGACGCGTACGCCCACGGTCCGCGGCGGTCAGAGGTGCTGGGGGTGTGGTTTTCCACAGGGGAGGGGTGCGGAGCGCGGCCGGTCAGGCGGACGGCGTTCACCATGGTGACGGGACCGGGCGGTTCCTAGCGTCGTCAACATGATCGAAATGGCGTACGCGGCGGCCGGGAGCGAGCCGACCGGCGGCATCGCGGGATGGGCGACGGATCTGATGGACACGCTCGGCGCGCCGGGCGCCGGGCTGGCGATCGCGCTGGAGAACCTGTTCCCGCCGCTGCCCAGCGAGGTGATCCTGCCGCTGGCAGGGTTCACCGCCGCGCAGGGCCGGATGAGCCTGGTGGCGGCGCTCTTCTGGACGACGGCCGGCAGCGTCGTCGGGGCCCTGGTCCTCTACGGGTTCGGCGCGCTGATCGGCCGCGACCGGATCCGCGCGCTCGTGGCGCGGCTCCCGCTCGTCAAGCTGTCCGACCTGGACCGGACGGAGGCGTGGTTCGCCCGCCACGGCGGCAAGGCGGTGTTCTTCGGGCGCATGATCCCGATCTTCCGCAGCCTGGTCTCCGTCCCGGCGGGGCTGGAGCGGATGCGGATGACCACGTTCCTGATCTACACCGGCCTGGGCAGCCTGCTGTGGAACACGGCGTTCGTCCTGGCCGGGTACGGGCTCGGCGACAACTGGCGGACGGTCGAGGAGTACGTCGGCGTCTACTCCAAGGGCGTGCTCGCGCTCGCCGTCCTCGGCGCCGCCGCCTTCGTCGCCGTGCGTATCGTGAAAGCGCGGCGAGGCGCGGGGGAACACGCGCGGGAACGAGAGGTCGTACGTGACCGGATCTTCTGACCGCCGTGGCCCGCGTGGCATCGTCCGGGCCGCGGCGGGGCTGTCGCTGGGCGCGGTCACCGCCGGTGTGGAACTGGTCCTGCTGGCCGTGGCGGCGCTCCTGATGGCCTACTCGCTGGCCTTTTCACGCGGCCAGCGGGTGGTGCCGACGGTCGTCGCGGACGCCGCCCAGGCCGCGACCGAACTGGAGCGGTGGCGGCTCAGGAGGTTCCACGGCGAGGACAGGCCCGTCCAATACGGTCCGCTGAAGGCGCTGGCCTATCTCGTCCTGCGTGTGCCGGTCGGGCTGCTCGGCGCGGTGATCCTGCTATTGCTCGTCTACGGCGCGGCGATGGCGGTCGCGCTGGCCTGGAGCTGGTGGGTCACCGGTGACTACCTGGACGGCATCCCGCCTAGCTGGTGGATCGTCCTTTACACCGCGGTCCTTGGGCTGGTGCTGCTGTTCCTTGCCGTCCAGGGGCTCGTCGGGGTCGTCGCGCTGGAGAAGACGGTGGCGCGGCGGTGCCTGGGCCCGAGCCCATTGGAGGAGTACGAGCGGCGCATCGCGCAGCTGTCCGTCACGCGGGCGGAGGTCGTGGACGCGGTGGACGACGAGCGCCGCCGCATCGAACGCGATCTGCACGACGGCGTCCAGCAGCGCCTCGTCGCGCTCGGCATGCTGATCGGCCGCGCCCGCCGCGCCGGGGACGGGGAGAAGGCGGCCGACCTGCTGAGGCAGGCGCACGAGGAGTCGCAGCGCGCCCTTGAGGACCTGCGGGAGGTCACCTGGCGCGTCTATCCGGCCGCGCTGGACGGCGAGGGCCTGCGCGCGGCGCTGGAGACGGTCGCCGAACGCACCCCGCTGCCGGTCACGATCGCCTACGACGTGCCCGGACGGCCCCCGCACGCGGTCGAGACGGCCGCGTACTTCGTCGTCTGCGAGGCCGTCACGAACGCGGCCAAGCACTCAGGCGCCCGCCGGGTCCGGGTGGACGTCACCGGATCGGCCACAATGATCGGCGTGCGCATCGAGGACGACGGCGGCGGCGGAGCCGACCCGGGCGGCGGCGGGCTCGCCGGCCTGGCCCGCAGGGTCGCCGCGCTGGACGGCGCGTTCGGCGTGGACAGCCCGCCCGGCGGCCCGACCGTGATCACCGCGGAGCTGCCGTGCGGGTGATGCTGGCCGAGGACTCCACGCTGCTCCGCGAGGGCCTGGTGCGGCTGCTCGCCGAGGAGGGCCACGACGTGGAGGCGGCGGTCGGCGACGGCGACGCGCTGCTCGCGGCCGTGGCGGCGGGCCCGCCGGACGTCGTGGTCGTGGACGTCCGGATGCCGCCGACGCACACCGACGAGGGCCTGCGCGCCGCGCTGGAGATCAGGGAGCGCTGGCCGGACGTCGGCGTCCTCGTCCTGTCGCAGTACGTTGAGAAGCGCTACGCCACCGAGCTGATCACCGCGGACACCACCGGCGTCGGCTACCTGCTGAAGGACCGCGTGGCGCAGGTGGACGAGTTCCTGGACGCCCTCGACCGGGTCGGCGCGGGCGGCGCGGCGTTCGACCCCGAGGTCGTGCGGCGCCTCCTCGCCGCGCACGGGACCCGGGCCGACCCCCTGTCCCGCCTGACGCCGCGCGAACGGGACGTCATCGATCACATGGCGCAGGGGCATACCAACGCCTCGATCGGCGAGATCCTGCACATCTCGCAGAGCGCCGTGGAGAAGCACGTCAACGCGATCTTCGACAAGCTCGACCTCTCGCACGCGACCGGCTACAGCCGCCGCGTCCTCGCCGTCCTGCGCTACCTCGGAACCCCTGGCTGAATCCGGTTGAAAACGGACTAACAGCAGCAAATCGGGTATGGGAGTTGGACCGATCCACCGACCCGCGGAGGGAGGGGCCGTGGCGGACACCAACCGAGGCGTCGTGTACCAGCGGCCGGGCGAGGTCACGGTCGAGGACCTGGACTTCCCGAAGCTCGAACTGACCGAGCAGAACGGCCGGAAACTCCAGCACGGCGTCATCCTGAAGGTGCTGGCGACCAACATCTGCGGCTCCGACCAGCACATGGTGCGCGGCCGGACCACCGCGCCCGCCGGGCTCACGCTCGGCCACGAGATCACCGGCGAGGTGATCGAGCTCGGCCGGGACGTCGAGTTCATCAAGCGGGGCGACCTCGTCAGCGTCCCGTTCAACATCGCGTGCGGGCGGTGCCGCAACTGCAAGGAGCGGCACACCGGCGTGTGCGAGAACGTCAACCGAGACCGGCCGGGCGCCGCCTACGGGTACGTCGACATGGGCGGCTGGCACGGCGGCCAGGCCCGCTACGCGGTCGTCCCGTACGCGGACTTCAACCTGCTCAAGTTCCCCGCCGACCGCGACACCGTGATGGCGAAGCTGCAGGACCTGGCGATGCTGTCGGACATCTTCCCGACCGGCTACCACGGCGCCTGCACGGCGGGCGTCACCACCGGCTCCACCGTCTACGTGGCGGGCGCGGGCCCGGTCGGGCTCGCCTGCGCCACCGCGTGCCTGCTGCTCGGCGCCGCCGTGGTGATCGTCGGCGACATGAACGCGCGGCGGCTGGACCAGGCCCGCGGGTTCGGCTGCGAGACGATCGACCTGGCCGAGCACGCCGACATCCCCGAGCAGCTCGACCAGATCCTCGGTGTCCCCGAGGTGGACGCGGCCGTCGACTGCGTCGGGTTCGAGGCGCGCGGCCACGGCCCCGATGGATCCGCCGGCGAGCAGCCCGCGACGGTCCTGAACACGCTGATGGACATCACCCGCGCCGCCGGGCGGCTCGGCATCCCCGGCCTGTACGTCACCGGCGACCCGGGCGCGCCGGACGAGAACGCCAAGATCGGGCAGCTCGGCCTGCGCATCGGCCTCGGCTGGGCGAAGTCGCAGGTCCTCACCACGGGGCAGTGCCCGGTGATGACCTACAACCGCCAGCTGATGATGGCGATCCTGCACGACCGCGTCCAGATCGCGCGGAACGTCAACGCGACGGTGATCCCGCTCGACCAGGCGCCCGAGGCCTACGCCGAGTTCGACCTCGGCGCGGCGAGCAAGTACGTCCTCGACCCGCACGCGGTGCCGGCGACCCCGAACTGACCCGCGGCCCCGCGCGCCGCGGCGTGGTGGGCGGACGGGCGGCGGTGCCGCGCCGCCCGCCGCCCGCCGTGCCGGTCACCAGCCGGTCGGGTGGTGGAACACGCGCAGCTCGGGCCGGGTGTCGCCGGCGGTGTCGGTGATCACGAAGAGGTCGTCGCAGGCCGCGCTCCAGGCCAGCCCGCGCGGCGCGGCCGTGACGCCGGAGCCGAGGTCGTACTCGCGAACCGGCGTGGCGCCGCCGACCTTGTAGATCCGGACGTCGTCCTCCATCCCGGTCCGGCGCGCGGTCGCGACGTGCTTGCCGTCGGGCGAGGCGGCGGTGGCGTTGGGGAACGCGCCGGTGCGGTACGAGCCGCGTCCGGCCAGGTCACCGGTCGCGAACGCCTCCACGTGGTCCCGTGAACCGGACGCGCTGTAGAGGGACGCGCCGTCTGGCGCGACACCCACGTCGGTGAGGTTGGACCCGACGACCTCGCCCGCCGTGCCCTTCTTCAGGTCGGCGCCGTCCACCGAGTAGACCGTCAGCTCCGACAGCGACAGGTCCAGCTGCCCGGCGACGACCGGGCCGTTCCGAACGGATCCCGTGCAGCAAGGACCCGTCTAGAGTCGGACGGGTGCCGGCCCACGGGCCGGCACCCGTTCATCCGTCCGTCCCCTGCCCGTGGCCGCCCCGCGCCGGGGCGCCGCACCCCCAAGTCCGTGGCAGGGTGGGAGCCCGGGGAACACGAGAGGGGATGCGCTCATGGTCGGAAAGCTCGAATGGGGACCGGCGGGGGAACGTCCGGAACTGCTCGCCGATCCGGTAGCGGCGGCGATCGGCGGCGTCCCGGGCGCGGAGGTCGCGGAGATCGACCCGGAGCTGGCCGACACGGCCGCGTTCTGCGAGCGCTACGACGTCCCGCTCGACGCCAGCGCCAACTGCGTGGTCGTCGCCGCCAAACGCGGCGGCGAGGTCACCTACGCCGCGTGCATGATCCTCGCCACCGGCCGCGCGGACGTGAACGGCGTCGTCCGCAAGCGCCTCGGCGCCCGGAAGGCGTCGTTCGCGCCGATGGCCGAGGCGACCGCGCTCACCGGCATGGAGTACGGCGGGATCACCCCGGTCGGCCTCCCCGAGGGCTGGCCGATCCTCGTGGACGAGGCCGTCGCCGCCGCCCCGCAGGCCGTCATCGGCAGCGGCCTGCGCAAGTCGAAGATCCTCCTTCCCGGCAAGGCGCTCGCGGGCCTTCCTAGCGCCGAGGTCATCGCCCTGGCGCTCTGACCCCGCCGCCGACCCGGTCGCCCGGGCGAGGGAACAACATCCGCCGGCGGATCAGGCGGGAACGGAGTCGACGGCGTACCGGGTGCCGCCCGCGGCGCGGGCGCGGTCGAGCAGCGTCCGGTTGGCGGCGAGCATGTCCGCGACAGATGCGCAGCCGGGCGAGGCGGTGCGCAGGACGCTGAACAGGACGGGATCGTCCGGCACGGCGAGCATCGGCACGTGGCCGACCCGCAGGGCCTTGATCAGGATGACGCCGCTGAGGCCCAGGGCGGCCGTGGTCATCTCCGCCAGCGTCTCCTCGATCACCGCGGCGGCGCGCGACGCGGGCAGGAACACCATCGCCCACGGGTGCGGGCGCGCCCATTCGCCGAGCCTGATCAGCTCCTCGACGTCGGGACGCATCCGGTCGCAGAAGTCGAGGAACGAGAGCTCCTCGGTCTCCGCCGTGCCGGGCGGCGGCTCGGCCTTGTCCCCGTAGAGGACGGCCTTGGTCTCGTACGTCCACCCGTCGCCGCTCTCGGACGGCTTCACCTGCGCCGAGATGTCGTCCGCGCGCAGCTCGCGCTGGACGCGGAGCACGTCCTCGGCGTCCCGGCACGGGATGGTGCAGCACAGCACCCGCTCCGGCGCCGGGACCAGCGGCAGCGTCGCCCGGGTGATGACGCCGTGCCGCCCGAGCCCGGCGCGGACGGCGTCGAACAGGCCGGGCCGGACGGCGGGGGAGCAGACCACGGGCCCGCCCTCCACGACGACGTCCAGGGCGAGGACGTGCTCGGCCTGGACGCCGCGCACGTGGGACGTCCCGCCGATGCCGCCGGCGGAGATCGTCCCGCCGACCGTCACGTCGAGGTAGTCGGTCAGGACCGGCGGGGCCAGCCCGCGCGGCAGCGTCGCGTCGAGGACCTGGCGCCAGCTCGTCCCGGCGGCGACGACGACGTGCCGCGCGCCGACGTCGACGCCGGTCAGCTCGCGCAGATCGATCGACACGCCCCCGGTGAGGGACTGGCCGTACGTGGAGTGCCCGAGGCCGCGCGGCACCGCGTCCAGGCCCTGGGCGGCGGCCTCGCGGACGGCGCGGGCCACCTCGCCCCCCGACCTCGGCCGGACGACGCGGACGGGCGACCGTTCCACGATCCCGCCGAAGTCACGCATGCGCACCGCCTTCCAGGCGTCCCCGGGTCATCGCTCTCGCAGCCGGTCGGCCACGCGGCCGAGCGCGTCGCCGAGCACGTCGATCTCCTCCGGGGCCAGCACCTCGATCAGCGTCTCGCGGACGACGCGGCGGTGCCCCGGCCGGACCTTGGCGAGCACTTGCGCGCCCTCGTCGGTCAGCTCCGCCCACACGGACCGCCGGTCGGTCTCGTTGCCGGTCCGCCGGACGAGCCCCGCCCGTTCGAGCTGGGTGACCTGGTACGTGAGCCTGCTCTTGGACACCATGACCACGCGCGCCAGGTCCGTCATGCGGAGCCGGTTGCCCTCGGCGAGGCTCAGCCCGACCAGCACCTCGAACTCGGCGTGGGACAGTCCGCCCTCTCGTTTGAGCTGCCGCTCGATCTCGTGGTCGATCAGATGCCCGGCGGCCAGGAAGGCCATCCAGGCGCGCAGTTCCCGCGGTGCGAGGGCGTCCCGGGGTTGGTTCATGCGGTGATTCTAGGTGGCCTGGTGATTCTAGTTGGTCCGAAGGCGAATTGAATTTTCAAGATGGTCTGGATTTGAATCAAGTGCTAGCGTCGAGGAAGTTCATATTTGAACCTTCAACAAAGGAGTCCGAGGCATGCTCCCGCCCCGCCGCTTTCCCGCCCTCTCCGACGCCGGCCTGCTGATCGGCCGGGTGGCGATCGGTGTGATGTTCGCCGCGCACGGTTGGAAGAAGTTCGCAGACCAAGGGCACTCCGAGGTCGCCGCAGGCTTCGACGAGCTCGGCATCCCGCTGCCCGAGGTGTCCGCCGCGTTCACCACCTACGTCGAGCTGCTGGGCGGCATCGCGCTCATCATCGGCCTGATGATCCCCCTCGTCGCCGTCCTGCACGCCGTGAACATGGCGGGCGCGTTCTACTACGTCCACATGGACCAGGGCTTCTTTCTCGACAAGGGCGGCTACGAGTACGTGATGGTCCTCTTCGCGGCGTCACTGCTCCTCGCCGGCACGGGCGCGGGGCGGTTCTCGCTGGACGGCGTCATCTGGGGCCGCCGTCGCGATGAGAGCACTCCCGAACGCGAGACCATCCCCGCCTGACCCGGCCCCCGGCTTGATCCGGGCCGAGCCCGCTGCTTGACCACGCCAGACCTGGTCGGCCCCCACCCGACCGGTCTGGCCTTCGGCCGACGCGCTCACCGCCCCTGGGCCGTCGGCCTGTTCGCCCGGCCCGTCCACGGCTCATGGGCGTGGGGTCTTCGTTCGCTGAGATCCCGGCGTCATGGACGTGGACGGGCTGGAGGCGCTCGCCGCCGTCGAGCTGGGCGCTGCTTTGGGGCCCTGGAATCGCTCCATGCAGATGCCCTCCGCCGCCGGGCCTTTCTCGACACGATCTGCGGGACGCCTGTGACCTGGCATTTGCAACGTTCCGGTACCGCCCGTGAGTGTCTCCTCACGTATCATGCCTCCGCACCCTAGTGTGATCTAGGTAACTCTTCCTTGGCCGAGTCACCACGAGCGTGACGGCTCGGTAAACAAGAGTTACCTGCCGAGAAAGGAATATGGTTCGCTCCAATCCCCGCAGAGGGGCGCCCGCTCGTCTGACACCGCCCTTTTCGGGACATCTCGCCTTAACGTCGAAGTGACAAGATGTTCCTGATGTCCGTTTCTGGGCATGGTGATCACTGGGAGTTCCTGGAGAGGCGGGTCGCAGTGTCGCGCGGTAGTGAGTTTGTAGTGGTGGCCAATCGGCTTCCGGTCGACCGGACCGTCGGGGCGGACGGTGTTCCGCGCTGGCGGCGGAGCCCAGGCGGCCTGGTCAGCGCCATCGCCCCGGTGATGCGGCGCAGGAAGGGGACCTGGATCGGCTGGACGGGCGCGCCCGACGAGCGCCTGGAGCCGTTCGGGGAGGACGGCATGGCGCTGCACCCCATCACCCAGACCGCGCGGGAAGTGGAGCTGTACTACGAGGGATTCTCGAACGCCACCCTCTGGCCGCTCTACCACGACGTCGTCGCCCCGCCGATCTACGACCGCTCGATGTGGGACGCCTACGTCCAGGTGAACAGGCGGTTCGCGGAGGCGGCGGCGGAGGTCGCGTCGGAGGAGGGCCTCGTCTGGGTGCAGGACTACCAGCTCCAGCTCGTCCCGCGGATGCTGCGCGAGCTGCGTCCCGACCTGCGCATCGGCTTCTTCCTGCACATCCCGTTCCCGCCGCTGGAGCTGTTCTGGCAGCTGCCGTGGCGGCGCCAGATCCTGGAGGGGCTGCTCGGCGCCGACCTGGTCGGCTTCCAGCTCCCGGGCGCGGCGGCCAACTTCGTGCGGCTCTGCCGGCGGCTCCTGGAGACCCGCCACGTCAAGCAGGACGTGTACTGGGACGACCGGATCGTCCGGGCCCGCGCGTTCCCCATCTCCGTGGACGTGGGCGAGCTGAACGACCTGGTCGGGCGTCCGGACGTCCAGGAGCGCGCGCAGGAGATCCGGACCGACCTGGGCGACGCGACGGTCCTGCTCGGCGTCGACCGGCTCGACTACACCAAGGGCATCACGCAGCGGCTGCAGGCGTTCGGGGAGTTGTTCGAGGACGGCCGCCTCAAGCCGGGGCAGGCCGTGTTCGTGCAGATCGCGACGCCGAGCCGGGAGCGGGTCGAGCAGTACCAGCTGCTCCGGGAGGAGATCGAACAGCAGGTAGGCCGCATAAACGGCGAATATGGGGAAATCGGATTTCCGGTCGTCCACTATCTGCACAGTTCGTATGACCGTGCCGAGCTGACCGCGCTCTACCTGGCCGCCGATGTGATGGTCGTCACACCGCTGCGGGACGGCATGAACCTCGTCGCCAAGGAGTACGTGGCATGCCGCAAGGACCTGCGCGGCGCGCTCGTGCTCAGCGAGTTCACCGGCGCCGCGGCCGAGCTCAAGCGCGGCGCGTTCCAGGTCAACCCGTACGACATCGACGGGCTCAAGGGCACGCTGCTCGCGGCGCTCGACGCCGAGCCCGCCGAGCAGGCGCGGCGGATGCGCACGATGCGCCGCCGCGTGATCGAGCACGACGTGGACCGCTGGGCCCAGGACTTCCTCAGCGAACTGGAGCGTCCTGGGGTCCGGCCGGTGCGGGAGCCGGTTCCGGCGGCACTGGAGGGCTGACCCGCAGGTCGAAGGCCGCCCAGACGGCCTTCCCACCGGTGGCGAGCCGCGCCCAGCCCCACGCGTCGCTGATCGCGCCGACGACCAGCAGGCCCCGGCCGCCCTCGACGAACCCGGCCGGGTCGGTCGCGACGGGCTCGGGCGCGCGGCCGCCCGGGTCGGTCACCGAGACGACGAGCCGCCTCGGGTGCCCGATCAGGACGACCTGGATGGGGCACAGCGGCAGCGGCTGGGGGAGCCCTTCCATGCCGTGCCGGAGCGCGTTGGTCACCAGCTCGGACACCGCGATGACGACGTCGCCCGCGGCGCCGGACATGCCCCAGGCGTCCAGCGTGACCTGGGTGAACTCGCGTGCCGCCCGGGGCGAGGTGATCTCCGCGGGGAACACCTTGCGGGCCATGCGCGGGGTGCCGGAGTGCGGCGCGGGCCAGAGCCCGGCCAGCCCCGGCACGGCGACCGGGGCGGCCGCGGGCCCGCGGGCCGGGCCGTTCGCGGAGACGTTCATGGGGGTGTTCGGGCCGAGCGGCGCCGGGGGCGCGTCGGGCCACGGATGAAGAGCCGGGGCGTGCCGCGGCCTGCCGCCCCCCATGGCGGCGGGAGCTGCGACTTCGTCTGCCTGGTCAACGGTCATGGTCAACAACCTCAGAGGCGTGCGGGGTGGTCACCGGCGAGCGTTCGCTATCTTGCTCCTCAAGTCGTGCAGATGCAAGACCGTCTGCATGAACCGATGCAAGAACGAATGCACGTGCATCTCGTACCATTGTGTGGGGTGGGGCGAGATCGCGGCCTCCTGCGTGGAGGCTGAGACGCCTAGAGGGGGCAGACCAACGATGGACGGCCAACAACTGCTGGACGTCTGGCGCGGTGAACTCGTCTGGCAGAAGAGCCGGCGGAGCAATCCGTCCGGTAACTGCGTCGAGATGGCGGAACTCCCCAGCGGAGAGATCGCCGTGCGCAACTCCCGCGATCCCGAGGGAGCCGTGCTCGTCTACACGCGCGAGGAGGTGGAGGCCTTCGTGGGAGGAGCCAAGGACGGCGACTTCGATCACATGCTCGTCTGAACGCTCTCCCGACCCGCTCGACCGAACGTCATTCCACCCCGGCCGCCAGGCCGGTAACGTGCGGCCATGCACCTTGGGCAGATCGCCGCACAGACGCCCGACAAGCCCGCCGTCATCATGGCGGGCTCTGGGAGGACCGTCACCTTCCGGGAACTGAACGAGGAGTCCAACCGGCTCGCGCAGCTGCTCCGCGCGGAGGGGCTGCGCCCGGGGGACCACATCGCGTTCATGCTGGAGAACCACCCGCACTTCCTGGCCGTGGCCTGGGCCGCCCAGCGGTCCGGGCTCTACTACACGGCCGTCAGCACCCGGCTCCAGCCCGAGGAACTCGCCTACATCGTGGACAACTGCGGAGCGAAGGCGTTCATCGCCGACGCGTCGGTCGAGACCGCCGCCCGCTCCGCGCCGGACGTGCCGCTGAGGCTCATGCTCGGCGGCACGGTTCCCGGCTACGACTCCTATGAGGAACGCGTCGCCCCTTACCCGCCCGAGTCGATCGGGGATGAGTGCGAGGGCGTCGACATGCTGTACTCATCCGGGACGACAGGCCGTCCCAAGGGCGTCAAACCCACCCTGACCAAGGGGCCCATGGGCAGCCAGAACATCCTCTACGGACTCCTGTCGCTGCTCTTCCAGCCCGACGCCGACTCGATCTACCTGTCCCCGGCGCCGCTCTACCACGCCGCGCCGCTGCGCTACAGCATGACCCTGCACCGCTTCGGCGCGACCGTCGTGGTGATGGAGAAGTTCGACCCCGAACAGGCCCTCGCGGCCATCGAGAGGTACCGCGTCACGCACAGCCAATGGGTGCCGACCATGTTCATCCGGATGCTCAAGCTCCCGGACGAGACCCGCGCCCGCTACGACGTGTCCAGCCTGAAGGCGGCCGTGCACGCCGCCGCGCCCTGCCCCGTCCCGATCAAGGAGCGGATGATCGACTGGTGGGGCCCGGTCCTGCACGAGTACTACGCCGGCACCGAGGGCAACTGCTTCGTCTACACCAACGCAGAGGGCTGGCTCGCCCACCGCGGCACCGTCGGCCGCCCGCTCCTCGGCGAGGTCCACGTCTGCGACGAGGAAGGCCGGGAACTCCCGCCGGGCACCCCCGGCACGCTCTACTTCGGCAACGGCCCGGTGTTCGAGTACCACGGCGACCAGGCGAAGACCGCCGCGTCCCGCGACCCCGGGGGCCACGGCTGGACGACCCTCGGCGACATCGGCTACGTGGACGAGGACGGCTTCATCTACCTCACCGACCGCCGCTCTTACATGATCATCAGTGGCGGGGTGAACATCTACCCGCAGGAGTCCGAGAACGTCCTCGCCGTCCATCCCAAGGTCGCGGACGTCGCCGTCTTCGGCGTCCCGGACACGGAGATGGGCGAGGCGGTCAAGGCCGTCGTCCAGCCCCTGTCCATGGACGACGCGGGCCCCGCGCTGGAGGACGAGCTGATCGCCTACTGCCGCGACCGCCTCGCCCACTACAAATGCCCCCGCACGGTCGACTTCCGCGCTGAGCTCCCCCGCCACCCCACCGGCAAGCTCTACAAACGCCTCCTCAGAGACGAGTACTGGCCCACCGACGATCCCGCGACCACCTAATCCGCCAGGCCCCTACCAACACCCGAGCCGGGAAGCGTCCCGCGACCGCCTGGGCTGGCAAGCGTCTTGCGAACGCCTGGGCAGGGAAGCGGCCTGAGAGCGCCTGGATTGGGAAGCGGCCTGTGAGCGCCCGGGACTGGCAAGCGTCCCGCGACCACCTGGGCTGGACGAGCGGCCTGCGAGCGCCCGGACTGAAGCGGCCTGAGAGCGCCTGGGCTGGGAAGTGGCCTGCGAGCGCCAAGGGCTAGGAAGCGTCCCGCCAACGCCCGGGGCGGGGGAGCGTCCGCGAGCGTATGAGACGGGGAGCGGCCTGCGGACGCCCGGGGTGGAAAAACGTGCGATCGCTGGAGACGGGGAAGGATTTTGCGGTCGCTCGCGCTGGGGGAGTTTCTGCGATCGCTTGGGCTGGGAAGTGTTCCGCGAACGTTTGAGGCGGGATCGCTTTGCGTTCGCTCGAGTTAGGAGCCGGCCCTCGACCGCCTGGGCCTGGGCAGCGGCCTGCCGTCGCGCGAGACGAGAACCGTGCCGTGAACGTTTGGGGCGCGGAAGCGGGCTGCCGACGCTTGGCACTGGAAGCATTCTTTGGACGCCTGAGACGGTCGTGGACGGCCGAAGGCCCCGGCGGGGACGTGGTTGTCCCGGCCGGGGCCTGGAACGCGACAGGCGCGTTCTCGTGAGCGTTGCCGTCGGCGCGGGGCGGGGGCCCCGCGCCGACGGGCGGGCTCAGTGCATCGGCATCGGCGCGTCGGCCGTGCTGGTCTCCGGCTTCCTGCGCGGCAGCAGCAGCGCCGGCAGGAAGGCCAGGAGGAGCAGCCCGGCCGCGTACCAGTACGTGTGCTGGAACGCGTCCGCCATCGGAGGCGCGATCTTCTCCATGATCGCCGGCGGCACCTTCTCGCTGCTGCCGATCTCGCCGCCGCCCGCGCCGCCGAAGCCGGCGGAGTCCAGCTTGGACGTGAGCTGGTTGGCGAGGAGCACCGAGATCATCGCGGTGCCGATGGACGCGGACACCTGCTGGATGATGTTCAGCATCGTGCTGGCGCGCGGGACCTCGTCGTGCACGAGCGTCTGGATGGCCGCGGCCATCGTCGGCATCATCGTCATGCCCATGCCGAGGCCCATCACGAACAGCGCCCCGCCGAGCGCCCAGTAGGACGTGTCCGACTCCAGGATCGTGGCGAAGCCCGCGACGGACGCCACCACGACGACGAGGCCGAACAGCACGACCCGTCCGGGACCGATCCGGTCGGTGAGCTTGCCGCCGATCGGCATCGTGACCATCGCGCCGAGCCCCTGCGGGGCCAGCAGCAGGCCGGCGTTCATCGCGCCCTCGCCGCGCACCGTCTGGAAGTACAGCGGCAGCAGCAGCATCGCGCCCATGAACGCGACCATGAACAGCACCATCGTGCCGGACGCCGCCGCCACCGACCGGCGCCTCAGCAGCCGCAGGTCGATCAGCGGGTTCCGGGCGTTCAGCGCCCGGAACACGAACCCGAGCACCAGCACCG
This sequence comes from Actinomadura soli, assembly GCF_005889715.1. Taxonomy (GTDB): domain Bacteria; phylum Actinomycetota; class Actinomycetes; order Streptosporangiales; family Streptosporangiaceae; genus Spirillospora; species Spirillospora soli. The sequence continues at coordinate 15,660 of NZ_VCKW01000195.1, forward strand.
CACCGGCGACGGTGAAGATCAGCGGCTCCGTCTTCAGGAAGTCTCTCGACTCGGCGCCCTTGGCCACACCGTAGATCAGCGACGCCAGCCCGGGTGACAGCAGGATCAGCCCGAGGAAGTCGAGTCGCTCAGCCGGCTTCGGCTCGTCCCGCTTGAGGACCTTGGCCGCCAGAATCAGCGCGACGACGCCGATGGGCAGGTTGATGAAGAAGATCCAGCGCCACGAGACGTCGTCGACGAGGTAGCCGCCGATGATCGGGCCGAGGATCGGGCCGAGCAGCATCGGCACGCCGACGATGCTCATCACCTGGCCGACCCGCTGCGGCCCGGCCGCCTGCGTCATGATCGTCATGGCCGCGGGCATGATCATGCCGCCGCCGAGGCCCTGCAGGACGCGGAACACGATCAAGGACTCCGCCGACCACGCGACGCCGGCGAGCGTCGAACCGATCACGAACAGCCCGATCGAGATCATGTAAAGGCGCTTGGTGCCGAACCTCGCCGAGGCCCAGCCCGTGAGGGGGATCACGGTGGCCAGTGCCAGCGTGTAGCCGGTCGCGACCCATTGGATCGTCGCCAGCGAGGTGTTGAACTCCTTGGCCAGGTCGTTGATGGCGACATTGACGACGGTGACGTCCAGGATCGCCATAATGGCGCCGACGATGACGACCCCGGCCACGGCGAGCACGCCACGGTCAAGCCCGCCGTCGGCTGCGGGCTCCTTCAACGGGCCGTCCGCTGTCGTTGGAGACGCGGGAGCGGTCAACTCTCATCCAATCGTCGGGGCCCGCGCATGCGGGCACGCAGGACCGTGGGGCAGGTTCAGGGGGTACCGCCGCAAAATACTGCAGCGACTGACACTTTCGCGAACCGTTTAACTCCGCAGGTTCCGGGAGTATTCCAAGGGGGTCTGACAGAACAGCCCTGCTCCACGAGCGCCAGCGGGCGACCTCGACCTCGCTTGAGGTCAACGAAGTGTGACAGACGCGACACCCCGACCCTGTCTCTTATACACA
>NZ_VCKW01000196.1 GCF_005889715.1 Actinomadura soli
CGCGACGGCGCGCAGGGCGGGGCGCGTCCCGGCGAGGAGGACGACCCCGTTCCGCCTGGCCAGGTCGGTCAGGCCGGGGGTGAGGTCGGTCGTGGTCGTCATCATCACGACGGGGACGTCCAGGCCCGCGGCGGCCTCGCCCGCGCCGCCGAGCATCTCCGTCCAGCCGATCTCGTCCAGCGGGTCGGCGTGGGCGGGCGCGTCGCCCAGGAACGCGACGACGTCGACGTCCGGGCACTCCCCCATCGCGCGGGCGGCGGCGCGGTACACGTCCTGGTCGCCCCAGGCGTTCGCGCCGAGGTCGAGCGGGTTGCGCACCCCCATGTACGGGGGCAGCGCGGCGGCCAGCGCGGTCTCGGTGGCCGGGTCCAGGTCGGCGAACCGGACTCCGGCGTCGTCCGCGAGGTCCGCGATCAGGCCGCATTCGCCGCCGGAGCTGGCGAAGGCGCCGATCGAGGCGCCGCGCGGCCTGCGCGGCGCGGCCAGCAGCGTGGCGAGCGCGATCAGCTCGTCCAGGTCGTGGACGCGGTGGACGCCGGTCTGCCGGAACAGCGCGTCGTAGGAGGCGTCCCGTCCGGCGAGCGTGCCGGTGTGCGCGACCGTCGCGGCCTCGCCGCCCGCCGAGCGGCCCATCTTCAGGACGACGACCGGCACCTCCAGCGACGCGGCCCGCTCCGCCAGCGCGCGGAACCTCGCGACGTCGGCCAGGCCCTCCATGACCAGGCAGACGACCTTCACGTCCGGGTCGGTGAGGAAGTATTCCAGGCAGTCGGCCAGGTCGAGGACGGCCTGGTTCCCGGCCGACACCCCGTAGGCGACGGCGGGCAGCCGCCCGGACAGCATCGTCGTCAGCGCCATGTTCCCGCTCTGCGCCGCCAGCGCCACGACCCCGTCGGCGTCCGCGTGGACGTACGGCATCTCGATGCCCCAGAGCGCGGCGCGGCCCCGGTAGCTGGCGACGCCCAGGCAGTTCGGCCCGATCAGCGGCAGCCGGTCACCGGCGGCGGCGACGAGATCGTCCTGGCGGCGGCGTCCCTCGGAGTCCCGCTCGGCGAACCCCGCGCCGAACACGACCATGCCGCCCGCGCCGAGCCCGGCCGCCTCCGCCGCCAGCGCAGTGACGCCGGGCGCCGGGATCGCGGCAGCCACCGCGTCCGGCACCTCGGGCAGGTCGCTCAGCGACGGGTAGGCGCGGACCCCGCCGACCTCCGTGCGGGTCGGGTGGACAGCGTACAGGCGTCCGGCGAACCCGACGCCGCTCATGTTCCGCAGCGTCCGCAGCCCGTACCCGCCCTTCGGGGACGCGCCCACGACCGCGACGCTGGCCGGACGGAACAGCCGGTCGAGCCGGTGCCCCTCCGTCGCGAACCGCCGGGCGGTCATCATCGCCCCACGAAGACCGGACGGCGCTTCTCGATCGCGGCGGCGAGGCCCTCGGCCTTGTCCTCGGTCGGGACGCAGATCCGGGCGCCGCGCTGCTCGTTCCGCAGCGCCTCCTCGATGCTCAGCGTGTGCCCCGCGCGGATGTTCCGCTTCGCCTCGCCGATCGCGACCGTCGGCCCGGCGGCGAAGATCCGCGCCTGCTCCAGCGCGCGTTCCATCAGCCGCTCCGGCTCGACGACCTCGCTCAGCACGCCGATGCGCAGCGCCTCGTCCGCGTCGATGATCCGGCCGGTGTAGATCAGCTCGGCGGCGCGGGCCTCGCCGACGATCCGGGGCAGCAGGTAGGAGCCGCCCGCGTCCGGGCAGATGCCGCGCTGCGCGTACACCTGGCCGAACCGGGCGGCCGTCGAGCCGAACCGCATGTCGGCGGTGAGCGCGATGTCGAACCCCGACCCGGCCGCGACGCCGTTCACCGCCGCGATCACCGGGATCGGCAGCCAGTAGAGCCGCGCGATCGTGCGGTGCATCTTCGCGGGCCAGGACTCCTCGTCCGCGTCGGCGTGCGCGGCCCACTCCTTGACGTCCGCGCCGGAGCAGAAGCCGCGCCCCGCACCGGTGATCACCATGGCCCGGACGGACGGCTCCTTCCCGGCCCGCATGATGACGCGGTCCAGCTCGTCGATGTCAGTGTTGGCGATCGCGTTGAGCCGGTCCGGCCGGTTCAGCGTGAGCACACCGACGTCGCCGTCCATGTGCCAGGTGCAGCACGTGAGTGCCGGGAGTTCCATTGCGTCCCTTCCGTGCGAATCGGGGGGCATGCCGAAAAGAGGTCGTGGCGGGAGGCGTGTTTCCGGTGGCGTGGTCAGGTCACGTGGGCCAGGAAGCGGCAGTCGCCCGCGCCCCAGCTCAGCCAGTGCGACGAGCCCTCGGTGTAGTCGGCCCGCGCCTCGGACGGCACCACCACCTGCAGCTCGGCGCCGTCCGCCGTGCGCAGGTGCACCTCGATCTGGGGGCCGAGGTAGACGTGCGTGACGACGGTGCAGGCCACGGCGTTGCGTTCGGCGGCGTCCGGCTTGTCCGCGCCGATCCGGACCCGCTCCGGACGGATCATGAACTCGCCGGACGGGTCCGCCGAGACGTCGTTGGCCCTGTCGACCAGGATCCGCCCGGCCATGCCCTCGACGTCCACGACGGTGTGCCGGGCGTCCTCCTCCACCCGCCTGGCGGGCAGGCAGATCGACTGGCCGAGGAACTTCGCGACGAACGAGTTGACCGGCTCCTCGTACAGCTCGTCCGGCGGCGCGGTCTGCTGCAGGACGCCCCGGTGCATGACGCCGATCCGGTCGGACAGCGCGAGCGCCTCGTCCTGGTCGTGGGTGACGTACAGGACGGTCGCGCCGATGCGCCGCTGAAGGTTCTTCAGCTCCAGGCGCATGTGGTCGCGCAGGTTGCGGTCGAGGGCGCCGAGCGGCTCGTCCATCAGCAGGACGCTCGGGTCGAACACGAACGCGCGGGCGAGCGCGACGCGCTGCTGCTGGCCGCCGGACAGCTGCCGCGGGTAGCGGTCCTTGAATTCGGTGAGCTGCGTCATCGTCAGCACCCGGTCGATCTCGCGCTGCGCGTCGGCCTTCTTCATCCGGCGCATCCGCAGTGGGAACGCGATGTTCTGCGCGACGGTCATGTGCGGGAACAGCGCGTAGTTCTGGAACACCAGGCCGATGTTGCGCTTCTCCGGCACGTCGTCGGTGACGGCGCGTCCGGCCAGGTAGACCTCTCCGGCGGTGGCCGATTCGAGGCCCGCGAGGATGCGCAGGCTGGTCGTCTTGCCCGAGCCGCTCGGTCCGAGCAGCGTGACGAACTCGCCCTTCGCGATCGCGAGGTTGAAGTCGTGGACGGCGGGCGCGTCCCCGAACCACTTGTGGACGCCGTCGAAGACGACCTGGCCGGCGGACGGGGCCCGGCCGTCGTCCGGCGCGGCGGGCCGCTCGTCGGTCACCGGTGCGCCGGAGGCGGCACGTGCTTGCTCGGTCATCGGCGCTCCCGCCGTTCACGGAGGATCTTGATCAGCTCGGAGAGGAGGAACAGCCCGACGCAGACGGCGATGAGGATCGTGCCCGCGACCGCGAGCGTGGGCGTGAGGTCGTAGCGGACGCTGTCCCACAGCTTGCGCGGCAGCGTGACGGAGCCGCTGCCGGACACGAAGAGGATGATCACCGCCTCGTCGAAGGCGATCACGAAGGCGAACAGCGCGCCCGCCGAGATCGCCGAGGTCAGCGACGGCAGCGTGATCCGCAGCAGGGTCCGGGTCATGCCGGCGCCGAGCGTGCGGGCCGCGTTCTCCAGTTCGGGGTCGAACTGCTGCAGCGCGTTCGACACCGCGACGAGGACGTACGGGATGCCCATCACCGAGTACGCGACGGAGATCAGCTGCCAGTGCCCGATCACCTTCAGGTCGGCGAACGTGAAGTAGTAGCTCATCGCCAGCACGATGATCGGGATCAGCAGCGGCGAGTACAGCAGCGCGAAGACCAGGCCCTTCCCGCGCGCCTCGCTGCGCGCGAGGCCCCAGGCCGCGACCGTGCCGATGACCGTCGCGATCAGCGCGGCGAGCAGCGCGATCTTCGCGCTGAGCAGGGACGCGTCCACCCACGCCGAGTCGGCGAAGAACCGCCGGTAGTGCGTCAGCGACCAGCCCTCCAGCGGGAACGACAGGTAGTCGACGCTGTTGAACGACTCCAGGACGACGATCACGATCGGCGTCACGAGGAAGCCCAGCACCAGCGTGACCACGGCCCGCAGGCCCCAGCGCAGCACCTTTTCCAGGGGCGTCGCGGGCGACCGCCGGCCCCGGCGGCGGCTGCCGGGCGGCGGCGCGGGGCGGGCCGCTGCGTCCCGCGCCGCGGTCAGCTCGACCGTGCTCACAGCGCCACCATGCCCTTCACCTTGGTGAGCCGCCGCACGATCATGGTCAGCGCGGTGGCGACCACCAGCAGCATCGTCGCGAGCGTCGCGGCCATCCCCCAGTCGAAGTTGACCTGGACGGCCTGCGCGATCACCACCGCGATCGTGCTCTGCTTCGGCCCCCCGACCAGCGCGGGCGTGACGTAGAAGCCGAGCGCGATGACGAACACGAGCATCCCGCTGCTGACGATGGCCGGCAGCGCCAGCGGCAGGTACACGTGCGCGAACGCGCGCAGCGGTCCGGCGCCGAGCGAGCGCGCGGCGGGCGGCAGCGAGGTGTCGATCTGGTCCAGCGTCCCCTTGATGATGAGAATCGGGAACGGAAGCAGAATGTGCGTCATCGCGATGATCACGGCGCTCTCGCTGTACAGCATTCCCTGCGAGTCGCCGGTCAGCGGTTCCAGAATGGTGGTCACCAGCCCGTTGTCGCCGAGCAGGACGATCCAGGAGAACGACCGCACGAGGATGCTCGTCCAGAACGGAATGACGACGAGAAGCACCAGGAAACGCGCCTTGCGTTTCGACGTGCGGGCCAGGAAATACGCCACCGGAAAGCCGAGCAGAACGGTCAGCAGGGCCACCTCGGCGGACAGCCGCACGGTTATCACGAGGACGTCCCAGATGGCGTCGTCGGTGAACGCCTTGGTGAAGTTCCCGAAGCCGGGCTCCGGCTCGGTGAAGCTCTTCAGCAGCATCGCGCCGACCGGGTAGGCGTACACGATCGCCATGAAGGCGACCGGCAGGCCGAGCGCCATCGTGACGAAGTCCGGACGCCGTGGACGCCGCCGCCTGGGCGGGGGCGCACCGGGGACGTCACCGGCCGGTGGCAGCCTCGTCGCGGACGTACTCGCCGTCACGATTCACCATCCCTCCGTTGCCGCATGCCGACCAGTCAACGGTTACGGCCCGCCATATGTCATGAGGGCCGGGTCACAAAGGTCGGTGATCGGGCCTGTGTGGGCGGCACAGTTCACCGCCCTCCGCACGTCCCCGCCGCGGGGACCAGGCCGTTGACGTGGGATGAAATAGCGTGATACATCTCCACAACCCGGGTCAGGCGCGTCATGGAGGTCGCTCCTGGCCACCGGGCTGGGGGGTGACATGGCACCATCCGACACGCCCACCGCCGTCGCCGAGCCGCTGGCGGTGGTGGCCCGAAATCTCGATTCCGCGTCCACGGCGCTCGCGAACGAGTTCGTCCGGCAGTACGTCTCGGCGGCCGAGTCCGGAACCGTCGACCGCCAGGCGCCCGTCGAGGCGTTCGACATGGCGGTCAGCGCCATCGGCGTGTGCTCGTCGGGCCTCGCCGGGGACGGGCCGATCGGTGAGCTGCCGTCCGGGCGGGGCTCGCGCGTCGCGCTGCAGGGCCGGTCCGTCGTGGAGGCGGTCGAGTGGCTGCGGCTGCTGGAACGGGTCGTGACCGACCACGTCCTGGCGCACGCGGGCACGGGCGCCGAAGGCATCGGCCTGGACGACATCCGCGCCGTCCTCGGCCGCCTCGCCGAGCTGTTCGACGTGCTCTGCACCCGCGAGCTGGAGTCGTTCACCAGCACCTACAACGAGCTGGCCGGCTGGCAGGCCCGGGTGAGCACGGACCTGCTGAGCTGCCTGATCGCCGGGCCCGCCGTCGACGCGAGCACGGTGAACGACCAGGCCAGGATGCTGAACATCAACCCGCACCAGCCGTTCCGCGCCGTCGCGGCCTACCACGACCCGGTGCCGACCGCGCAGCAGTGGGCGCGCGTCCGCCGCCGCGTCCTGGAGGCGCTGTGGCGCCACGACCCGCGCCGCGAGATCCTCCTGCGGGAGCGGCGCGGCGTGCTGCTCGCGCTGGTCCCGCTCGACCGGCCGGGCCCCGGGCTGGTCCCGCTGCTGACCGAGATGCTGGACGGCGAGCCGGGCCGGTCGCTGTTCGTGTCGGCGGGCGAGCCGGCCAAGTCGCTGTCGGCCGCCGGGCACAGCTGCCGGCAGGCGCTGTCCGCGCTGGAGATCAGCATCTACCGCGACCAGCGCGGACAGGTCACCCAGTGCACGGACGTGATCCTCGAGGTGCTGCTCGCGCACAACCGGTGGGTGTCGAACCGGCTGATCGAGACCCGCATCGGGCAGCTCGTCGAGAAGCCGCACCTGCTCGACACGCTCCGCGTCTACATCGCCTGCGACATGGCGCTGCAGCGGACGGCGGAGGAACTCCTCGTCCATCCGAACACGGTGGCCTACCGATTGCGGCAGATCGCCACGCTGACCGGACGGGATATGCGCCGCATCACCGACATCGGCGATCTCAATGTCGCGCTGATGGCCTACGACGCGATCCAGATGCGCCGCGACCGCGAAGAGGCCCGGACCGATCTCCGCGCACGCTTGTTCGCCTGACCCTGTTCGACCGACCCCTTGTTCCCCGGAAAACCGGCCCGCCTGTGCCGAACACATAATGACCGCCGGATTTCTTTGGTGACCTGCCCCCAACCCATTCCGAGCGGATGATTCTAGGCTTCGATCCGATCGCTTGAAGACCGGGGTGAGCGGAGCGACATGGACCATCGTGCGGACACATACATCGACGGGAAGTGGGTCGAGAACAACGGCGAGGACGTGATCGCCGTCATCGACCCCTCGACCGGGCAGTGCGTCGCCACGGTCCGCGAGTCGGCGACCGAGGACATGGACCGGGCCGTCGAGGCCGCCCGCCGGGCCCGTCCCGTCCTGCGCGCCATGGAGCCCGCCGAGCGCGCGGCGCTGCTGGAGCGCGTCGCGGACCAGCTGGAGTCCCGGCTGGACGAGATCGCGGCGCTGATCTCCAGCGAGATGGGCATGCCGCGCAAGCACTGCGCGAACTACCAGGTCCGCACCGCCGTCGGAACGTTCCGGAACACGGCGCGGGCGGTCGCCGACGTGGACTTCGCCGCGCCGCTCGACGGCCCGGCGCCGTCCGGCGGCTCGACCGTGCTGCGCGAGCCGGTCGGCGTCGTCGCCGCGATGACCCCGTGGAACTTCCCCATGCTGCAGACCGCCGCGAAGATCGGCCCGGCGCTCGCCGCCGGCTGCCCCGTCGTGCTGAAGCCGAGCGAGGTGGCGCCGCTGGACGCGTTCGTCCTGGCGGAGGCGTTCGACGCGGCGGACGCCCCGCCCGGTTCGTTCAACCTGCTGTTCGGCAACGGGCTGCACGTCGGCGAGTACCTGGCCCGCCACCCCGGCACCGCGATGGTGTCGCTGACCGGCTCGACCCGCGCGGGCCGCCGCGTCGCGGAGGTCGCCGCCGCGTCGATCAAGCGGGTGACGCTGGAGCTCGGCGGCAAGTCGGCCGCGGTCGTGCTGCCGGACGGCGACCTGGAGGCGGCCGTCGAGCGGGTGGTGCGGACCGTCCTGATCAACACCGGGCAGACGTGCACCGCGCTGACCCGGCTGCTCGTCCCGTTCCAGGCGCTGCCGGAGGCGGAGCGGCTGGTCGCGGCGGCGATGGCGGGCTACCGGGTCGGCCCGTCCGGCGACCCGGACGCCGACATCGGCCCGCTGGCGAGCTGGAACCAGAAGCACCGGGTGACCGAGGCCACCGAGCGCGCCCTCGTCGACGGCGCCCGGACGATCTGGTCCTACCCCGACGCGGAGCTGCCGCGCGACGGCTACTTCACCAGCCCCACCGCGTTCACGGTCAACGACCCGCGCATCGCGCTCGCCCAGCAGGAGGTGTTCGGCCCGGTCCTCGCGGTGATCCCGTACGTGGACGAGGACGAGGCCGTGTCGATCGCCAACGGCACCCAGTACGGGCTGGCGGGCGCGGTCTGGTCGGCGGACGAGGAGCACGCGCTGCGGTTCGCCGAGCGGATGGAGGCGGGCAGCATCGAGATCAACGGCGCGCCGTTCAACGGGCTCGCGCCGTTCGGCGGCTACAAGCAGTCCGGGTACGGGCGGGAGCTGGGCGCGTACGGCATCACCCAGTTCACGGAGCTGAAGGCGATCCAGCGCCACACCGCGCGCGGGGCGGGCGCGACGAACGGGGCGCGGGCGCGATGACCGCTCGCACCGGCGGTGACCTGGTCGTCGAGGCGCTGCGGGCGCTCGGCGTGGAGACGCTGTTCGGCGTGGCGAGCGTGCACAACCTGCCGATCCTGGACGCGGTCCGGCGGCACGGCGGGATCACGGTCGTGAACGTCCGGCACGAGCAGGCGGCGGTGCACGCGGCGGACGGCTACGCCCGCGTCACCGGACGCCTCGGCGTGGCCCTCGCCTCGACGGGCCCCGGTACGGCCAACACGATGGGCGGCCTGTTCGAGGCGCAGTTCGCGGGCTCCCGCGTCCTGCTGATCACGGGTCAGGTGGAGAGCCGGTTCCTGGGACGCTCCAAGGGCTACCTGCACGAGGCGGAGCAGCAGCTCACGATGCTGCGCACGCTGACCCGCGAGGCGTGGTCGGTGCGCCGCGCCGAGGACATCGCCGAGACCGTCGTGGCGGCGGGACGTGAGACGGGCCGGGGATGGCCGCGTCCGACGGCCGTGGAGATCCCGGTCGACCTGCAGTACGCGCTGGTCCCGGCGTCGCCGCGGGTCCCCGAGCCCGCGCCGCTCCCCCGGGCCGCGCCCCCCGGCGACCGGGTGCGCGCGGCGGCGGGCCTGCTGGCGGACGCCCGCCGTCCGCTGATCTGGGCGGGCGGCGGCGTGCTCAGCGCGGGCGCCTGGCCCGAGCTGCGCCGCCTGGTCGAGCGCCTGGAGATCCCCGTCGTCACCTCGGTGCAGGGACGCGGCGCGCTCCCCGAGGACCACCCGCTGTGCCTCGGCCCCCTCGCCACCACGCCGCCGCTGCGCGAGGTGGTCGAGGACGCCGACGTCGTCCTCGCCGTGGGCGCCCGCTTCCAGATGTACACGACCGACGCGTGGCGGCTCCGGCTCACCGACGCGCTGATCCACGCCGACGCCGACACGAGCGTGTTCGGCCGCACCTACCCGCCCGCCGTCGCGCTGCACGGCGACGCCCGCGAAACGCTGCGCGCGCTCGACGAGCACGTGGCCATGACGGCCGCCACCGAGGAATGGACCGCGACCGCCCGGAAGGCGGCCGCCGAAGCGCGCGAGAACTCCCTCGAATCCCTCGGCCCGGACCATCGCGCGATCGTGGCGGCGATCCGCCGGTCGCTGCCGAGGGCGGGCGTGATCGTCCGGGACTCGACCGTCCCGGCGTACGCGTGGGGCGACCGGCTGCTGCCGGTCCTGGAGCCGCGCACGTCGCTGCACCCGGCGTCCGCCGCGATCGGCCCCGGGCTGCCGCTGGCGATCGGCGCCGCGCTCGGCAGCGGGGAGCGGACCGTCGTCATCCACGGCGACGGCGGCATCATGCTGTCGATCGGCGAGCTGTCCACGCTCGCCCAGGCGGACGCGCCCGTCACGGTCTGCGTGTTCAACGACCGTGGCTACGGCGTGCTGCGCGGCGTCCAGCACGCCACGTTCGATGGCGCCCGCAACGACGTCGACCTGCACACTCCCGACTTCGTGGCGCTCGCCGCCGCGATGGGCGTGCCCGGCGAGAAGGTCGCGGACGCCGCCGCCTTCGACCGCGCGTTCGCCCGCTCGGTCGAGCCCGGGACCGGGCCGTATCTGATCGAGATCGACCTGACCGCGCTGGCCCCGATGAAGCGCCGCGCCGGACGCCAGCAGCTGCTGGGCTGACCCGGGTCCCGTAGGTCCGATGGAGGGAGGAGCGTGCCTTATGACCGTCCAGAATGGATGGTACAGTTCACAACATGGCGATCAACCTCTCGTCCAGCTCCTACCTCGTGCTGGGGCTGATCGGCCTGCGCGGGCCCAGCTCGTCGTACCAGCTCAAGCGGGCCGTCGAGCGGTCGGTCGGCTACTTCTGGCCGTTCCCGCACAGCCAGCTCTACGTGGAGCCGCGCCGGCTGGCGGACGCCGGGCTGCTGGAGGAGTCCGCCGAGACCGAGGGGCGCCGCCGCCGGACGTACTCGCTGACACCGGCGGGCCGCGAGGCCCTGCGCGAGTGGCTCCGGGACCCCGACACCGAGGTCTTCCAGGTCCGCAACGAGGCCGAGCTGAAGCTGTTCTTCAGCGAGCTCGGCGACGAGGGGACGGCGGAGCGGCTCGCCGAGGCGCAGGTCCGCTACCACCAGGGCCGGCTGGAGGAGTTCCAGAAGATGCTGGAACGCCTGGTCGACGTCCCCGACCTGGAGAAGCGGGTGGCACCGCTCGTCCTCGGCGTCCGCATCGAAGAGGCGTGCCTGTCGTTCTGGCACGACGTCCGCGAGTCGGGCGTGCGCGGCGCGCTCGGCCGCACGGGGCTTCCGCTGCCGGGTGGCCACGCGGGGCGCCACCCGGACTGACAACTCCACCGCGCCCGAGGCGGGCGAGAAGGGGACACAGATGGTGATCGCCGACATCGCCGGCCGAGGACAGGGGCGAGGGCTGCGCTGCCGAGGCCCGCGCCAGGAGACGCTCCTGCGGATGCTGGAGAACACGCTCTCGCACGCGGAACGGCCGGACGACCTCATCGTGTACGCGGGCCTGGCGAAGGCCGCCCGCGACCACGCCGCCCTCAAGCTCATGACCGAGGCGCTGCTGACGCTGGAGGAGCACGAGACGCTCGTCGTCCAGTCCGGCAAGCCGATCGGGGTGTTCCCCACCGGAACGCGGGCGCCGCTGGTCGTGATGGCCAACAGCAACCTGGTCGGCCGCTGGGCGACCAGCGAGCACTTCTACGCGCTGGAGCGGCGCGGCCTGATCGCCTGGGGCGGGTACACGGCGGGCGACTGGCAGTACATCGGGTCGCAGGGCATCGTCCAGGGGACCTACCAGACGCTCACCGCCGTCGCCGACGAGCATTTCGGCGGCGACCTCGCCGGACGGCTCATCGTGACCGCCGGGCTCGGCGGCATGGGCGGCGCGCAACCGCTGGCGACCGTCATGGCGGACGGCGTCGCCCTCTGCGTCGAGGTCGACCCCGAACGGATCCAGAAGCGGATCGACAGCGGCTACCTGGAACGCGCCACCGAGTCGATCGACGAGGCGGTCGCGTGGGCGCGGGAGGCGGTGGCCGCCCGGACGGCCGCGTCCATCGGGCTGCTCGGCAACGCCGCCGACGTCCTCCCCGAGCTGCGCGAACGCGGGCTCGTCCCCGACGTCGTCACCGACCAGACGGCGGCGCACGACCTGATGTACGGGTACGTGCCGTCCGGCATGACGCCCGCCGAGGCCGCCGGCCTGCGCGAGAGCGACCCGGACGAGCTGACCCGCCGCGCCCGCGCGTCCATCGCGACGCACGTGGAGTGCATGCTCGCCTGGCAGGACGCGGGCGCCGTCGTGTTCGAGTACGGCAACAACCTGCGGGCGCAGGCGGCGGAGAACGGCGTCGACGCCTTCCGCATCCCGATCTTCATCGAGCGGTACATCCGGCCGCTGTTCTGCCGAGGGCTCGGCCCGTTCCGGTGGGTGGCGACGTCCGGCGAGCAGGCCGACATCGACCTCATCGACACGATGGTGGTGCGGGAGTTCCCCGGGAACGCGCTCGTCCAGCGGTGGATCCCGACCGCGCGGAAGTGGGTGCGGCAGGCCGGGCTGCCGTCCCGGATCTCGTGGCTCGCGCACGGCGAACGGGCCAAGCTCGCGCTGCTGGTCAACGAGGCGGTGCGCAGCGGCGAGCTGAGCGGCCCGGTCGCGTTCACCCGCGACCACCTGGACGCGGGCGGCGTCTCGCAGCCGCTCCGCGAGACGGAGAACATGCCGGACGGCTCCGACGCCGTGTCCGACTGGCCGCTGCTGAACGCGCTGCTCACGGCCGGTTCGGGCGCCGACCTCGTCGCGATCCACGCCGGAGGCGGCGGCTACGCGGGCTACATGCAGAGCGCCGGGGTCACGCTCGTCGCGGACGGCACCGCCGCGGCGGACGAGCGGATCACCGCCGCGCTCACCGCCGACACCGGCATCGGCATCATGCGCTACGCGGACGCCGGGTACGAGTCGGCGGCCGACGCCGTCCGCGCGAGCGGCCTGCGATGGTTCGGATGAGCGGGGCGCCGTCCGCGGCGGCTCGTCGGGAGCCGGCGGCGCTGGAGGGCGTTCGCGTCCTGGACCTGAGCCGCGTCCTGTCCGGCCCGTTGTGCGCCCGCATCCTCGCCGACCTGGGCGCTGAGGTCATCAAGATCGAGTCACCGGCGGGCGACGACGGGCGCCGGTTCGGCCCGTTCGTGGACGGCGCCAGCACCTTCCACCGCCTCCTCAACCGCAACAAACTCGGCATCACCCTCGACCTGAAGGACCCCGGCGACCGCGACCGGTTCGCCCGGCTCGTCGCCCGCTCGGACGTCCTGATCGAGAACTTCCGTCCCGGCGTCATCGGCCGCCTGGGCTTCCCGCCCGACGAGCTGCTGCGCCTCAACCCGGCTCTCGTCGCGGTCAGCATCAGCGGCTTCGGCCAGACCGGGCCGCTCGCCGACCGCCCCGCCTACGACCTGATCGTGCAGGCGATGTCCGGGCTGATGTCGGTGACGGGCCCGGACGGCGGCCCCGGCGTGCGCGTCGGCATCAGCATCGGCGACGTCGTGCCCGCGCTGTACGGGGCGGTGGCGGTGCTGTCGGCCCTCTACCAGCGGGAACGCACCGGACGCGGCCAGCACATCGACGTGTCGATGTTCGACGGCCTCGTGTCGGTCCTGGAATCGGTGGCGATGCGGGCGCTCCACACGGACGAGGACATGCACCCGACCGGCGGCCACCACGCGATCAGCGCGCCCTATGGAACGTTCGAGGCGAAGGACGGCCCCGTCGCCATCGCGGTGGCGAGCGACGCGCTGTTCGCCCGGCTCGCGGACGTCCTGGACCGCCCCGGCTGGCTCACCGACGCCCGCTACGCGACCGACGCCGACCGCGGGCACCACCGCGCCGAACTGCAGGCGGAGATCGAGGCCGCCCTCGCGGACCTGACCTGCACGGACGTCCTCGACCGGCTGGGAGCGGCCGGGGTGCCGTGCGGCCCCGTCCTCGACGTCCGGGAGGCGCTGTCCCATCCGCACACGCTGGCCCGCGGCCTGGTGCGGGACGAGCCGGACGGCTTCCGCACCCTCGCGGGCGCCGTCCGCACGGCGGGCGGCGTCGAGGAGTTCCGCCCGGCACCGGCGCCGGGCGAGCACGACCATCTCCTGGCGGGCTGGCTCACCGAAGAGCCGCGCCGCGCGCCCAGCCCTGCTCCGCCCCGTCCCCGTCCCGGTTCCCATCCTGCTCGGAGGGAGTAGCACGTGCTGACGATCGACCTCGTGAACGGACCCGTCACCATCGCGGGCGCGCTCGACGTGGAGCGCACGCCCACCGGCCTGATCCCCCGGCGGCTGCCCGCCTGGACCCGTCCGCAGATCACCGACCCGTACCTGCGGCTGATGGTGCCGAGGCCCGCCGGGGTGCGGCTCGTGTTCCGCACCGAGGCGGACACCGTCGAGCTGGACGTCTTCGTCACCCGGTTCCGCAACGCCTACTTCCCGCTCTTCCCCGTCGCGTTCGACGCGGTCGCGAGCTGGTCCCGGGTGATCTCCGAGGAGGTGCGCGGCGGCGACGTCTGCGTCGTCCGCGCCGGTCGGGTGGTCGAGACGGAGCGGGGCAAGCCGGAGACGATCCGGTTCGAGGGGCTCGGCACGTCCTGGAAGGACGTCGAGATCTGGCTGCCCCAGGCCGCGATCGTCGAACTGCGGGAGCTGCGCGCGGACGGCATCGTCGCGCCCGGCAAGCTCCCCGGCCGCCGCTGGGTGCACCACGGCAGCTCGATCAGCCACTGCGCGGAGGCCGGGAGCCCGACCAACGCCTGGCCGACCTGGGTGGCGCGGCAGGCGGGGCTCGACCTGACGTCGCTGGCGTTCGCCGGGAACTGCCATCTCGACCCGTTCGCCGCACGCACGATCCGGGACATGCCCGCCGACGTCGTCACGCTCAAAATCGGCATCAACGTGCAGAACCTCGACTCCCTCAAGGAGCGGACGTTCGTCCCGGCGCTGCACGGCTTCCTCGACACGGTCCGCGACGGCCATCCGCGGACCCCGCTGCTCGTGGTGTCGCCGATCATCTGCCCCACCGCCGAGGACCGCGCCGGGCCGACCGTCCAGGACGAGACCGGCCGCTACCACGCCACCGGGGACCCCGCCACCGGCCTGACCCTCACCCGCATCCGGACGCTGATCGAGGACATCGTCGAGACGCGCGCCGAACGCGACCCGCACCTCCGCCACCTCGACGGCCGGACCCTGTTCGGCCCCGACGACGCCGGCGACCTCTACGATGGCCTCCACCCGAACGCGGACGGATACCGCCGCATCGGCGAACGGTTCCACACGCGAGTGTTCGGCCCGTCCGGTCTCTGGCCGGAACTGGGCGGCTCCCCGCCCGGAGGGAGCGCGTGATGACGCCCGGAGGGAGCGCATGATGACGCCCGGAGGGATCGCGTGATGACTAAGGGAGGAAACCGTGATGACGACCGGAGCGAGACCGTGATGACGACCGAAGGGCGACCACGATGACGACCGTTTCCACCTCGACGGAAGACCACACGGCCCGGGTGCTCGGCCTCATCGATCAGCACGAGCCGGAGCTCATCGACTTCCTCCGCGACTTCCTCCGCATCCCGAGCGTGTGGGGCGACGGCCCGTCGCTGACGGCCGCGGCCGAGCATCTCGCGGCGCCGCTCGGGGACGCCGGCCTCGCGGTCGAGCTGCCCCACTCGGGGACGGACGGGATGCCGAACGTCCTGGCCCGCGCGTCCGGCTCGCGCGACCCGGGCGAGGCGCTCATCTTCAACGGCCACATGGAGGTGTACCCGCCGTCGCAGTCGTGGCAGCGCGACCCGTTCGGCGGCGAGATCGAGAACGGCCGCGTCTACGGCGTCGGCGTCGCGGACATGAAGGCCGGGACGGCCGCGATGACGATGGCGACGGCGCTGCTGGCGCGGTCCGGCGTACCGCTGCCGCGCGATGTCGTCGTGCTCGCCGTCCCGAACCACTTCGAGGGCGGCGAGGGCACCCGGCAGGCGCTGCGCGACGGCCTGCGCGGCGCGTACGCGATCAACTGCGAGCCCAGCGGCCTGCGCGTCCTCACCGGCCAGCGCGGCATCGCCTACGTCACCGTGACCGTGCGCGGCCGGGCCTCGCACACGACCGCGCTCGACATCGGCGTCAACGCCGTCGCGCGTGCCGCGGAGATCATCCGCGAAGTGCTCGCGATGCCGATCACGCGCGCGTCCGGGGAGGTGCTCGACGACGTCAAGATCTGCAACGTGGCGCAGATCTCCGGCGGGGTGGCGCACAACCTCGTCCCGGAACGCTGCCAGATCACGTTCGACTTCCGGTTCCCGGCCACGCAGACGCAGGACGACGTGCTGCGGGACGTCCGCGCGGCCGTGAAACGCGCCGTCGACCGCCTCGCCGAATTCCCGGTGGACGTCGAGCTGGAGGCGACCTGCCTGAAGAACCCGCGCAGCTCGCTGCGGGTGCCGTCCGGCGAACGCCTCCTCGCGGACGTCGCCGCCGCGCACCGCCACAGCACCGGCGAGGCCGCCGCGCACGACGTGCATCCCGCGTGGCCGGACACACCGATCTTCTGGGAGTCGGGCATCAAGGCGGTCACCTACGGCCCCGGCTCGATGGACTGCTACTGGGACGACGAGTGGGTCGCGGTCGAGGAGTACCTCGCCGCCGTCCGGACGTACGCGGTCGCGGCCCTCACCCTGGGCGGCGCCGATGCCTGACGTCGCGGTCGCTCCGGTCGAGGAGATCTGCTCGGACCTGATCAGGTTCGACACGACCAACCCCGGCGGAACCGAACGCAAGGCGGCCGAGTACGTCGCCGCGCTGCTGTCCGGGATGGGTCTGGAACCGCAGGTCATCGAGGCGGAGCCGGGACGTTCGAACGTCGTCGCGAGGGTCGGGGGGACCTCTTCCGGCGAGCCGGGGCTGCTCGTCCAGGGCCACCTGGACACCGTCCCGGCGGACGCCGCAGCCTGGTCGCGGCACCCGCTCAGCGGCGACATCGCGGACGGGTGCGTCTGGGGCCGCGGCGCCGTCGACATGAAGAACGCGGTCGCGATGACCCTCGCCGCGGTCGGCGGCGCGCTCGCCGAGGGCCGCCGCCCGCGCCGCGACCTCGTCCTGGCGTTCCTCGCGGACGAGGAGACCGGCGGAAAGCTCGGCGCGGGGCACCTGGTGGCCGAGCACCCGGACCTGTTCGAGGGGTGCGGGGCGGCGGTCGGGGAGG
>NZ_VCKW01000197.1 GCF_005889715.1 Actinomadura soli
ATTTACGGAATGACAGAAATGTAGCAGACGTCGATCGGTGCCGCACGGCTGTGCTCATCCATTGGTGAGGTTCTCGCGGGTTGCGTGTTGGACGAGTTGATGGATGCGGACCTGGCGATGGGCGGCGCCGGGCTGCCCGACGCCTACGAGTGTTCAGCGCGCCTGAGTCATGCTCTGAGGCCCTAGAGCGCGTGAGTTTCCGACGCCCAGCGCCGGGGGCCTCTTGCATTTCCTTCGGGCCTTGCAGCCCGATCAGCTCATGCTCTGTCCTCCTGCTCGACCTTCCTCGTCACGCCGAAAGCTTGTCGACGTCGTCCACGCCCGGGGGGCTCGAAGTTGCGTGCGATCTCGTCGCCCTCGATGAGCAGCTCGACGTAGCGGGCGAGCGGGACTCCGCGGGCCCTCGCACCTCGTTCGGCGAGTTCCCGGTGATCGGGCGTCACGCGCGCCTTGAGCGTGGGCAGGGCTGAGCGGGCAAAATGACCGCTGACCCCGGCTGCCGGCCGTCACCCCTCGGTCGCGAGGCGATGGGCGAGTGCTCGCGCCGCCGCGGCCTGTTCGGCGGGGAATCCCAGACGCTGCATGGTCGTGTTGTGCTCGGCCAGGCAGACGATCTGGTAGGCGATCTGCTCCGCCGAGGTGGCCGGAGTTTCGGGGCGGTCCCGCCGGATCGCCTGGGCGAGTGCGTCGGCCAGCAGGGCGTAGGCGTTGTGCAGCTGGTCGCGGAGGACGGGGTCGCGCGCGGCCTCGTGGAAAAGTTCGTCGAAGGCGCGATCGAGGTCGTTCTCTGATCCCCATTCCCGGCTGAACAGGTGACCGATGATCTGCGGCGCGCTCGGCTGTTCTCCGACCGCGACCTTGATCAGGTCGGTATAGCTCTCGATGAGGGTAGCGGCGGCCTCGTGTACGAGCTGTGCCCGGTTGCCCATGTAATGGCGGATGACCGAGCGCTGCACCCCCGAGGCGGCCGCGACATCGTCCAGGCTCACCGACGCCAGCGTTCGCTCGCCGATCAGAGCGAGGAACGCACTTACGATCTGCTGCCGCCGGGCGGTGGCCATGTCGGGGCGTCCGCGGCGACGGCCGTGCACAGCAGGCTTGGCCTCCACGATCCACTAATATACTCTCATCATCATGATGACGAACAATTACCGGGACGGGCAGCTGGGGCGACGAACGCTGCTGACGGCCGCCCTCGCAGCGGCTGGGCTGGGACTGGCCGGATGCACGACCCGATCGACCACGGCTGGCCCCGGCCGCCGAGGCATGATCCTGGACGACGGCACCTCCCGCGTGCCCGCCGCGGCTGCGGGCAAGGTCACGAAGGTGGTGGTCATCGGAGCAGGGATCGCCGGACTGGTCGCCGCCCGGGCCCTTCACCAGGCAGGCGTCGAGGTCACCGTCATCGAGGCCCGCGACCGGGTCGGCGGGCGTCTGCACACGGTCGACCTGAACGGTGTCCCGGTCGATCTCGGCGCGGCATGGGTGCACAACGGCACCGGCTCGCCGCTGCTGCCGGTCTTCTCCGCCCTCCAAACGCCACTGCTGCCTGCGGTCATGGCCCAGCTGGTGGACGGCGCGGACGTGCTGAACCACACCACCGGCCGGTTCCCCGACCCGGCACTGAGCGAGAAGCTCGGCGACCTGATGGGCGGGCTGGGCAGCCGCCTTCCCCGGGTGGCCCGCCGGCAGGGCAACCACGCCTCCCTGAAAGAGGGAATCGACGGCCTCGCCGACGGCGCCCCCCGCCAGGCGGTAGCAACGATTGAGGCCCTGCTCGGCCTGTACGACGGCGTCGACGCCGACCAGATCGGCCTGGCCAACTTCGCGGAGTTCCTGAGCGAGGGGGCCGCGGAGCAGGACAAGTTCCCCCGGGGCGGGTACGGGCCCCTGGTCCAGGCCCTGGCCGCCGGACTCGACCTCCAGACGAACACGCCGGTGCGGCAGATCCGCCAGTACGCCGGCGGCGTGACCGTCGTTCACGCCCGCGGCGAACTGCAGGCCAGCCACGTCCTACTCACCGTGCCGCTCGGGGTCCTCAAGACCGACACCGTCGCCTTCGAGCCGGCCCTGCCCGCCGCCAAGACCACGGCGATCGGCCGGATGGGCTTCGGAGACTTTGAGAAGGTCGCCCTCAGCTACCCCCACCCGCTGTGGCCGGACGGCAAACCGCGCCACATCATCGTCGCCGACCCCGGCCGCGCATGGCCGCTGATCCTCGACCTGTCCGCCTGGTACCAGCGGCCGGTGATGGTCGCTCTGAACCCGGGTTCACCGGCCGCCAGGGCCGCCACCCTCCCCGAACGGGACCGGATCGCCCAGGTCCGGTCGATCATCGACCAAGCCGTCAACGGCAAAGCCCCCGCACCGATCGCAGCGGTCGCCACGTCGTGGGCCGTCGACCCCTACCTGCGCGGCTGCTACTCCAGCATCGCCCGCGACAGCAACAAACTGGAGTTCGCCGCCGACCTGACCGCGATGGAGGCACCCCACGGACGTGTCCTGTTCGCCGGCGAGGCCACCCACACCAATTTCGGCGTCGTCGACGGGGCCTGGCTCAGCGGCCTGCGGGAAGCCAAACGGCTCCTGCAGCAGCCCCGCCTGACGTTGAGCCTCTGAACGAAGGCCTGCCCGCACCGTCCAGTCGAACACCCCGTCCCGACCAGACCAGCAGCATCGGCAACGTCGTATGCGAAGTCGGCCCGATCCTCGCCAGGACGGCTACACCGCCACGCATACTCAAGACCGGCTCCTGGTCCCGTTCATGCTCTCAGCAGCAGTGCGCGTTGACCTTGTGCGTCAGAGCGGGGCGGTCGACGTCCTCAAGACTCTTTTGCCAGGCCATTCACCGTGAGGGTCGGTCGGCGGCGGCTGCCGATGCCAGGCGACCGCGACCACCGGGTCGGTTCTGTGAACGCGCGACCGACGATCTTTGGGGCGAGTACGCCAGGCAAAACGAACATGCCCCGCTCCCCCTCCGCCGAGGGCGGAATGGAGAAGGTTGGGTTGTCGGGTCACGCCGTGACGGGGTGTGTAGAACATGCGGGCACGTTCCGCGCCACCGCTGCTCTCTACCGCTGTGGAAGATGCCAGATTCCGCCTGTCCTGGATCAGCGGCGACCTAGGGCGCCAACCGATTCACCGCCAGGGCTTCGTCGATGGCGGCCTCCGCCTGAATCCGATCGATGCCCGCGCCGAGCGCGACCTCCGATACCAGCACCGTCCTGGCCTCGTCGAGAGTTTGTGTCTCCCACCTGGCCGATTCCTGGCGGTGCTGCCGCGCGGTCAGGTTCCGCACCACCTCCGCCACCTGGCAGGCATCCAGCACAGCGGGCATGTCGTCGAGGTATGCGTCCGGTGTGATCCCACCGATCATGGTCAAATACGTATCCCTCACTGAGCCCCATGTGGTGGGCTCGGAGTCGGGCACCGGACCCGCGAGGATCGCCAGTACCGCCGGAACGCCACCGGGCCCTAGCACCTCCGATAACGGCGCCAGGCAACCATGATCGGTCCTGGGCTCCACGATGTCAGGAGCGGGGCTGTCGAACGGGAAACCGAGCGTCACCTTGGTCCAACTCCTACCCGCGGACTCCCCGGTCGTGATCGCTCGGACGACTGTCGCGCCATCTGTACCGAAGACCACCGCGTCACCAACCGAGTACTTCATGATCGCTCCTCGGGAAAGGCGCCCAGCGCCACCGTACCCACGCCGGTCGATCGGCGGCTACCGGCAATTGCGGCCACCTACGGCAGCCAAGACGCCCCGCTCCCCCGCCGCCGAAGCGGTCGAGAGAGCGGGGCGTCCCGTGGCGGCATTGTCGCCGCGAGGAAGGTGCGCCTTCAACTCGATGTGCGAGCAGCAGAGAGGCTCACGAGATGATTGGCATGGGCTGCCGATCCAGCACCTCGATGTACTTACCCGGCCCTCTCCCACCGCCCAGCCAGACACCGGCGCTCGGAGCCGCTCAACCCAGTGGGGCGACCTCGCACCAGAACGCGCCACCGCGACCACGGCGCGGGAGCGCCCACCACCGCAGACTCTGCGGGAGTCGGCGCCGATAACGCGGATCCGTTCGGTCGGCCAGAGATGCCGCTGCGCCCGAGGAACGTGGCGTTCCCCAGGCAGGGCAGGTCGGCGTCCAGAGCCGTCAACGTCCTGCTGGTTCATCCTGAATGGTGAGGCGCTGCCCGCAGGGCAGAAAGATGATGGCGGTGCGGGCGGCGTCGGCCGGGCAAGCGAGCTGCACAGATGCGCCGCAGCTCGGGCAGGCCGGCCACGGCCGTGAGGTGGTTCGGGTGCCGTGCGGCGGCGGGCGGAATGAGCTGGCCTCATCCAGGGTGCACCACCAGCGCCACTGGTCGGGCGGCCGGTCGGAGTCGCGGTACCGGGATGGGGCCGCTGGCGCCGTCGTACTGGTAGGTGCCGCTGACGGGCTCGCTGGCCGAGTCTGGTCGGCATTGCAGGACGACGGCGCGTTCGCGGGGGCCCCAGAGCCACGTGATCAGGGTGGCGGGGTTCCAGGCGCCGTCCAGGCGCGCCCAGACGTGCGGGTGTTTCGGAGGAATCCGGCAGGCGTGGGACGGGGGGGAAGACCTGCTGCGCGTCGCTGGGGTGAGCTGCGGCCATGCCGACAATCATCGAACACGTGTTCCCTTGATGGAAGTCGGCGCACGCGTTCCGTTGGTTCAGCCTGTTGTGACTGAGCGCTTCAGTTGGCGGGTGAGCGCTTGAGGTGGCGGGATAGCGCATACCTGAGGGTGACAGTGGTGTCACTTTTCGTCGAATGCGGCTGATATGGCTGTTGAGACGGCTGTTCTTGTCGGGTGCTGTCGTCAGATGTGGGTGATGCGGTCGTGTGGTCGCATTGCTGTGGGTTGGACGATCTGCTGCTGCCGTTCGAGCTGGAAGCGGAAGCGACCGATCGGTTGGAGCGTGGTCGTGATTGGGGCACGTCGGTGGACGGCGACGTGGAAGACATCGCGGGCCGAGGTGATCTGTTCGGTACGGGAGCTGGCCGCGGTCCCGGTGGCGGGGACGAGGCCGGTACGGCGGTTTTCATGGCGCGTTGGTCAGCGGCATCGTCCCGGGGTGAAGTTCATGGTGTCGACGGGACGGTTGCACGGGTTTGAGAGTTTGGCCGAGCGTCGGCTGCTGCTGGCGTTGGATTTCCTCGGGGGTGCCGAGGAGGTACTGGCCCAGCCGTCCCGGTTGCGGTTCACCATGGTGGACGGCTGGGGCTAGCACATCCCGGATTTCCTGGCGGTTATGCCGGGTACGGGATGGCTGCTGGATGTGCGCCCGGCAGATCTGATCCAGCCCGAGGATCTGGTGCGGTTCGCCGCAGCGGAGTAGGCCGCAGCCGCGGTGGGCTGGCGGTACCGGGTGGTCACCGGGTGGCGGCCCGGGGTGATGGCCGGGGTCGATGCGTTGTCGGCGCGTCGGCGCGCAATGAGCGATCCGCTCGGGCTGCAGAGCGACCGCCCTCACCCGCACTACACCGGCCTCAGATGCTGTCTCGGATCCTCTTCCGTGCCGATGATCTTGTTTCTGAAGGTGCCCAAGGGGCGCGGACCTCGGACCCGGAGCGGTGGCGCAAGGGCCCGTCAGTTCCGTCGGGCAGCGCTAATACCCGGCCGGATCTTCCCCGGCCCCCCGTCTAGATCCATCCGCGGTGTGCGGCGGTTGCTCCGGCCTGGAAACGGCTAGCGGTGCCGAGCAGGGCGAGGAGTTCACTAACGCGGCGGGTGTAGGTGCGTGGGGACAAGCGCAGGCGGGCGGCGGCGGTTTGGTCGGACAGCCCTTCGTACATACAGGCCAGAATTGGCGCCAGGTGAGGTGGAATCTTCTGGGGGTCGCGGTCGGTGGGGTCGTCTCCGCTGGCCCACGATGTGCGGTGCACGCCAATCAGAGCGTTGACCACGGCCGGATCGCGGATGACGAGCATGCCGTTGTAGAAGACTTCCAGGTCCAGCGGGATCACGGCCGTGGCACGGTCGAACACGCCCAGACGGAGGGGAATCTGCTCGATCAGGCGCGCCTGGCCGCCGTTGCGCCACCCGATGGTGCCTAGATCGGTGTCGGAAGCCAGGCCTTGCGGAGAAGTGATCTGGCAGACATCGGGAATCTGGGTGACAGCCTCGTTGACGCAGTTGGCTACGTGCATCAGCATGCGCTCGGGTACGCCCTGGCTGATGCAGCCGGAGGGGTCGTCGAAGGTCAGCAGTTCCTGCTGCGTGGCCGCGGTCAGCCGTGCGATCAAGGTGCCTACCTTGGGTGGATCCACGCGCTGGGCCGGTGGCCGGACACCGCGCGCCGCATAGAAGGCCGACTCCGCCAAGGCTTGGTTTACGACCTCACGCACCTCGGCCGGTTCAGAGGGCTGCCGTCTGGCTTCGCCAGGGGATGGTGACATCACACCCGATTCCGTCCCAAATGGGGGGCAGTACGCGGTTCTCCCGTCCGAGAGCGGGACAGGAGGGTACCCGCACAAGTTTTCAACAAGTGGCTAGTTTACGCCATGGAGTTGCCTGACTCCGAAGAGTAGCTGAACTTGGTGATGTGAAAGGCGATCCACCGCCTTAGCAAGACCGATCGCAAGACCGAAAGGGGACCGGGACATGACAACGATGAACGAGGCAGGACGGCAGCGGTTTACCGCCGTCTCTGACGGCAGAGCCCGTGGATCGGCGGTCCGCAGGCCGACACACCGTGGTGTCGCCGTTACCATCGCGCTCACCGCAGCCGCGCTCCTGGCCGGGGCAACGGCAGCGACCGGGAGCGTCACTCCCGGCGCGTCGCCATCGGCCCGCCTGAAGTCGTTCCCCGTCCGGGTCGCGTTGGACGCGAATCCTTTGCATGTCCGGGACAATCCGGGCTGGCCGGGCGGTCAACCGGGCAACATCATCGCCAAGGTGTGGCCCAACGATTCCCTCTCAGCCATCTGCTCAACCGAGGGCGCCTTCATAAGGGCCTTCAGGAGAGAAGGCTCGCTTTGGACCAAGATCAGGTGGGGTCAGAGCTCCACCGCCTGGGTGTGGGATCTTGGGCTACGTTGGCACCAGCCCCTTCCTCCGTGCGGTTGCCGACGCGAGACCAGCCTTGCCGCGGGCGGAACGACCGGCCGGAACGACTGCCAAGCCCGCGAAGAGGATCGACACGCGATCATCCGAGGGGGTCCCGCTCTTCAGCGCCATTCCCCCAGGTGACCAGGTCGGCGTTCCGTGCAACAGCGAACGCCCTGCGCCCACATCGGCGACGGAACCCGGCCCGCACCGGCGGGCCGGGTTCAATTCCCCCGACTCCGGCCGCATTCTGCGTGGCCTGCGAGCTAGCCACGTAAGCAGGGGTACTGCTAGCGGCATTGCTGGATGTTGTTGAGGAGGCGGCGGGGGTTCCACTCGCCACCTCAAGCGCTCACCCGCCAACTGAAGCGCTCAGTCACACCTGTGACGCCGCCGATGGTTGGCGTCGGGCGTTCGGCGGAGAGCCCTCCTGGAGTACGGCCGGGCCGTCGCTCAGGGGATGAACGTGTGGAGCGCCGGGGGCGTATACGCCCTGCTCGATGAGCTCTTGGATCTCGTCGAGCAGACCTCGGTAGATGGAAGGTGCGGCGGCGGCCAAGGCGCCGATGTGAAGTCCCTTGACTTGTACCTGGTGGGAAAACACCAAGTCGTGGGTGGTGAGGCTAGCCTCTCCGGATGCGGCACCGAAGACCACGACGCGTCCGATGAAGGGCTTGGTCACGGACAGGCTGGTCTGGAAGGTCTTCTTCCCGACGGATTCGAGAACGAGCTCGACACCTGCTGTCCGGCGGATGATCTCGGCAGCCAGATCGGGGCGATCGACGTTCAGAACGAGGTCGGCACCGAGTGACGCGACGATGTCGTGCTTCGCCAGTGAGGCCGTGGCGATCACGCGCGCACCGTAGTGGCGGGCGATTCGGACAGCGGCCTGCCCCACACCTCCAGCCGCCGCGTGGATGAGTACCACGTCACCGCTCTTGATCTCACCCAAGGGCCGGAGCGCCGCCAGAGCGGTGGCCCAGTTCAGAACCAGCCCCAAGGCCTCAGCGTCACTCCAGCCCGACGGGACCGTGAGCACGCCCGCAGCAGGCATCGCCATGTACTCCGCGAACGCCCCCGGACCAGCTCCGATGACGTGGGTTCCTACCGGAATAGGGTTATCGACGTCCGCGCCGACGGCGACAATTTCACCAGCGGCTTCGAATCCCGCGACATAGGGGGCCTGCGGTCCGCCTCCGTAGGTTCCACGGGTCTGCATGACGTCCGCGAAGTTGACTCCGGCGGCACCTACTCGAATCAGGTACTCGCTCGGGCCAGGGGTGGTGGGTCGAGGGCGGTCATGAGAGAGGGTGAGGTCTCTCGGCCCGCCGCGTGATTGCTGGATGAGGGCTCGCATCGTGTCGTTCTCAGCCGGCATGCCCGGAACCTAGAGCCCTCACGCTTGTGTGAAGGTCAAGCCGAAGTCATCGACCGCCGTCACGGAGTCCCGTCCAGGAACGCGTCGAGAGCCGAGCGTTGAGTGTCGAGCGCTGCGATGCGGTCGTTGAGCCGATCGCGATAGAGACGGACCTCTGCGAGAAACTCCGCGCATAGCAGTTCGGGGCTGACATCGGACGCGTCCGTCAGGTGCGGCAAGAGCTCCCTGATCAACCTCACGGGCAAACCTGACTCCAGCAATGAGCGGATCAAGTGGACACGATCGAGCGTGGAGCGACAGTAATCGCGGTACCCGTTGCTGTAACGGCCCGGGACGATCAACCCTCTGTCTTCGTAGAAGCGCAGCGACCTGACGCTGACGCCGCTGGCCCTGGATGCCTCACTGATCTTCACATCAGACGGCAACGCGGGCCGGCACCGCAGTCTTCCAGCGCAGCATCTTCGTCGACGGGAACGCGCCGGGAGGGCATCCCGTCACGAACCTCCGGCCCGCAACATCTAGGCCCCACATAGCGATCTTGACGGCCTTGATCACCATTGGGACTTGGCCCCGGGAAGAGCGGAGGCCCCAGGGAACTCCGGGGCTGTTGCTCAGAACGGCCAGGTTGCCGATTCAACTCCGAGTTCGCAGAGGCCGGGTGTGCCCGAAGCACCGCCGACCCTGGCGATGCTTCGGGCACACCCGCTCGCGGGTCCTCAGGAGCAGGGGAAGGTCTTGACGGCCGTCGGGGTCTCCTTGAGCCGGTATGTGCGGCTCGATGTCCCAACGCACTTGTATGCGGCGCCGCCAGTGCCGGTCCCGGTCACGTTCACCCAGGAAGTGCCGGACTTGCGCTGGATCGTCGTGGGCAACGGGTTGTCCACGCCAGGGGGCTCGCAGTACCGCGACCGCGCGCCGACCACGGAGCCGTTGAAGTGCTCCAGCTCGATCGACAGGAAGCAGGCTCGTGCCTGCGCCGGTCCGCTGGCCAGGGCGATGCCGGTGATGGCGGTGCTGAGCACGGCCGTGGCGAGTCCCGAACGGATGATGCGTGACATGTGTTGGTGGTCCTTTCAGGAGCAGGCGACGGTGGTCTGTTTCCCGGGCGCTTCCTTGAGCCGGTAGGTGTTGAAGGCAGAGCCCTTGCAGACGTAGCTGGCGGCACCATCGCCGGTCGGCGTGACGGTCATCCAGGTCGTGCCGCTCTTCTTCTGGATCGTGGTGGGCAGCGGGGACAGCAGGTCGGGCGGGTCGCAGTAGATGGAGCGGTCGCCCCACACCGCGCCCTCGAAGAGGCCGATGTGGCCGAACGTGGCGCAGGTGCGTGCCTCGGCGGGGTTGCCTGCCACCACCGTGGCGCCGGCAACGACCGCGCTGAGTGCTGCCGCCGATAGGGCCGCTTTCCTGACTCTGGCTATCACGATTGAGGGACCTTCCTGTGGTGTCGATATGCCGGACATATGTCTACGGACCGGGGGCGAGGCCGGGCATCGGTGAGCGTTGCCTATGTGCCGGGGGGCGGTTGCCTACATCAGGGTTCGTGGTTCTCACGGATGGCGAACGGACGCGACCGGGTGTCACGATGGCGCGCATGGCGGGGGCCATCATCGAGCGTGATCTTGAATTGGGAGTTCTCGCGGCGGCAGTGCGGGGCCTGCGGGCCGGCAGTGCCGCGGGCGGGAGCATCGTGCTGGTGACCGGGGAAGCCGGGATCGGCAAGACAAGCCTCGTCCGCGCCTTTCAGGAGTCGCACCGCGACGGGCTGCGCGTGCTGGTGGGAGCGTGCGACGACCTGATGGCGCCCTGCGGACTGGGGCCTTTGCGGGAGGCCGCGTGCGGCACTGGTGGCCCGCTGGAACGGGCGCTGGGCGGGGCGAGACCGAGGGAGGAGGTCTTCGCCGCCGCGGCGGCCGAGTTCGGTGGGCCGGATCCGGCCGTGCTCATCGTCGAGGACGTCCACTGGGCCGATGACGGGACGCTGGACGTGCTGCGGTATCTGGCGCGGCGACTGGTGGTCCTCAGGGTCGTGATCGTACTGACGTTCAGGAACGAGGTGCTCGGTGCCGGCCACCCTCTGCAGGAGCTTCTCGGGGGGCTGGGTGGGGTCGCGGTACGGCGCGTGCCGTTGCGGCCGCTTTCGCCTGCGGCCGTACGGACGCTCGCTGAGGGGACGGGGCGCGATGGTGCGGCCGTTCACGAGCTGACCGGTGGCAATCCGTTCTATGTGACCGAGGCATTGGCGGTGCCTCCTGAGGAGATTCCGGAGACGGTGAGCGATGCGGTCCTGGCGAGACTCCGGCGCCTGGGGGACGCCTGCCGCTCGGCGTTGGAGCAGCTCTCCGTGGTGCCTACCTACGTTGGGTTCGCCTTGGCGGAGGGCCTGTTCGGCAGCCGACTCGACGTCCTGGCGGAAGCGGAAGAGCGGGGGATTCTGCTCGTCCGGGACGAAGGGCTTGCGTTCCGGCATGAACTAGCGCGGCGGGCCATCGCGCAGAGCGTTCCCGCGCTGCGGCGGCGCGAGTTCAACCGAGCTGTGGTCGCGGTGCTGCGCGAGCAGGAGAGCCCCGACCTGGACCGGTTGGTGCACCATGCGGTCGAGGCCGACGACGTGGCCGTCATCTTGGCTTTCGCTCCTGAGGCGGGGCGCCGGGCGGCCCGCGCGGGATCGCGTCGGCAGGCGATCGTGCACTACGAGGCGGCTCTGCGACATGCCGGGGAACTCTCGCTTCGAGAACGGGCCGCGCTTGTCGACGACTATGCGTGGGAGCTCTACAACACCCATCGCTATCCGGAGGCTGTGATCGCCGGGAGCGAGGCGGTCACCTTGTATGAGGGGCTAGGCGATCCGGTGCTGTTGGGGGAGGCGCTGGTAAGGCTGTCCCGGCACATCTTCATGACGGGTCGTACGGAGGAGGCCGAAGCGGCCGTGGTGCGAGCCGTAGGAGTGCTTGAGGACGCAGAATCGCCGTCCGCGCTGGCGCAGGCGCATGCCAATCACGGAGCGTTCCTGGCTCTCACCGAGCGGGCAGAGGAAGCCATCGAGTTGTTGCGGCAGACCAGGCAGGAGGCCACGGACGCGGGCCGGACCGACGTCGTGGCGTTGTGCGCCAACTACCTGGGGATGGCCGCGACCGAGGTGTACGGGCCCGATGGTGGCCTGCGCTTGCTGCGCGGAAGCCTCGCCTTGGCCAAGGGAGGTGGTCACCACGAATACACCGCTCGCGCCTACACCAACCTCGGCGAACTGCTCTATCGGTTCGGGCGCTATGACGATCTGGACCTCTCCCTAGAGGAAGGGCTGGCATTCGTAGACGACCACGGCTTCTGGTCCCACGCGTACAACCTGGAGGCCCATCGCTGCCTTCTGCAGATGCGACGAGGGGACTGGAAGGCCGCGCGGGAGGGACTGCGCAGGCTTGTAGAGGACGCCGGCGATCCCGGGATGCTCTTCCTGTACAGCGTGCCGCCGTACGCGAGGCTGCTGGCGCGCTGTGGCGACGAGCAGGCAGGGTCGCTGCTCGGCGAGGCGTGGGCAAGGGCACGACGGCATCGGTCGCTGCTCGGGCTCGCGTACGCGGGGATCGCCTATGTCGAATGGGCGTGGCTGGCCGGAGTGCCGGAGGCCGCCGACCAGGTCCGCAACGTACTCCTGCCCCGGACCGAACGGCAGGGGGCCGCACCGCTCCGGGCAGAGCTCCTCCGGTATCTGGCGCGCATCGACGCAGGCGGGACCGGCTTTCCCGGCTGTCCCGAACCGTACGCGAGCGGCCTGCGGGGCGACTGGCAGCGTGCGGCGGCGGCCTGGCGGCGGATCGGGGACCCGTACGAAACCGCCCTGGAACTGGCCGAGGCCAAGCAGCCCGGCCCGGTCCTAGAGGCGCTGGACATCCTGCGCGGGCTCGGCGCGACCGCAGCCGCGGGCAAGGTCCGGGCGCGGCTGCGCGCGCTCGGAGTGACCCGGTTGCCGCGCGGACCGGCCGTGGCCACCCGCACCCATCCAGCAGGTCTCACCGAGCGGCAGGCCGACGTGCTCCGGCTGCTGGCACAGGGCCTCACCAACGCCGAGATCGCGGACCGGCTCGTCGTGTCGGTCCGCACCGTCGACCACCACGTGTCGGCCATCCTCGGCAAACTCGGCGTCCGGTCACGCCGGGAAGCCGCCGCCCTGCACGGGGCTCAAGGTGAGGTGCCGCGGCCCGGAGTGCCGGGCTTGTGGACAAGCGGGATCGGCACCTCCGGCGACCCCATCCCAGCCTCGACCCGTATCGGCGGCCGCCGCCAGAACAAGGACTCACACAAGATCGAGTAGGAGATCCCCTCCATCTCCCGCTCGGCCACCAGCCGATCGAAGACCCTCTTGTGGTGTGCCGCTACTTGCGTGGCGCGCGCCGAGCGACGGCGATCACCGAAGCATCCGCCTCGGCGAACGCGCCGGCGATGCCGCGGCCCAAGCCGTGGCCGGCGCCGACAACGACCGCGGTCCTGCCCGTAATTGTTCATGATCGTGCTCCTCCCGGCGTCTTAGTCGGGGATGGCTCCGAGGCTCATGTTGGCCATGGTTCCGGCGATACCAGCGGCCCGGTCCGAGGCGATGAACGTGACGATCTCAGCCATTTCCTGGAGGCTCGGCAGGCGTTTGCGGTGTGTCCGCTCGGCAACCATGGCCTGGAACTGTTCGCGAGTGATCCCGTGCGCCTTGGCGTGGATGCCGAAGACCTCTTCGATCGTGCCGCTGTCGGGCATGGCCTGGGTCCGGACGCCGGCCACGCGTACGCCGTACGGCGCGAGTTCGACGGAAAGGTCCCTGATTAGGGCTTCCTCGGCTGCCATGGCCAAGGCCACGCCACCCATGAGCGGATTGGCGATCCGGGAGGGAAGCGAGGTCACGGTCATTATCACGCCCGCGCCGTTGGCGACCATGTGCCGGCCGGCAAGGCGTGCGGTCAAGAAGTTGGCGCGCACGTGCTCGTTGACGGGTCGCATGAAGTCCTCGACGTCGAGATCGACGAGCGGAACGCCCTGCAGCGTGGTGTTGCGGAGCCCGACGGCGTTGAACGAGATGTCGATGCCCCCCGCCTTCTCGATTACCGTGTCGAGGTGCTCGGCCACGGCGTTCTCGTCGAGCGCGTTGACCTGCGCGGCCTCGGCCACGCCGCCGTCGGCGACGATCTCCTTGGCCAGTACCTCCGCCTTCGACAGGGTGCGCCCCGTGAGAAAGAGGCGTGCCCCTTCGCGTGCGAATGTTCTGGCGACGGCGTGACCGATGGCGCCGCCGGCTCCGTAGATCACGGCCGTCTTGTCCCGGAGCAGCAGACTCGTACTCATTGGTATGCCCTTCCGCTACTGGTTCCGGGCCGCGCCGAGGAGCGCCGCGTTCTGACGTTCGAGCGCCTTGACCGCCCCGCTGTTCCAGCTATCGGCAAGCGCCCGTGAGAAGGGATCGGGGAAGATCTCGTCCTCTCCCTTGTCCAGCGCGTCGAGGATGGCTCTGGCTACCGACTGTGGTGACGCCTTCGGGATCTCGAGGTCGCGCACCATGTCGGTGTCCACGGGACCGGGCAGTACGGCGTGGACGTCCACGCTCTGGCCGGCGAGAGTGGCACGCAGGGACTGAGTCAACGAGAAGGCAGCCGCCTTGGAGATCGAGTACGCAGGACTGATGGGCACGGCAGCCACCGCGGCCAATGACAGCACGTTGACGATCGCGCCTTGCGACTCGATGAGCCGGGGCAGGAACGCCTGCGTGACGGCGTAGGGTCCGAAGAGGTTGACCGCGAGATGCTGTTCGAGGGCGGCTCGATCGGCCAGGTCTTCATAGCCGTAGACGCCCGCGTTGTTGATCAGGACATCGAGCGAATCAACGGTCTCGGCGGCGAGGTTGATCTGGGCGGCATCCGTCAGGTCCAGGACCAGGGGCGTGACGCGCTCATCCGTAGGGTTCAGGGCCTGCCGTGTGCCGGCGTAGACCCGTTCGGCGCCCCTACTCAGCGCCTCCTCGACCAGCGCCCTTCCGATGCCGCGGTTGGCTCCGGTAACCAGGATTGTCTTGCCCGTGAGTGTCACGTGAGCTCCTCATGAGGTGGAATCGAGCTGTCGATGGTGCAGACACCACGCCGTGGAGGAATTGGGCGGGCGTGGCGCGCCCAGTTCTCGGACGGCCCGGTGTCAGAACCGGAGAGGGGCCGGCAAGAACTGACACCAGGTGGGGTGATGAGACGTGACAGCGAGCGAGCTGATCGCGAGGGCGCAGGCCGGCGATGGCGAGGCGTTCCGGCAGCTGACCGAGCCACATCGCCGGGAGCTGCACATGCATTGCTACCGGCTGCTCGGCTCGTTCCAGGACGCCGAGGACGCTTTGCAAGACACGCTGCTCGCGGCGTGGCGGGCACTCGACCGGTTCGAGGTGCGTGCCTCGATCCGCACCTGGCTGTACCGGATCGCCACGAACCAGTGCCTCAACGCGATTCGCTCGGCCAGCCGTCGCCCGGCAAAGGAGTGGGATGTGCCCCAGATCGAACCGCCGGAGCCGAGCCGGCTCGGCGAAGTCGTGTGGCTGGAGCCGTACCCTGACGCTCTCCTCGACGGTGCGATCGCCGCGCCGCTCGGACCGGAAGCACGCTATGAGCAGAAAGAGTCCATCTCGCTGGCGTTCGTCATTGCGCTGCAGATCCTGCCAGCACGCCAACGTGCCGTCCTGATCTTGCGCGAGGTGCTCGGCTACCCGGCGGCCGAGGTCGCCGGCATGCTCGACTCTTCCGTCGATTCGGTCAACAGCGCACTCAAACGGGCACGCGCCACGCTGCACCGGCGAATCCCGCCGAGCGGGATGGACGATTCACCACCTGCGCCCGCCTCGCCGGCCGAAGAGGCACTCGTGGCGAAGTTCGCCCGTGCCTACGAATCCGGCGACGTCGACGCCCTGGTCGGCCTGCTCACCGACGACGCTCGCGTCTCCATGCCGCCGATGCCGCTTGAGTACCTCGGCCGCGACGCCGTCTCCGGGTTCTACGCCGCGCTCATGAGCGCCAACCGGAAGTACCACCTGGTGCCTACGCGCGCGAACGGCCAACCGGCATTCGGTACTTATCTGCGCTCGGGCAGCGATGGCATCCGGCGTGGGACGGGGCTCGTGGTCCTCACCTTGGCCGGCGATCGGATCAGCGCCGTGACCCGTTTCGACAACAGCGTCCTTCCGTGGTTCGGGCTCCCGCGGTCCCTTCCCTGTAACTGACCTCCTTGCTTTCAGCCCGTATCCCAGACGCGAGATTCGAAAGGTTGACCAGTGCCTGCTGTTCACATGCTCCGGACACATCAGCGAGAGTCATGTTCAGCGAGGCGCCGGAGCCAACGCCGCGGCCCGGGCAGGACGTTGCAGGTGTAGTGGTACAGCCCGCTGCGGACGGCACCGGACCGGCGGCTGGCACACCCTTGGTGGGCGTGGCCGAACAAGGTGGGTGGGCCGAGCGCGTTGCCGTCGACGTTGAGCACCTCGCCCCGTTGCCCGACAGGGTCGACTTCGCCACGGCCGCCACGTTGCCCATCGCCGAGGTCACCGCGCTTCGCACCCTGCGCCTGGGCGGGAGGGTCACCGGGCCGGCCGACTGGGCAGACCGGAATCGAAGCGGGTGAGTGCATTTGGCGCAGCCGCCAGGGTCTCGTGTCGAGTTGTATGCGGCGATCCGGCGCGCAAGCCGCCCCCGAAACGCGGCTCACGTCTGGACCACTACCGAGGCGTCATCGACGACTGGCTACGGTCGGACCTGGACGCACCCCGCAAGCAGCGACACACCGCGAAGCAGATCTTCGACCGGCTCCTCGATGAGCAGGATGCCACCGACGTGTCGTACTGGATGGTGCGCGAGTACGTCGCCACCCGCCGACGTGAGATCCGGAACGAGGCAGGCCGGCAACCCGCGGACACGTTCATCCCCAGGAGCACCTGGCGAACGGGCGCTGTCGGGGACAGTCGCTTTGCGCAGGGTCACGGCCGCGTCGACGGCGCTGGCCATGCG
>NZ_VCKW01000198.1 GCF_005889715.1 Actinomadura soli
GCCAGGCACCGATGTGGACGGTCAGCCCGGGGTTCCCGGCCAGAGGCGAGAGATCCAGCCCGGGTGCTGCGTCCTCCAGAGCCAACTCCTCCAGATTGGTCAGGGACGCTAGGGGCCGGAGATCGGTGAGGCCGTCGCAGTACATGAGGTACAGGCTTTTCAGTTTCGTGAGGTGCCGCAGCGGATCGAGGTCCTCGATGTGGGTGCCGTACATGTTCAGGACACGGAGTTCGGTCAACGAGGAGATCGGTTCGAAATCGGTTACGTTCCTGCAGCCGTACAGGTAGAGGGCGGTAAGGGGAAGAGTCGTGAGCGGGCGGAGATCTGTCACCCAGTCGCAGGCACCGACGGAGAGGTCCTGGAGATTGGGGGCCGCCTGGCGAACTTCTTCGAGGCCGTCGCCGCTCGTGAGGCGGGAACCGCTGATCCCCAACTCTCGCAACGTGCCACGCGAGCCGAGGGCGTCAAGGCCGGTCAGACGGGCGCAGTCATAAAGCCGCAAGCTGGTCAGCTCGGTCTGGCGTCGCACCGGGGAGTAGTCCACGACCGAGTCGCAGCCGTGCAGCGACAGACGTTCGATTCGAGGCAGGACGTCCAGAAACCCTAGATCGCTGCGCCCGGCGAGTTCGTAGTTGAGGCCACGGAGCTTCGGGAGCGGCGGAAGCGACGCGGGATCCGGCATCTGCTCGTCCGCGCGGAGCCCCAGATGGGTCAGGCTGTTCGCGTGCCGGCCGAGGAAGCCGAAGTCGTGGATCTCGTCCATCAGAACGAACAGCACGCTAAGCGGCGGCACCTTGCCGAGGCACCTCACGTGCTGTTGCGATCGGAGCAGAGTCAGTTCATCACCTGCGGGGATTCGCGTCAGTACTCGCTCTGCGAACTCGTCTGCGTCGAAATAGGCCCACGCCTCGGTCACTTGGCGACGGACACGCCATCGATGGTCGGAGGCATAGCGCCCCAGCACCTCCAAGGCGGCCGGGCCATTGATCAGCCAGGCCACCTGTACCGCCGCCTCGGCGGCTGTCGTGCTCAGGCTTTCCAGACGCTCTGGGAGGTGGGCGAGGACCGGCTCGCCCGCGGTGGCGAGGGACCGGGCCGATGCCTCGTCGCGCGGCGGTATGAGGTCGTCCATGCAACGGCCGAGGTCTTTGCGGAGGTCGTCCGGCACGGAGGGGAGCGTCTCCAGACAGGCGACGGCCACCAGTTTCAGGACGCGGGCACGCCGCCTCTCGGCGCGGGCGCGGGTGAGGATGCCGGTGAGGAGCTCGCGCCTCAGCGGCTCGTTGGCATGTCCGGCGGACATGATGACCGTCTCGCGCCAGGTGTCGCGATGCGCGCTTCGAATGAGCAGGTCCATGTCGCCCAGGTCGGCGGCCTGCTTGGCGGTTAGGTACTCCTGGACGGTCCGGTGCACGAAGTCGATGCGGCCCGGGACCGGCTCACGGAGGATGCCGCTGCGCTGGAGCAACTCGTCCAGGGCCGTATTCGGGGGTACGCCGGCCTGCGGCATGGAGCCAAGCCGGTCGGCGACGAGCCGTTCGACCATCGGCTTGGGCAACTCGACGCGGGCGCTGGTCGAAAGATGCCAGGCGATGTCCTGGAGTATGCGGATCTTCTGGTCGCGTTCGAGGCTGCTGGGGATGCCGCGCTTGGTGTCGCGTGTCTCCAGGAGCATGTCGAGGGCCGCCGCGTAGAGGCCCATGCGGTTGTGGGGGAGCGCTTCGCGATCGAGGTTGAGGGCGCAGAGCATTGCGGCGAGCAGAGGGCTGGACGCGAGCGTCCGAAGGTGAGGAGCCGCCTCCAGTCGTGCCAGCAGGCGCGCCTCGTACGTAGGAAGACGCTCCGGGGGGCATGGCAGGTCAGGGCATTCGCGGACGGCGGTGTGCCAGTTCTGTACGAGCGTCCGCACATCCGCAGGTGCGAGCTGTTCAAGGAAGGCCGTTCCGAAGCCCTCAGCACGCAACCAGTCAGAACCCGCAGCCGCCGGACGGGACGTGACGACTATCCGGATGTCGCGGAACTGGGCGACGATGTCCTTCAGCCAGGATCTGACGACCTGCCGTTGAGCGGTGGCGACCTCGTCCACGCCGTCCACGAGGAGCAGCGCGTGCCCTGATGCCAGGCGCCGGTGCGCCCATCCGCGCGGCATGAGTCCGGCGAGGGCGCCGGTGACGTCGTCGATGAATTCTTCGGGACGCGGTAGCGAACCGCCCGCGTGACTGCGCAGCTTGATGAGGAACGGAACGCAGCCGTTCCAGTCGCTCAATGGCCCGCTGAACGAGCCCCGCGCGGCCGTGATCGCGAGCCAGCGCAGAAGCGTGCTCTTGCCGCCGCCCGCCTCGCCGCGCAGCAGCATCAGACGCTGATCGCGAAGCGCCGCCTCCACCCGCACGGCACTCGGCGTTACCTCGTCTCGCCATTCACTGACGGGAACAGCCTGCGTCCCGGTGGCCCGGCGAGCGCGTTGTTTGCCCTCGTCGGAGACGTTCAGGCTGATGTAGGCGACGCTCAGCGTCGTTTGTGGACGGGTGAACCGCTCGAACCGAACGCCGAACAGTTCGAGCGTGTCGAGAGACTCGCTGATCGATGCCAGATAGCGATGGGTGAACTCGTCATCGTCCGACTGGCCTTCAGGAGCGTCGAGCGTTCGTACAGGCAGCCTTGCGAGGACGGCGCCTACCTGGTCGGACAATCCGCTTAGCCGTCCCAACATCTCGACAGATGCACGCGGGCCGAACTGCGGTAGATGGACGATGATGCGGGCCAGGCAGTCGCAGCACTCGTCCAGGGTGACCTCGTACAGGCGGGCTCCCGCCTCACCCAGTTCGAATTCGGCCTTGCGGACCGACATGCGTGACCTGAGTCCGCGTGCCAGCTTCACTGGGTCGGCGTCGGCGGTGAACAGTGCGTCGTCGGAGAGATCGGCGCCGTCCAGTGTCCGGACGACTTCGTGGAGGGCGGCCTGCCGGTCACCGTCGGTGAGGTCGCGAAATTCGTGTCCGGCGAAGGTGAGAATCCGTTCGGCGACCGAATCGGCGATGCCCTCGAACTGCCGCTGGACGCGTCGCCGCTTGATCTCGTCGGGGAAGCCGGTCTTGATCAGCTCGACCAGGTCCTTACCGGCCGCGTTTCTGGTGGCGTGCCCGGCGAGCCATCGTCCGGCGGCCAACTGCGCGACTGAGCCGCCCACGCGCAGCGCTGCGACCTCGACGGACACGGGACCCCCATTCACCCGGAGGAGCCATTATTGCGAGATTTGGACGCCCACGTTCACGCAACGGCCATAGAGCGGTTTTCCGGTGCGTCCGGAATGGTCGAGGGCACGTGCACGTAACCGGTGCGGCGGCGTCCTCCCACCGAGACGCGCAAGTCGGGGTTGTAGGTGGTGGGGCAGATGCCGTCGTATCCGTGCCGGACGATTCCCCAGTAGATGTCTTCCGACACCACGAGAATGAGCGGGGTCGGGCTGTCTCGCAGGCATTGCTTCAGTTTCGGCGAGTCAAGCAGCCTGCATGCGTGGTCGACCGCTTCCCCGAAGTATCCGTTCTCGTCGCGGTGGACTTCGCCTGCGTGAACGACGGTCCGAAGCCGAAGTCCGCGCCGACGGCGTTCGCCCGCCGGAAGGCCCGTGTTGTACTCCAAGAGCTGTAACGCGAGCTGAGGTACGAGCCTGGAGAGCAACAGCGTCTTGGGCAGTTCGTCAACCGGGCGCATCATGACGAGTACGCCGTCGCCCCGGTCCTCGAACGGGTCGCACCAATGGCCGTCTATCCCGGTGTGGTCCATTGCCACGGCGAGCATGCGGTAGATCTGGGACCGCAGTTCGCGCCTGATCGGGTTCGTCCGCACGGCCGCCGTCGATCCCTCGATGTCGATGGCAAGGATGCTCCTGTGCACTGGCTGGTTGCTGCTCACCGGAGCGACCCCCAATCTGGCCTTTCCGCCGGCATGCCACTGGTGGGGCATGGTCTCGTGACCTCGGAAGGTGGCCCGGCGAACCGTCATTGCCTCGCGGGCCATGCTGACGTACGCCCGATCCGGATGCGGGGTCTCCGAACCGCGTCGAAGATGTGCGGTGATCGACCACTGCTGGGTGGTGGTAACTCCAGTTTGCTCAGCCATTAACGATCTTGCAAGATGCATGGCCAAATGCACAGTCCAAGGAATGGCTTTGTCACCCGGAGGCCAGGATACGGAGAGTCATTCCGGTTCGACCATTTGTCAGCGTGTAT
Organism: Actinomadura soli; assembly: GCF_005889715.1. Classification (GTDB taxonomy): domain Bacteria; phylum Actinomycetota; class Actinomycetes; order Streptosporangiales; family Streptosporangiaceae; genus Spirillospora; species Spirillospora soli. The sequence continues at coordinate 4,233 of NZ_VCKW01000198.1, forward strand.
CGCCTGGGTGTTGGGGTTCGAACATGTATCTGGTTCGATCGGTGCTGATATCGTAGGCTGGTTGTGCAACTTGCAGAGCAAAAAACTCGTGGCGCCTCGCGTGTGAGGATGACGGACCTTGGAGGTCGTCGTGGCTGCAACCCCCACGGTGCGACGGCTCCGGCTCGGCGCCGAACTGCGGCGTCTCAGGGAGGTTTTCGGGCCGACCGCGGAGGAGGTCGCCTCGCGACTGGAATGGTCCCCGTCGAAACTCTCCCGGATCGAAACGGCGAAGATCGGGGTCCGGGTGTCGGATGTGCGTCTGCTCCTTGAGTTGTACCAGGTGGACGAGGTGCACATGGGAGAGATCCTCGCCCTCGCGCAGTCGGCCACCGAATCCGGCTGGTGGACCCGGTACCGCGACGCGCTGACCGAGAAATTCGCCGCCTACGTGGCGCTGGAGGACGAGGCGAACGCGGCCTTGACGTATGAGACTTACGTTATTCCAGGGCTTTTGCAGTGCGAGGACTACGCCCGTCGCACCATGGAGACCTCCAGGGTCATCGCCGCCTTGTCGCCGCGCGATATAGCGCGTCGGGTGGAGGTGCGGAGACGGCGCCAGGAATTGCTCACGAAGGAGAACCCGCTCGCTCTCTCGGCCATCATGGACGAGTCGGTCCTGCTTCGCGTCGTCGGCAGCAAAGACGTCATGCGAAAACAGTTGAAAGCCCTGGTCGAGCTGTCGGCGCTTCCGAATGTGGAGATCTTCGTGCTCCCATTGGGCGTGCACAGGGAGCCCATTGTCTCGGAGAGTTTCACGCTTCTGGAATTCGCTCCGGCCTACGATGTGAGCTTCCCGGACATCGCGCACATAGAGAATCTGTCGGTTTCCGTGGAAGTGCAGGACGACGGCATTACGCACATGTACCGCAGATCGTGGGAGGCGCTGAGACGGGCAGCGCTGCCGTCCGACGAGTCGATCCGCCGCATCTCAGCGCTCTCCGAACACGCCGCGCCGAGGTGACGATCTGTGCCGTCACCTCGGCGGATGGCTCGCCTGCGGCGCCTCGGGCACGGTCGGCCGGGGTCAGCCGCGGTCGCCCGGGTCAGCCGTGGTCGAGGTCCCCGCCCTTGATCCGCGTGATCAGAGACTCGAAGCCGGGGGTGGAGAAAGCAAGGACGGGACCGTCGGCTTGCACCTGCTTGCTGTCGCGGATCCCGATGGTGTCCGGACGAAGTCGCGCCAACTCCACGCAATCAGATGCGTTCATGCAGTAAGAGCTCTTCTGCCAGCGCGGCCCCATGGACATGCAAATCTCCCTCGGCTTGACTTGAGCCCCCGTTAGTGGTGCGCACCAGCATTTCGATCACCAACCTTCGGTAGGGGGAGCCACGCCGCCGCTTTTTGCGGCCCTAGGCATCGGATTTTCTAGGGGTCAGCCTAAGGAAAAGTGTCGACAGTTGGGCAGGTGGAGACGGTCGCCGTTTGGTTCGCGTCCGATGATGTGCACCCGGTATCCGACTCTGGTCGCCGTTTGCTCCAGTTGGAGAGATTCTCATTCAATGGTCGGCCGAATGACGCCGAAGCCGATGCGGCCGACGCAACCGAAGGCCGCTGAGATCCGTCACCTCGCGCGGCGTTCGGAGGTGCTTCGGCTCGCCGTCTCTCCAGCGGGTGGCTCGATCGTCAGGGGCGGGGGCGCGTCGGGCTTCGGTCGTGGGTTCCTGACACGCCGGGCGACGAAACCGTAGAATCCCGCCTAATCGGACATTTTGAGGAGTCGACGATGCCCTCATCTGGCGGCACGCCCGGCGGCCAGGCCGCGAACCAGCCTTCCGACCTCCCCGAGGACGTGCGGGCGCGGGTGCGGACCGACATCCCCTCACCGGCCCGGACGTGGAACTATTGGCTGGGCGGCAAGGACAACTACGAGATCGACCGGCAGGTCGGCGACGCCACCGCCGCGCTGAACCCCGACCTGATCCCGCTGGCACGGCAGTCCCGCCGGTTCCTGATCCGCGTCGTGAACCACCTGGCGGCCGAGGCGAAGGTCCGCAATTTCCTGGACATCGGCGCCGGGCTGCCCTCCGAGTCCAATACACACGAGATCGCCCAGCGGGCCGCTCCCGAAGCCCGCATCATCTATGTCGACAACGACCCGATGGTCCTCGCGCACGCCCGCGCGTTGATGCGCGGCACCACTCCTGAGGGCGTCACCGAGTACATCGACGCCGACTATCACCGTCCTCAGCAGATCCTCGCGGAGGCCGCCAACATTCTGAACTTCAGCCAGCCGATCGCGGTGATGTTCATGGGCGTGATGGGGTTCTGCCAGGATTACGGGACGGCCCAGCGGATCGTGTCCGAGACGATGGCCGGTGTGCCGTCGGGCAGTTACCTGGTGCTCTGGGATTGCACCGACACGTCCGAGGTCGCCAAGCGCAGCACCGAGAAGTACGCCGAATCCGGGACCCTGCCCTACAACCTGCGCAGCGTCGAGCAACTCGACGGATTCTTCGACGGGCTGGAGAAAGTCGACCCTGGGATGGTCTCCATCTCGCTGTGGCGTCCAGACCGCGCCGAGGGCGAACCCGAACCTATCCACGTCGACGGCTACGGCGCGGTGGCCCGAAAGCCTTAGCCTCAACGCTTGCGCGGACGAAAGAAAATCGGTTGGGCTGCCGGTCGCAGCAGGACGATACTGCGGCCATGGACCTCGACAGGGCTGCTCGGCAATGGCGGCAGGACGGTTTCGTCATCCTGCCCGGCTACCTCTCCGAGGAGACCCTGCGCCCCGCGGTCGCCGAACTGGACCTGTTGTTCCCGTCCGCGCAGGGTTTTCACGACGGAACCGACCCCCGCCGGGACCGATTTCTCGGAGACGAGTTCGCCGGAATCGACAGCTTTCCCTTCGCCGCGACGCAGATCAGCCTCCTTGCGGTGCACGACGACCTGCTCCGATTGGCCACGACGCTCCTAGGCGGCGACGACCTGCGCCTTTACTCCGCCGAGGCGTGGGCCAAATACACCGGAGCGGCCGATTACGACCAGGACCTCCACCGCGACTACCTCAATCACACCGTGCTCGTGCCCAGCACAGCCGCCGAGTTCCGGCAGTTGGAGATGTTCATCTTCCTGGTGGACGTGCCCGAAGATCTGGGGCCGCCGCATCTCGTCCCGAAGACCCACACCGCGAATCTGGACGCCAAACCGAACTGGCTAACCCGGCGGGCCTTGGCCGACCTCGACGAAACCGGGTTCGTCGCCTCAAGCCACTCCCATCTCTATGAACGGGAAGTGTCGGCCGCCGGGCCCGCGGGAACCGTCGTGGCCTTTGAACTCGGCACCTTCCATCGCGGCACGGGACTGACCCGTCCAGGCGGCGCACGCTATTCGATGCACGTCAATTACCGTCGCGCCGCAGCGGAGTGGGGGAATCGCCAAGCGTGGGCCGACCGCAGCCACGAACCGGCCTGGTACCGCTTCGTCGCACACGCCGGCCCACGCCAGCTCGAACTCTTCGGATTCCCGCCGCCCGGCCACCCGTACTGGACGGACGACACCCTCGCCGGAGTCGCGCTCCGCTACCCCGGCCTCGACCTGACCCCTTGGCGCGAAGGCCAAAGCGCCACGCGCCGAGCCGCTACAGATTCAGATTCACGGTGACGTCAGGCAGCGACGCCGAAAACACCGAAGCCGTCACTCAATGGTGCCGCCGAGGTTGAACCACTGGGACCAGCCGTCGCTCGACCGTCACCGGAACTGCTCCAGAGTTGTCGTTCCCGCCGCGGACGAACACGTGCAGCTCGTCCCCGGTGGAGCGCCAGGCCGCACCCGGGCTGGAGGTCAGCCCGCCGCCGAGGTTGACCCAGTCGGACCAGCCTCCGTTGGACGTCCAGTATTTCTGGTAGAGGTTGCTGTTTCCGCCGCGGACGAACACGTCCAGCCGATTCCCGCCGTGCTGCCACGTGACGCCGGGAGTGACGTCCTCGTCGGCCAGCCGGTACGAGCCGGCGGGCGCGGCGCCGGTCGCGGGGAGCGCCGCCGCCTGGGCCGACGTCACGAATTGGGCGGACGCGGCAAGGGCGACGGCTATACAGAACGCGACAACCTGACGAATCGGCATTGTTTTTCTCACCTGCGGACTTCGAACCAGACCGCGTGGCCCTCGCCCCGCCGCTCGACGCCCCAGGACGCGGCCAGGAACGCGACGATGATCAGGCCCCGGCCGCCCTCCGCCATCTCGTCCACCCTGGCCAGGTGCGGGACGGTCTCGGCGCCCCCGTCGTCGATCACCGTGACGCGGACGACCTTCTCCGAATGGCCCACCTCCACCTGAATCTGCCCGTCCCGCCCGGACTCCGTGTACCGCAGCGCGTTTGTGATCAGCTCGCTCATGCAGAGCGACGCGTCGCCCAGCGCCGGGTGCTCGCCCAGCAGATCGTGCAGCCAGCGCCGCGCGTGCCCGGACGCCCGGTCCATCCCGGGCAACAGAAGCGCGTCGAACCTCAAGGTCGGAACCGTCACTACTCCACTCCTTCCGGATCGCTGTGTCCGAAAAGAATGAGCTGGACGCGTCACCTCAAGGGATGCGTTCGCGCGCCTCGTCCCGATGTCCCCGGGCACCAGTGCCCCAGTCACTTTTGACTCAGTCACATTGGCCAACCAGGCCAACAACCTTCACTGATTACGCATCGTCAGGTAATGATTACCCCATGGACAACCCGCAGCGCCCGACCATGCGAAGCCGCAAGCTCGGCACGATGCTGCGCGAGCTGCGGGAGAGCCGTGACCGCACCCTCCAGAAGGCCGCCCGCCTGCTGAGCCGCACCCCGTCCTCCCTCAGCAAGCTCGAAACCGGCAAACGCGGCATCCGCCAGCCCGCCCTGGAGCACATGCTCGACCGCTACGAACTAACCGACCCCGACCGCCGCAAGGCCCTCTACGACCTCGCCCGAGACTCCAAGAAGACGGGCTGGTGGCTCCGCTACGAGGGCAAGCTCGATCCGGCGACGCTCGACTACCTCTCGCTTGAGGCAGAGGCAGCATGTGTGCAGACATTCGAGCTACATCTCGTGCCAGGGCTTCTGCAGAGTGAGAAATACGCCCGCGCGGTCAACGCCTCAACCATCCCGCGGGATGAGCCGCATGACGTGGACGGACTTACCGAAATTCGTATGCGCCGCCAACAGGTTCTGTTCAAGGAAGATCCACTTCAGCTGTGGGCCATCGTGAGCGAGGCGGCGCTCTATCAGCAGCAAGGAGGGGCGGACGTAATGCAAGGGCAACTCAGAAGGTTGATCGAACTCTCGACATTACCGAACGTGACCTTTCAAGTGCTTCCGTTCACGGCCGGATCCCATCCCGGGCACAACGGGTCCTTCACGACCCTGATCACCGACGACCTGTCCGTGGTGCTGGTCGAGAACCTGATCGCAGGTTGGTACCTGGAGGATCTGGAGGAGATTCGCCACTACGGCCTGGTGTTTGACCATCTGAGGGATGCCGCGCTGTCGCCTTCTGATTCCCGCGCGTTGATCGAACGGCTAGTGTCGAATCTATGACGAGTACGCAGTCTCCTATCGCTCATTGGCGCAAGAGCAGCTACAGCGGTGGTGGTGGTTCATCGTGTGTTGAGATCGCAACCTTGGCTAATCGGTTGGTCGGGGTGCGGGACTCCAAGGACCCGGACGGACCGACCCTGTCTTTCGCCCCGACCGCATGGACGTCCCTCCTCACCGACATCAAGGGCGGCTCGCTCGACCTGACCCCCTGACCCGCACGCTCCTAGGGGACGGCTCGTCTGGGCCGTCCCCTTTTTGCTGGCGGACGTTTGGCCTCCCGATCGAAGTCCAGGGAGAGCGGGACGCTGAGAATATCTTGTTCTGCGCTTCCCGTTGATCTTGGTTGTGGCCCTCTTACGGAGGAAGGGCCCGCCACCCGGAGCAACCCCGTGGCCAGGGCGGGCCGGAACGGGAGGACTGCACGGCATGGACCTGCTGATGGCACTGGGGGCGATCGCCCCGGTACTGGCTGCCGTGATCACCGTGGCCGATGCCCGGCTACGGGCCCGCCATGGCCATCGGTCTGCCGCTGGCGATGAGTAGCGATGGCCGCCAGGAGCCCAAGCCCCACCGGGGGCCCGTCCCGGCCAACCGGGGTGGCGGCGTGCCGGCCGAGACCAGGATGGCGTCGATGCGGAATGACTTCCTGGACTTCTTCGACGCCGAGTACCACCTAGTGGTGCGGCTAGTGATGCGTGACGGCGCGGACCTCGCCGACGCGCAGGACGCCGCGCAGCAGGCGTTCTTGCAGGGCTGGCGCAGGGTTGAAGACGGGCGCTGGGAGGAGGTCACCCACCCAGGGGCCTGGATCCGAGAGGTTGCCCTCAACCACCACCGCGCCCAGCACCGCGCCCCACCCCGGGTTTCGCTCGACCCGGACCTCGATGTCCCGGAGTCCGGCCCGGGGCACGCCGAGCTGACCGGCCAGGCCCGCGACGTGGTGGCCCTGCTGCAGCGGTTGGACCACGATTGTCGCGCGGTGATCGCCTTTGACCTGGACGGCATCCCTCCCAGAGCCATCGCCGCCGCGCTGGGCATCTCCGAACAGAAGGTTCGGGACCTGCGGAAGAAGGCCCGCAAACGGCTCAGGGAACACCTGTCCGCACCCGCGCATTGTGAGGGGAGGAGCGAGCAGTGAGATGGCCACCCTGGAGCCAGCCAGACCGTGATGACGAGGCGCTGGACGCCGCCCTGGTCGCCGGCGACGCCGAGCTCCTGAACTACGTGCGCACATACGCTGACCCTGCCCACGCCTTGGCCGCGCTCCTGGCGGAATGTCCCCCGGACAACCAGCCCGACACCATGGCCACCATCGATCCGGCGCTCGCGGGACCAGCACAGCAAATCCAGATTCGCGTCCTCGTCCTCGCCCTCACCCACGCCGTCACCCCCGCCCACGACCTCGCCGACGACCTCGCCCGTGACCTCGCACACGCCCGCGACCTCGCCCGCAGCCACAACCTCGCCCGCACTCTCGCCCACGACCTCGATTTCCTGCTCGGCCTCGGCGGCACCCTCGACCGTACGCTCGCCCGCACCCTCGTCCGCGCCCTCGTCCGAGCGCGCGACCTCGACCACGCCCTCGCCCGCGTCCTCGCTCACAACCGCGACTTCGACCGTGGCCTCAGCCTCGCCCGCGACCACTCCCGCGACCTCGCCCTCAACCTCGCCCTCGACCTTGCCCACGACCTCGACCTTGTCCGCGACCTCGTCCGCGACCTCGAAGATTCTCTGGCAAGCGTGGAGATCGACGCCTCAGGGGCTGATCTGGCCGAGCTGGAACTGGCGGAGTCGAGTCTGACGGAGGTGCTGGCCGGGGTGGTGTGGGACGAGGACACCCGGTGGCCACCGGATCTGCGGGAGTCGATCGCGGCGCGGTCCGAGGAGATCAGGCCGGGCGTCTACCGGGTACGAGGCGGCACCGAGCGTGACCCGCACGAAACCGCCGGGGTGTGACCTGGTGGCGAGTTAGCGCTCTGTTCGGTGGGTGAATCGGCGGTGGACGACGAGGGCCCAGGTTAGGCAGGCGAAGGCGATTATCGAGGTCAGGGCGCGGACGGCGTTCCAGGCGGTCCACTTCGCCTCGTCGAGCTGGGCGCGGGCGGCGGCGAAGTCGGCGTCGGTGGTGAGCGGCCCGGCGTCCATGATCTTCTCGTTCAGCGGGAGGTGGACGCCGTACGTGACGGCGTGCGTCACCAGGTAGAACGCCAGCGCCGCCCCGACCCAGATCAGCGTCCGCCGATGTTCCGCGCGCAGGTGCAGGACGACGGCCAGGCCGATGAACAGCAGCGCTCCCAGGAACTGCACGCCGACGAACAGCGGCTTCTCGATCGCGTCGTTGAGCGCCCGGAAGGCCGTGACGAAGGTGCGGTCGTCGACGTCGCCGAGCCCGGGCATGACCGTAGTCGACCATTCGGTGAAGACGCCCGCCGTCAGCCCGGTCGTGATGGTGGCGAGGATCAGGCTCGCGGTCCTCATGACGCCACCGCTTGTCTGGATTCCTCTGGGTGCTTGAGTAGTCATGAGTTAAGGAAATCGGGCGGCCGCGAGATCAGCCATGGCTGAAAAGCTTGCGCTCATTCGCAATCGTCCAGCGGCGCTCAGGGTTCGAGGGCGATGAGGACGAGGGTGGCCACCCGCAGGACCGCGTCCCAGTCTTCCTGGTCTAGCTCTGGGAAGGCGTCGCGGACGGAATCGGGGATCTCGGTCCCCTCCGCGGCGTTGAGGACGTCGGCCAGGGACGCGTTGGTCGAGTTCAGCGCTAGCGCGGTTGCTGTGCCGCCGCCGTCGCGTTGGAGTGCTTTGAAGACGACGCGTTGGGCTGCGGCTACGTTGTCCTCGGTGTTCGATCCGAAGGCCTGGAGGGCTTCCCGGAAGGTCTCGGTGAGCGCTTCCGGGTCGCCCTGGGCACCGGCGGCCGCCAGGAAATTCCGCTTCGCTTCGCCGGACATCGGCTCACCTCGATCTGGGTCGGATGTCGATCTTGCGGACTCGCTCGTTGAACGCCTCGCGTGCCTCTTCGGGGATCTCGTAGCGGCCGGGCTCGTTCGTCGGTTTGGTCTCGTAGCCCTGGTCCTTGAGCCACTGCCGGGTGCCGGGGTCGGCGTGGATCTCCATGTAGTGCGTGTAGTTCTGCCGCTTGCCGAGCGTCCTCGGGTCGACGGTTCCCTGGTCGCCGATCCATTTCGGCTGGCGCTCGTGGCCGGGCCGGGGCACGAGGCCGTTGGCGTCCCTGGACGCCTCCGCCTCCGCCTTGCTGCCGTACCGCTCGAAGACCTCCGGCGGGCCCTTCGGCCTGAGGCCGAGCGGGTCGACCCAGGACAGCGGGTTGGGGACGTACGAATGCGGGTCGAATCCGCCCGCCAGCCCGATCGGATCGGCGGATCCGTACCGTGCGGTCAGCGGGTCGTAGTAGCGGTGGTGGTTGTAGTTCAGGAGGGTCTCGGCGTCCCGGTACTGCCCGGGGAAGGCCAGGGGGCAGTCGGCGTGTGCCGGGGGATGCGCGTCTCTCGCTCCCCAGAGGGTCGTGGGGGCGCGTCCCGCGACCGCGCCGTCGGCGCCGACGAGTTCTGCGGGCGCGCCGACCAGGTCGGTGACGATGGCGTCGAACCGCTGGTCCATCCAGTTCTGCGGCGCCTCGGCGAGCGGCACCCGCCGCACCTGGGTGACGGGACGGAAGCTGCCCGGCTCGTACTCCCAGGTCGTGCATTCCCTCGTCCACGCCTGGCGCTCGGGCGACCAGAGGGTGTGGACCTGTTCGGCGAGGACGTCGAAGTCCCACATGAAATGGGTCTGTTCGACGCTTTGCCGTCCGTCCGCTGTGAGGCGCTGCTTGGCGATGCGTCGGCCTAAGGCGTCGTAGGTGTAGCGCCAGTGGTGCCCTTCGGGTGTTTCGACTCCGATGAGGTGGTCTTCGGCGTCCCAGTGGAAACGCCATGTGAGCGGCTTGGACGACAGCCGCGCGTGCTGCCGCAGGACCATCCGCCCCTGGGCGTCGTACTCGTAGCGGACGTTGCCCGCCCGCCGGACCAGCGTCCCCGAGTACTCGCGATCACCGACCGCGTCACTCGCGGCTGCGTTCGCCGCGGCTGATGTCGGCCAGGAGGCGTCGGTGACCTGGCCTGATCGGTCGTAGACGTAGCGTTCGGCCCAGCCGTGGCCGGACACGGACGTGACGCGTCCAGTTGTGTCCAACTCGAACCGGCGGTCGCCGGTGAGGCGGTCCGTGATCGCCGTGGGGATGCCGTCAGGCCGGTAGGTGTACGTCCGATGCTGGAGCAGCCGTGCCTTCCCCGCGGACTCCGGGGTCGGGGCGCCCCACAGGGTTTGGGTGCTGAGCTGGTGCGTGGCGTCCCACTGCTGGGCGAGGATCGTGCCGGAGCCGATGCGGCGCTGCACCTCGCGGCCCGCCGCGTCGTACCCGAAACCGATGACCTGGCCGCCGGTCGTCAGGGTGGCGGGCATCCCGGCGGGGTCGTAGGTCCAGGTGCTCTCCGCGCCGGACGGGGTCAGGCGGCGTGTCCGCTGACCCAGGAGGTTGTACTCGGAGATCAGCGCCGCCCCGTTGCAGCGCTCCGCGACGATCCGGCCGACCGGGTCGCGCTCGAAGGACAGCCGTGCGGCGGCGTTGGCCGCTCCGGTGAGGCGTCCCAGCGGGTCGTGCTCGTAGGTGGACACCGCGTCGCCGACCCGCTTCTCGACCACGGTGCCCATCTCGTCCCGGGTGAACGCGATGGTCTGCCCGGTGGCGTTGACCTTGGAGATGAGGCGTCCGGCCATGTCATGGGAGTACGTGACGGTGCGCCCGTTGAAGTCGGTCTCGGTGAGCAGGTTCCCGGCCGCGTCGTATTCGTAGGTCCAGGTCGCGCCTTTCGCGTCCGTGACCTGGGTCAGGCGGTTCTCGGTGTCGTAGCCGAATTCGAGGCGTGCGCCGTCCGGGCCGGTTTCGGCGATCGGTGTCTTGAAGCCCGTGTACTCGGCACGGGTCGTATGTCCGGCCGGGTCGGTGTATTCGAGGAGGTTGCCCTCGGCGTCGTACGACCACTTCTCGTGCGTTCCGTCCGGGAGCTGGCGCCAGGCGGGGCGTCCTTCGACCGTCCAGCCGAACCTGGTGGTGCCGCCGACCGGATCGGTGACCGACGCGATGCGGCCGAACACGTCGTGGGCGAACCTGGTCACGGCGCCCCGCGGATCGGTGACGGCGATCGGGGATCCGAGGGCGTCCACGTCCATCGTGGTGGTCTGCCCCTGCGGATTGGTGATCGCGGTCAGCCGGCCGGACGTGTCATGGGTGTAGGTGACCGCTGCGCCTGCGGGGTCGGTGATGCGCGTCAGGTTTCCGCGGTCGTCGTAGGCGTGGTGCCATATGTGCCCGCCCGCGTCAGTGATCCTTACGGGCAGGTTCAGGTCGTTGTAGACGAACTCCGCCCGCGCGCCGTCCGGACGGAGGATGCCGGTGAGGTTGCCGACCTCGTCGTAGGAGTAGCGGGTGGTGTGCCCGAGCGGGTCGGTGCGGGCGAGTAGGCGGTCGTAGCGGTCCCATTCGGAGCGGGTGGTCGCCCCGAGCGGGTCGGTCTGGGCGATGACCTGCAGGTGGTCGTTGTAGCGGTACGTCGTGGTGTGGCCGAGAGAATCGATCACGAGCGTGGTGCGGTTCTCCGGATCGAACGCGAGGGTGGTGCTCAGCAGGCCGCCAGAGCCCGTGCCCCGGACGGCGCGGCCTTCGGTGTCGTAGTCGTAGCCGTACGAGAAGCCGTTGCGGTCGGTCCAGGAGGTCAGGCGCGCCTTGTCGTCATAGGCGTACCGCAGCGGTGAGCCGGAGGAGTTGATCACCTCGGCGAGTTCGCCGTCGCCGTCGTAGCGGTAGCGGATCAGGGTGATGCCGCCGTCGGTGCCGTCGGCGGTGGTGTCGGTGAGGAGGCGGAGGGCCATCAGGCGGCGTCCCGCGTCCATCCGCTGGGGGTCGTTCTCGGCGGTGTCGACCGCGACCCGGTGGCCGCCGGAATGGCGGATCTCCACCAGCGTGCCGTTCTCGTACCGGAAGTCGATGCGGTCGCCCGAACGGTCGGTGATCGCGGTGACGGGCACGTCCGACCAGCCGTACTCCTCCCCGGGCGAGGGGAAGTGGAGAGTGCGGCCGAGCTGCGGGTCGGTGAGGCGGTAACCGCCGTCCGGCGTGAGGACCAGCGGCCACTGCGGCCCTTCCACCGGCCGGAACTGCACGTTCGGCACCCCCGCGTGGGGGTATTTGAGGGCCATCGCGTCGGCCGAAAGGAAATGGACGCCCGTCGCGTCTATCTCCAGGCGCTGATCCAGCGTGGAGGCCCAGGACGTCCCGAACAGCCGGCCGTCGCGGTAGCTGGAGACATGGGTGCGCTCCAGGACGAGCGGCAAGATCCCGGGCAGGGTCACGTCCGTCTCGGTGAGCAGCACCTCGCCCGTGATCACGTCGATGGGGTCGTGGGTGGTGCTCCGGCCCCCGGGCTGCCTGCCGCCGTGGCGGGGATTCTCCTGCCCCCGGTCCCTCCCGCCGCCCCGCTGCTGGCGTC